>SHMU01000021.1 GCA_008080765.1 Promethearchaeota archaeon | reverse complement strand
TCTTGTCACTTAATACTATCTAACGGCACTTCCTCCCCGCCCTAAAGGACGGGGCTTCCGTGCCGATCCTATGTGAAGTTTTTCAAAAATTTTTAGAAGATTTAATACATACTTATTTTTAGAGGGATATTCTTTAATATCTGATGTGATTAAATCGAACCACCTTTCTCTTGCAGAAGGATTATGAAACTTAAGATAGAGAGATTTATCCACGGCCAATCTCATCCATAAATAGTAGTCTTTATCATTTAGAACGTTATTGGAATTAATAATAAAGGATATATTCTCTTCATATAGTTGCTTTCTTTGATCCTTTAGTAATCTATCTTCAAATAATAGGGGTGTTGGAAGAGAATCAATACGAAAATAATTCTCCTCCGGAGAATAATTAAAGGCAACTACTCTCAATCCTAATATTGCAAACTCAGCTGCAAATATTTTAGCACTTTCGTAAGAAATATTGATATAATTGCTAAGAGCACTTATTCTAATGCCCATATATTCGCTCTCCTTGCTAGTAAGAGGTTCAAAGCTAAGACTTGAAGCAATCTTGTTTTTGGCAAAATAGAGCTCAAATCGCTTAAGAAAGGCTTTATATCGATTGAAATTTCTATCTCTAAGGGATTTAGTAGCAATTTCTCTTACATTTAAAAGAAAGGCGATTATTTCCTCAAAATCATAGCTCTGATATCTGTTTGGTTCGGTTATCATTTCATAAAGTGGTTTGAGCGCTTTAAATGAATAGGGTTCGTAAAAAGAAACAATCTTTTCGTCAACAAAATTTTCGAAATCCTTTAATTCTTTACCTTCTTCAAAGATGTTCATTGCCTTCTTCATTAGGTATGTTATAAATGAGGAAATACTTTTGAATCTCGAATCAGAAGGAAATTCTTCTTTTCCTTGCTCAATATAGGTTGCAATCTCTATTTTAAGATCCTTGGAGAGAGAGATTGATTGTGTTTCACTTTTTTTACTTACTATGAAGTTTTGTCCCATTTTCTAGGCGGTTAAGAGATATTTGTTATCCATTTTTTTAATATGTGAATAATGAGATAAATACTGCAATATAAAGTCCTTTTGTGTTTCATGAGTGTGTTTTGGAAGGGAAAATTTAAAAAGCAGATCATCTTCATTAATGAGGGATATCCAATGAATGCTCTCAAGATATTTTAATATTTCTTTAAGTTTTATTTTGTTTTTGAAAAACTCTTCACCAGAAGTAGTTTTTTTGATATCAGATTCAATTCTGTTGAGCCATTGTTTTTTCGTTGATGTACTATGAAAATCGAGGTATACACTCTTATCCTCGGCCATTCTCATCCATAAATAATACTCTTCATCCCGAAGAATTGCATCATAATTAATGAGATGCGCCATATTGATATTATACAAATGATATATCTGAGGTTTTAAATAATTGACTTTAAAAAATAATGCGGTAAGGACCACCTGTAATCTGAAAGAGGAGGGTTTTCCTCTTGAATATTCAAAATCAATCACTTCTATTCCCAAAAGGGCACATATTCCCGCAAAAAATTTGGCATTTTCAAAAGAAATATTTTCATATTCACTTACTGCTTCTATTTGAATCACGGGATATTCCATTGATTCATCCAACAGAGGTTTTATTGTAAGTTCTTTCACAATTCCATTACTCAAAAAATAAGTTTCAATTCTTTGAAGAAATGTTTCATAGGTGTTTAATTCATGTCTTTCAAGATTGTCTAATATGAATTGACGTGTTTTAGTATAGAATCCTAAAGTTCTTTGATAATTAAATTTCGTATAGCGATTAACTTCTGTAATCATTTCAAAAAGAGACTTAATTGCGCTAAACGAAAAGGATTCATAAAACTTTAATATTTCTTCATCGGCAAAAGCTTTAAAAGTCTTTAATGTTTTTCCTTTTTCAAATATTTCCATAGCCTTATGCATAACATGAGTGTAGAACGCTGAGACGCTCCTAAATCTCTTGTCATCGGGATTTTTTTCTCGATTTTCTTTTATAAATTTAATAATTTCAGATTTTAGGGGAAAAGGGATGGAAAGTGATTGTTGCACCGTTTTTTTTCGTGACAAAAATTTCTTTTTAGTCATTATCAATCAAAGTTTTCAACATATCTTAATATATAGAATAATGAATCTTATTTAATTTTATATGTTTTCTGTTGAGATAATTTCTATAACTTATAATTAAAAGATACATTTCCAACATTTTTGCTTATATCGACTCTATACTTAGGATTACATAGATTTAAAGCATAGTCTATAGTGATTTGAGAGAAAAATTAGTCTAACATCAATATTTAAAAAGAAGAACTTAATTCTTATAATTATATACGGAATAATGAGTGAAGTGTTCACTTATATAGGTGTTCTTACAGCTAATAACTAAGGGAGAAGTAGAAAAAAAATCCTAATCAACGATATTGACCACCCGCAAATAAGTTTTTTAATTCCTCAGCTTCGCATAATTTACCATAATATAGGTAAGCTGTAATGGTGATATTAAGGATCTCCATATTGCGATAATTCAATTGTTTAATTTAATGCGATTTCGTATAATAAAAAAATTAAAAAAGACAAGAGACAATGTTTTCTTATATTTTCTTCTTTAAATATGTATTCTTAGAAATTATGCTTTAAAAATTTTGGACATATAAGGGCCATCCAATGTATAGCCCCTATTCTTAAAATAGGTTCTTACACCAATACCGCTTATGATGGAAAGTTTTTTAGCATCAAATTCATCATAAGCAATCTCTTCTGCTTTTTCAAGTAAGGAAGCGCCAAATCCGCGATGCTGAAGTTGAATTTTTTTATAGGGTTTAGAGGTTTTGGGAACGAGTTCTCCAACAACTTTAATCTCTCTTACGATTAATGTGCTTCCATTATTTAATTCCGGTCTATGAGCGAGAAGAGATGGTTTGCGGAGCCTTAAATATCCCACTAGATACTTATCCTCCTTATTTTCGTATGATAAAAAGATTTCCTTTCCTTTAGAAGCCTCATAATCTAATCGATACAACTTACAATCTTCCAAAGAATTAAAAAATGTATCATCTTCTCGTTGCTTAATACCATATTCACGGCAGCGAATACAATTACATCGTGAATTGAGTTCCTCTAATCTATTTTGTACTAGTTGGCGTAAATTGCTTTTCTTACAACCCGCCTCAATTAATGTTGCGGGAATGTCACGCATAATTCTTTGAATTCTCACATAAGGAGGGAGAGTTTGTTTTATTGCGGCAATAAGATTCACTAACCTTTCCAGAGAATAAGGTTGATATTTACCGGAGCGCCACCACTCGTATAATTCCGTTCCTTTAATAACTAAGCACGGATATATCTTCAGCATATCTGGTCGGTAATCGGGATTGGTATACAATGTTGTGAAGGTGTGAAGGTCTTCTTGAAAAGAAATACCTGGCAAATTAGGCATCATATGTGCATTGATTTTAAGGCCCGCATCTTTTGCTATTCGTATGGCATCAATACTCTCTTTCGTCGTATGCCCTCTCTTTACTAACTGATAAATTTCATCAAAAATAGTTTGAATTCCTATCTCAACCCGAGTAGTACCATACTTTAACATCAAATCAACGTGCTCTTTTTTACAGTAATCAGGTCGTGTTTCGACAGTTAGTCCAATTAAACGTTTGGTGGAAGTCTCAGCACACTTTTTAACTTCCTTTAGAGTATGTACTCTTTTGTTAATAATTGCCTCTAAAGCTCCTTGTACAAAGGTTTCTTGATATGAGGGAGGACTTGACAAAAAGGTACCGCCCATAATAATTAATTCGATTTTATCAACTTTATGTCCAATAGCTTCAAGGTCCTCTATTCGGCTTCTTACTTGCTTAAAAGGATTGTAGTTGTAATGGATAGATCTCATTGCAGCGGGTTCTCTTCCTGTGTAAGATTGGGCAACTTTTGCTCCAGGTTGGGAATCTTTTCCGGGACAATAAATACACGTTCCCGGACATTCCAGAGGCTCCGTCATTATCGCGATAATTGAGACTCCGCTTATACTTCTGGTAGTTCTTCTTCTCAATTTTTTATTAATGAGCATTAGTTCTTTTTCTGTCAAGTCGAGCGTTTCAGCATATTCTAGAATAGTAGCATTCTTAATGACCCTATCATAATTTAGTTGTTTTGCAAATTTTCCCTTGAGATTTGTGATTTTTGAACGTTTAATATTAGGATGATCAAGGAGATGCTTAATGACTTCCTGAGATATTTTTTCTATTTGAGAATTCATATACTATAATTTACCTTATAGATTCGAGTTCACTAGTTAGTAGGCAATAATAGAAGAAATATTTTATGATTATATTAATTAATTTCTTTTTAGAAGGGAACCCGATATATCATCTTTGAAAAGCAGATTATGGGAAAACGCTGAATAGGAGTAAAATATTTCTCAAATCTTCAATTTATTGCCGGTAAAGTCCCTTTTATAGCTCCCAAAATCTTCTAATTTTCTTAGTGTTTCAGAGGTAAATACCGGTCCATCCTTGCATACCAACAATCCTAAAGGATCTAAGGCACATAAACCGCATAAACCGCATCCACATCTCATCATTCGTTCGAGACTCGCCTCTAGAGGTATTAAACGCTGCTCGCAAATCTTAAATATCTCAAACATCATTTTTTCAGGACCACAGGTATAGACATAAGCATCTGAAAGGTCCTCTTTGGAATAATTTTTTAAGTGCTCAATAAATATATCTGAGGCAAATCCCTTCTTTCCGTAACTCCCATCATCTGTACAATAAAAAATGGTGGAAGAATGATGGGAGAGGGATTCAAAATCTTTTTCATATAAGATTTCAGCATTTTCTTTCGCACCTTCAATAATACTGAAGCTTAGTTCATGCTTAAGGAATTCTTTTGCAAGAAGTTTTAATGGAGCCATTCCAATACCCCCTCCTATAAGAAAGAGGGCTTTTTTATGATGAGTAGGGATTGAAAAGGAATTTCCAAAAGGACCTCTTACTCCAATATAATCACCTACAGCAAGATTATGAAGGGCTTCCGTAGCGTTCCCAACCTTTTTGACGGTAATACTCCAATTTCCCTTCTCATCATAATCAGAAACGGACATTGGTATCTCATCTACTCCGGGAATCCATACCATAACAAATTGTCCCGGGAGAGGATGAATATGCTCTTGATTTGATTGTGAATTATTTGATTGTGAATTATTTGATTGTGAATTATTTGATTGTGAATTATTCGATTGTAAATTTGAAAGATTAAAAGTAAATGTTTTAATATCTTTACATTCCTCTTCAATTCTGTGAATTTTTACCGTTTTCATTTGATTTTTATTCAATAATCTGGCACCTCCTGAGTTTGGTATTCATGCGCAAGCCCTTTTAGCTCCGTAATGGAGGTATAATTATTTTCTTTTAAGTAAATGAGGAGGTCATTTCTTATTTTTGTAATGATATCGATTCCTTGAGAGAGCGCGGTACCAATTTGGACAGAAGATGCTCCCGCTAAGAAGAACTCAAGAACATCTTTATAATCGAATATTCCCCCGCATCCAATTATAGGAATTTTGAGAACTTTATAGAGATCATATACTTTTTTGATTGCGATGGGATGAATGGCTTTTCCAGAAAGTCCTCCACTTCCATGAGAGAGAACGGGTCTCTTGGTATTTATATCAATTTGCATAGCAGCAACTGTATTAATTGCAACAACCGCATCTGCGCCCGCCTTTTCTGCAGCAAGAGCAATGTCAACAATATCTGTAACATTGGGATTTAATTTTACAAAGATAGGGATGGAAATATCGCCTCTTAATGCTTTTACCAACGAGTAAGTAAGATCTGCACGGATCCCAATGGAGGATACTTCAGCATGAGGGCAGGAAATATTGAGTTCCACTGCGGCACACCCTAACTCTTCCATTTTGGTTGCGATTTGGCAATAGGTATCTTCAGTATCGCCAAAAATGCTTGCTATTAGAGGAAAGTCTATTTTTTCTAGCGTTTGTATTTCCTCACAAAATTGCTCTATTCCGGGATTGGCAAGTCCCACACTATTGATAAATGTTCCCGGACTTATTTCTACGATAGACGGATTTTTATATCCTTTTCTGGGTTGTGGACCTATTGATTTACTGGTAACTGCTCCCGCACCTGCCTTCATTACCCTCTTCATCGTATGAAAGGATACCCCCAGAATGCCCGAAGCTAAAATTAATGGAGATTGTAAGGTTAACTTGGAGATCTTAATATTGAGCATTGTTCATTTTTATATTATCTTTAATTTCAAATATTAAATTTCAAATATTAAAGCTATTTAAATTATTTTAATTATTTGACTTATCTATAGTTCAACATTTAGAGAAGGTATAAATATATGAAATCTTTTATTATTGACACATTAATCGGATTATATGCGTTAGATGAGATGGGAAATCTATTAAATTTTAGAAATTTTGAGGGGCAAGAAGAGAAAATTATTGAATTCTATTCCAAGATAGAAGAAAATGAGTTGGTAATAGAGTATACAAATTTATTACGGGAATTAACGAATTCAGGGTTTCACACATTTGTGTTTGATAATGAAGAATTATCTTCATTAACTTCGGATCTCCTTCAATTTAAAACTGAGTTTGAGCCCCGTTCATTGGAATTTCAAAATTTTCGTTTTAATTTGCATTACAAATTAAAAGAGATTGGGTTTTCATTTACTCAAGAAGAATTGTCAGGAAAATATAAATCGATTAGTGAAGAATTAATAAAAAAAAAGATAAAGCAAGCGGGAGAGAAATTAGACGTTCAAATCATTCAAACTATTGAAACCTTAGAATTCATAAAGCCCACAATTAGTAAATTCTCTAATAAAATAAAAGAATGGTATGGAATTCATTTTCCAGAGTTAGTCGATCAATTTATTGAAGATGATATTATGTTGGCAGAATTAATTTATAAAATTGGGAATAGAAAGAATTATAAGAGAGATATCATGGAATTAGAATTTAATATGAGCGAGAACCAGATAACGAAGATACTTGAATTAGCCTCAGAATCAATGGGTGCTGAGGTTGACTTGGAAATTGTTCGTAAATTTGCCAGCCAAATTATCTCCTTAGATGAATATAGAATAACATTAGAAGAGCATTTAGAGTCACTAATGCAAAAGACAGCACCCAATATCCAAGCCATCGTGGGATCGTTAGTGGGTGCCAAGTTAATTGCCGAAGCAGGAGGTCTTCGAAAGCTCGCCTTTATGCCCTCTTCTCGAATACAATTACTAGGAGCAGAAACGGCTCTCTATCGCTATTTGAAGACCGGTGAAAAATTGCCGAAACATGGAATTATCTTTCAATGGCAGCAAATACGAGGCAATCCCTCCTGGATTAGAGGTAACATTGCGCGCCTCATAGCAGGAAAGCTGGGAATTGCAGCAAAATTGGATTATTTTTCAGGAGATTATTTGGGAGATCAATATGCTCAAGAAATCCAAGAAAAAATCGAAGAGATCAAAAAAAAATACCCCAACCCCCCAAAAACTAAAGAAAAAATAAAAAAAAGGAAAGGGTGAACTATGTAAAATGAGTAAAGTTAATATTAGAGAGCATCCACGATTTAATAATGTTTTTATAAGCGGATCTTTAGAAAATGCCTCATTATATACTAAAAATGTAGTTCCGGGCAAGCAAATTTATGGAGAAAAACTCATTATGAGGGAAGGGAGGGAATATCGAAAATGGAATCCCTATCATAGTAAACTTGCTGCTATTCTTACAAAAAATCCAACTACCAATTTTCTTACAAAGAATAAGAATTGTCTTTATTTAGGAGCGGCATCAGGAACAACAGTCTCTCATCTATCGGATGTGTTGGAAGAGGGTATTATTTATGCGGTGGAATTTGCTGAAAGAAGTATACGGCAGCTTATTCAAAATACTTCTGAAAGAAGAAATATAATACCTATTTTGGGTGATGCCCGCTTTCCCGTTGAGTATGCAAGAAATTTTTTCACAGAAATTGATCTTATCTATCAAGATGTCGCTCAGCCCAATCAAGCAGAGATTGCCGTAAAGAACTGCGAATATTATTTAAAAGAAGAGGGTTTGCTAATACTTGCTATTAAATCACAATCTATAGATTCGGTGTCTAAATCAAGTGAAGTCTATAAAAAGGAACAAAAAATATTGGAAGATTCAGGCTTAGAAGTAGTAGAAAGTGTAAATATTCATAGATATGCAGCCAATCACATTGTATTAGTGGCAAAAAATGAGGTTATTTGAAATATTTTGTAATTTTTTCTTGGGATACTTCCTCATTTAGAATGGTTTTGGTTGTTGCCCAAGTTTTTCTGGCGCAACTAGGTGGTTTTTTATTCGTTTGTATCCAATTACGCAGAAAATTAATGGTCTTTTCATCTGAAGGATATCCCGATCCGATGTCTATATATCCATAGTCTTGATAAAATAATTTTAATTCATCAATTATTTTATCCCGATAAGTCTTGGCAATAATAGATGCGGCTCCTACAACAGGATATAATGTATCTGCTTTATGTTTCGATATAATATGATGCGGAGAGAAATTCAATTGTTTTTTAAGAATGCGACCAAATCTTTTTTCGTCAGTATCAGCAGCATCAATATATATAATTGCGGGTTGTAATTCATTCAAAATTTCGGCGAATTTTATAACTTCGAGCGTATTGAGAGATGTTCTGGTTTTTTCTCTATTATCTATATCTTGAGGAGTCAATTGGAGCACTTTATAAGAAGAGCAATTGGCCTTAATTTGCCTTGCTAAGGTCTCTCTTTTTTGGGCAGATACTTTTTTCGAATCCTTTACACCAATTTGCTGCAAATAGCCTAGATCTTCCTCAAGGAAACATACGCCGCATAAAACAAGCGGACCCAATACGGGTCCTCTTCCTGCTTCATCAAGTCCACATATTAAAGGATTCTTCATAGGAAAGTAAAACAAATTAATTGTAAGTTAAGTGATGGTGCTAAGAGAGAGTTTTTAAGTTTTCAATTAATCATTTGGGAGTTTTTTGACTCAGAATTCTGAATTAATCGTTTAAACTGATCCTCATCATCAATCTTTTCTAAGCTTTTGATCTTAATGACAGGTATTTTGCTCTTTGGGAGGATTTTATTAATTTTAATATCATTATTTACAATAAAGAGTGCCTTTTTTGCAAATAATTCCATGAGATTTTTTAAATAAGTGAGATTGAGTTCCTTCACCTTTTTTTTAAATTCTGAGGTATCTGAAAGGAGAGGATAAAAATCGTCGACATCCCATTTGTTTGAAGAGATGAGCATTTCAAAGGGAAATTGTCCCTTTTTGAACCAATAGGAGGAGATCCCAATATCTTCAATTACATTTTTAATATGACTCTCAAAATCACTCAGTTCCTCCTCTTCTTTTGCGCTTACTTCTGTAATGTTAAATTCGAAATGCCAATCAAATACATTAATATTCCTAAAAATGCGGGAATCTGCTCCTAACACCGTTTTTACTTTTTCAGCAATTTCTTTTGAGGGTCTCATATTTTCGCTTTCATAAGAGCATATAGTCCGCTTGGTAACTCCAATCTTTTCTGATAATTCTTTTCGGGAAAATCTTTTTTCTTCTCGTATCTTCTTTACTAAATCACCATTAAAAAAGATGACCCCTCCCCCTCGCTTTTTAAATACATAAGGAAAGAGATCTTTTTTAAGAATATTTTCCAAGGTTTTAAGGGAGATAATAGGCAAGTCTTCTCGTAAATAGATGGTATTATCCTCAAGCTTTTGATATCTATTTCTCATTCCAATTAATAGCGGTTTAGATTTAAACAGTTTGGATAAGGTTTTAATTCCATCTATAATATCGGTATTAATATTGTCTATATTCATAAAGATTTTTACGATAAAGACCAGGTTCAAATTAGCATTTTTAACAAGAAGGTCATAACAATAAGAAGATCTATCTTGAATTGAGGCAAAATCAAATGAAAAGGTCGAAAATCCCACCGATTTTAGTAATTGATCAACTTCAGTAATTACTTTTTGCATATCCATGTATACTACTAGTATTTATATTGGATATGTTAAATAAACTTTTTTTTTATCAATCGAAATTTTATATTTTAAGTGTAAAATCATTGTGCATATCGTATATGCTTTAAAAATGATATCTAAAGATTTCCAGCAGGTTTTTTCCTTTATCGGTAAGCCTAATTTTCTTATTTCGTTTTTCCTTTGAAATCTTTATAACCTTTAACTCTTTATCCATAGGCTGTAAATATTTTTGACTTTTCATATATTGGCTTGCCAGTCGCTTACGAGTGTTTTTATTATTTTTTTGTAACGCCAAAAGGCTAGTTTCAAATAATTTTAAGATCAATTCTTTTTTATAGACGAATTTGTGGTCAGAGGAATTATAATCTTTTTGTATATCGCGTTCTTCAATCATCTTTTCAATGAGTTGTAAGATTCTGATATATTTTTCTTTCGGTTTTTGAATTGGAAAAATTAGAGGTGTTTGAACTCTTATTTCTCCGTTATGATCGAATTCCTCATCATAAGGACGATATTCCGTAGAAGATGCATAATAAATATTACAGTTCCATAATTTAGAAGCTTCTATTGAAGCTAAGGTCGTGATATGAGACCCCGTGCTTATATTGATAAAGATTTTTGAATTTGAATTTTCTTGTCGTTCTCGTTTAATAATTTTTGAAAGTTCTTGGATGATTTTAAAATAATCTGTGTAATCTATCTCCTTCGAGAAGATTTCAAGATTTGGTAATTTCTGCTCCAATTCGCTACAATTTTGATTAAAATAGGAGAGATGAATTTCCTTTTGATTCGGATCCTTTATAATTGCTGTAAAATAATATAGTTTGTGAGGTTGATGTTGTAGGAGAGGTCCCATTACCCTGAGTCTCTCCTTAAAATTAAAGATTATGTGTATTTGCTTTTCAAATAAGGTCATAATTGTATATTATTGTTGTTAAGAAAAAATACTTAATATAATTAATAACTTTTGGTTACCCCACACCATTAGGTTATGAGTATTAATAATTTAAAAAACGATCTCACATTTTGATAGTTAATTAATTTAAAATGCAAGTAAAAATTGAAATGAAATGCTGAAAATAGACGAAGCTAAGTTTGGTGCGATTGAGGAAAGTGATTTTCCAGAATTATGTGAGCGGAAAGGAGTCGGACATCCCGATTCTGTATGTGATGCCGCTGCGGATCTCAGTTCACGGATGCTCTGCAAGTATTATTTTGAAAATTTTGGTCGTTATTACCATCATAACGTAGATAAAGCAGCGTTAGTAGGGGGAATTGCTCGTCCAGAATTCGGCGGCGGCAAGATTTTAGAGCCTCAATATTTTCTAATTGTTGGAAGAGCAATCAATCATATCTTTAGAGAGAATAAATTAGAATATATTCCAGTAGCGCCTATTGTATTAGATGCTTGTAGAATAGTAGTTTCAGATGTGTTTAGAAATCTCGATCTTACAAGAGATATTCAATTTGACTATGCCGTAAAACCAGGTAGCATAGATTTGACGGGTGTATTCGAAGAATCAGATGCAATGGAGTATGTGCCCTTAGCAAACGATACTTCATTTGGAGTAGGGTTTGCTCCCTTATCTGATTGCGAAAAAATCACCTTAGAGACCGAAAGAATGCTTAACTCCGATACCTTCAAAGAGAAATGCCCTGGCTCGGGGGAGGATATCAAGGTAATGACCCAAAGACTCGGAAATAACGTTGATATCACAATAGCAAATGCGATGGTAAGTAAATATATTCACGATACTAGTGAATATATTAAGTATTGTGAGCAAATTAAAGAGGCAACCTTAGATTTAGCCAATAAATTGATTCCTGAACGAGAAGTCAATGTGAATGTCAATGTCGGCGATAGTATCGAACAAAATATTTTATATCTTACCATTACAGGCACCAGTGCGGAGGCAGGAGATGATGGGGAAGTAGGACGAGGAAATAGATCGAATGGATTGATAACCCCCTGTAGAACCATGTCTCTTGAAGCGGTATGTGGAAAAAATCCGATTAACCATGTCGGGAAAATTTACAACGTGCTTGCAAATAACATCGCTCGAGAGATCTATAAGCGTGGGCAAGGAGATATCCAAGAAGCGCATGTAAAATTATTATCTCAAATCGGTCGTCCCATCAATGATCCCTGGGTCACTAGTGTATCCATTATTCCAGCAGATAATGTTAATTTTTCCGCAACTGAAGCAATCGCAAAAGAAGTTGTTGAGGAAAAATTATCAAAAGAAAATATCATCGATCTTAGAGAACGCTTAATCGCCGGCAAGGAACAAGTGTTCTAAAATCAGATTTCGTAAATCAGATTTTCTCAAGAATAATTTTTCTTTATTTTTCTTTTTAATTAAATCATGAAGTTTAAAATAGTTCACATGCATATTATTTAAAGGAGATTTTTGATTATTAAGTAAAGAAATAGAATAATTAGTACTTATGAAAAAAAATGCCTGGACTGGATAAATGGATTAAAGAACCAGAAAGAGAAGAAAAGGAAGAAAAGGAAGAAAAGGAAGAAATAAAAGAGCAAAAAAAGGATTCGGTCACTAACAAACAAAATACGGTCTTAGAAGCTTCAAAAAAAGCGTCTGAAGCGTCTACTAAGATTAAAACAAAACCAAAACAATTAAAACCCCAAAAATTTCTGTTAAAATGTGGTAAATCTAAATGTAATTATCAGAGAATTTTATTAAAACGAGTTCTTACCGATCAAGACACCATATGCCCTCGTTGTAAAGGAAAAATGAAGATTATGAAATCTTCTTAAGTGAAAAATATTAGAAAATGATTATTATCCTCGAGGACCTTCCGGTAATGGTTTTGTTAAGTCAAAGGTACGTTCACAATGAGGGCATGTGTTTTTCTTTTGATGTTTACGTATAATAAGATAAAAAATATAACCAATCCCCGCTGTGAGAATGATGAAAAACACCCAGAGCTCGTGGTATACATGAGGCATACTCTTCTTTTGCAGATTAACGTAGCGTTCACATGTTGGACAATAAATTTTCTTGTATTTCATATTATATTTAATATAAGTTTTAACCCTTTTTAAATGTTTTAAGATATTCAAGAACTATTTCACTTTTAAACGATAAAACCCTAATCATATAAATATGTCTTAGCTAACCAATTAGACAATATTAAGATTGATCATCTTGTTTCTTCAATTTTTGCGCTGGTCGTCCCACATATATCCATCCCGTTTCGAGATGTTGATTAATTTTCGTGGAACTTCCCATCCCCAAGATCGCTCCTTTTTCAACAACAGTTCCCGGAGATATGACCGAATATGCTCCAATTGTCGTTCTTTCGCCAATCACCGTTTTTTTTACCATTAATTTATCTCCGATGATGATTGAGCTTAAAATAATTGCACCTTCGCCGAGTATAGTTTCGCTACCGAATTCAATAAAATCAGAATCAATGTAGCTATCAAGTATGCCCACATTTGCCGGTATTTTAATATTAAACACCTTAAGAGCTAATATTTTTAACCAAGGGAGGGGATAATAATTGTATAATTGAAGAATCAGTTTTTTTATTACTTTTCTAAGCACATAAAACAAATAATCTTTATCTCGTAAAGATATAGAAAAAAGCCCTTCCTTTGGTTTATGAAGTAAATCTATTAAAATAAGATATAATTTTGCGAAAAAAAGAAGTGAGAAAAGGAATATACTCCAATAATAGAGAAGGAACCAAGGAAAGATTAGAAAAAGGGAGAGTAATCCGAAATTGGGCGAAAAAAACTCAAGAAAATTAATTGGAAAGATAATAGTTAAGTTTAAAGCAGGATAGATAATCAAGAATTTCATTATCAAAAAACGGGGTGGCTTTAAGTTGCTGCCTTTTATCAAATCATAATAATCCATAATAATCACTTTTGGTTGTTTTTATACATCTAATTGTAAATCAAATAGTTGAAAGAGTTCTTTTTTTGTAATTTTCTGAATGGGAGCACCAAAATAATAGGAATTTGGAGATAGCATATCATCCTTGGAAGTAATAGAAAAAGGAAGTATGGTAGTGTTATTTTTTATAGATGTTCCGGGTGCTATGCAGCAGCCATCAGAAATCACCACATTCTTATCTATCTTTACTCCTTTTACAGTTAGTTGCGCATCCCATAGTTGATTCGCAAGGAGTATTTTTCCAAGATACGCATTTTCACCAATTTCTATAAATTCTTTGGCTAAATGTAAATCTTCAATGATGGCTCCCGGAGAGATGATACAATTTCCGATAAAATTGAACACCGGTGTAATAAGCCAAGGATACGGGCTTCGCTGAACCTTCCACTTGACATAACGCAAGATAAAAGATCTCGTAAAATAATGAATATATTGTTTTGTTTTATTAGACCAATGATAAGTGCCTTCTTCAGGCTCGCTAATTCGGCATAAGATTTCATAATACAGTTTTGTAATGAGCACTACAATAAGTATGTTTAAAAAGTGAAAGAGGAGAAAGATAAGGGGAGTGAGGAAAATTACCAAAAAGTAAGTAAATGGAAGTATATTAGACAAAAGAGGATTGACTAATACCACATAAGGATAGAAAAGATTGGTAAAATAGAGATACAGTCCAAAAAGAGGAATGGAATATGAAAAAAAGTAGATTATGATGAAAATACTGATATAACTGGCACTATTTACGATAAATTTAGTTTCCGTAGATTTTTCGTCTTGATAGGTGGTGTCTTTACTGGAAAAATTCGTGGTTTGTTCAAACATTTGTATGTAAAATTCCTCCAAAGCATCTTCTTCGGGAAGATCTTGAAATTCTGACGCAAAATATCCGAAATAAATAGAATCACTTTTCAATACAGAATTCATCTTCGTTACAGCAAGGGAGTTTAAGGCGGTATTTTCCTGGATAACTGTTCCCGGAGAGACAAATGAGTAGGGGCCCAAAATAACCCCATCTTCTATTATAACCTTTTTAATTATCAGAAATTTGTCAAAAATCATACAAGATTTAATGAATGATCCTTTTCCGACAACAATATTCTTTCCTAGCTCCACAAATTCCGTCTCAATGTTTGCATTATTTACATTATTTCTTAAGGAGGTCTTCACGCCAAAAAGTCTCAAAATAATATTGGTTAAAACCGATGAGGGGAAAATTCCTGAAAGCCATAATGGCCATTTCTTTATCACAGCCCTCAGACTCCAAAAATAAAAATCCTTATCGGATTTATCTCTTTTAAAGATGCCTTCTTTTGGTTTATGAACTAAATCAACGAGTACTAAACCTAATTTAGATAATAATAATGAAGCAGTCAACAGTAGGAAATAGCATACTATGATTTGGACAGGTAATAATATAATTCGAATAAGAGCATTTTGGTGGGTTATTTCCCAGTAAAAAAGCATATGAGTAACCCCTAATAAGATGCTAATCCATATATTAATAAAATAAATCATTAAAAACCATTTTGAGGCGAGCGCATTGCTTGAATATGGTCCGTCCCTTACCGATGTTGGGATTGAAGTCATCGTATTTAAATAAAATGAGGTTTTTTCGCTATTTAATAAAAATTTCGAAAAAATATATAATTATTTATATTTTTTTTACTTTTCTTTTTTTGATGTCGCTTAGAAATTCTTATTATTGTTATCATTGTGGGGAAAAAACTGAGGAGCCCTACTATTGTGAGGATTGCGGTCAATACTATTGTTTTCTTCATAAGGAACCAATTGATCATGAGTGTAATATAAAGCAAGAAGAATTGGCAATGGGAGCCCACTCCTCCATACCATTTCAAGCAGCTAGAGCCCCTCAAATAGCGGAGGAGAGAGAAATAAGTTCGGGAGCGGAATCAGGAACAGGATCTGGAGCAAGAACGGACGGTAGTTTTATTTGGTACAGAGAACAGAGACACATCCCAGAAAATGCTTTTGAGGAGGGTTCTGGTATTGAATTTAAAGGAATTTTGTTCCCCTATAGGGCTGAATGGTTTCATTTTCTTATTGGAGCTATATTGATTTATTCTATAGGATTACTGGGGTTCTATAGCCCTTCCGCACAAGCACAATTAAGTAAAATGGGCTATGGATGGATAATTTTTATGGTCGCCGGGATTTATACGACCGCATTTCTCTTCCATGAATTAGGGCACCGACAGACTGCAATCCATTTTGGTCTGCAAAGTAAATTCAGATTATTAAAATATGGAATGATGATTACCGTAATGGGACTCGTTTTAGGGTTGATTACATTAATAACCTCTTCACGTGCGTTACCCGCATTTGCGCTGCCTGGAGCGGTTGTGGTTTTAGGGTTGGATAAGATCGATAGAAAGACGGGTTTATGTAAAGCAGCAGGACCAACAATTAATTTGATTTACGGTACAGGGCTTTTAATAAGTTCATTGATCATCCCTACCTATCCTATTAATTACTTTATTGGCATTTCGGCTTCGATAAATTTTATGCTTGGAGCATTTAATCTCATTCCATTGGGAATTCTGGATGGACAAGCTATTTTGAAATGGAATAAAAAGGTCTATATTCCTCTCGCTTTGTTTATGGTTTTATTACTCATTGGAACCTATGTCCTAATATACTTACCTCAAGATATAAATCCTTATATACAAGGTCTACAATAAAATCCCTTTTTTCTCAATTGAATTCATTTAAATCGAAAGATTAATAATAAAAAATAGTAGTAAGATTGATAATATTAGGAAGATTTATTTACTATATATAAAAATTTCATTTATACTTTTATCAAAAATTATTCGGGTAAAAAATAGTGGCTCATTGCGAGTTTTGTGGCGAGGAGATTGGATATCTGCCCTTTAGATGTAAGTACTGCGGAGGTGTGTATTGCAAGAAGCATAGGCTTCCTGAAAATCATGAATGCACTTTTGAAAAGAAACATATCCCCATAGTTCCCCGAGGGCCAACAAAACCAGATTATCGCCCCAGAGAATTTGTATCCACAGAAGACTCTAGAGACATTAAGAAATATTTACGGCGGCAAGAGCGGCAGCAGAAGCGGGCAGAAGATATTTTTCAGAGAACGATGGGAAACCGCCCCAGTGGATCCATATCGACCTTCTTAATTTTTGGCATATTTATTATGTCAATTATAGCGCTTATTGTCCCACAATATTTATGTCTGAGCTACTACAGTTATTTCGATTATTATCTATGGACATTTTTCACTTCACTTTTTGTAAATTATTCAGATTCGTATTTCGGGATTTTTTTCCTTCTTATTCTCATATTACTCTTTTATAACATAATTAAAATAATCGAATTACGATTTGGCAGTCGTTTTTTACTTGGATTATATCTTTTTTCAGCATTTATGTCCGCTATCTTTTTTACCCTATTATTCCTTCCCCTTCAGCTCTTTTATTATGATCCGATTAAGATCACCTTTATTTTCGGCGGTATGGCATATGGAGGGCTTATGGGCGTTATTAGTTTCATGATCTTCTCTTCTTTAAATCAAGAAATGACCTTTCTTTTATTTTTTATTTCGATTCGTGCAAAAGGGAGGATTCTTCTTATTTTACTCATATTATTCAGACTCCTTCCAGCATTACTCTATTGGGCACTATATCAAGACTTTATATATTTCCTTATTTACTTACCAGACCTTGGGGGAATCCTTGGTTCCTACATTGTATTCAAATACAAGGTTAGATATCAAGATCTAATTTTTTAAATTAATGCTCAATCTTTTTTGGATTATTCTACTAGATGTTGTTTAAACCATTTTAAAGATAAAGAATTTGATTTTTACAATCTACTTCCAAGAAAATGGAAAAAATTATCAGTATTAGATTACTTGAATACTCAATACTCTATTATAGTAAGATTTACAATCAATACAATTTTACTACCTTAATATGTCGAAAAAAGAAGGATTTTCAAGAATTATAGAATTGAATGAAGATTTAATCGAAAACAATGATTTAGTCGCAGAAAAAAATAAAAAAACATTTATAAAGCATAATATCAAGTCATTTGATATTGTAGGCGCAATTGGTGCCGGAAAGACCTCCATATTAGAATATATAATTAAAATACTATCACAAAAAAAACACAAAGAAGGTGAAATCCTTGTAATTAACGGGGATGTTGCAACACGAGTAGATGCCGATAGGATTGAAAAGTGCGGGGCAAAAACAATACAAATAAATACTGCAAGAGAGTGTGCGCTAAATTCATATCATATTTCGCAAGTGATTAAAAATATTGATTTAAAAGACTATAAATTTGTTTTTATCGAGAATGTGGGAAATTTAATCTGTCCTTCAGATTTCATATTGGGAGTTGAAACCCGCGTAGTGGTGGTCTCTATTACTGAGGGGGAATGGGTAATTAAAAAACATCCCTTATTGTTTAAAATGTCTGATATTGCAATAATAAATAAGATTGATCTTTTGGATGTTATCGATATTGATATAGAGGATATGATTCGGGATGCAAAGGAGATTAATCCCACCATTAAAATCTTTACAACAAGCGCAGAAACAGGAGAGAATATGGAGGAGTTAACGGATTATTTATTATCATAACTGAAATTGTAATAGAGTTAACAGTTAAGAGTTAAGAGTTAACAGTTAAGAGTTAACAGTTAAGAGTTAACAGTTAAGAGTTAAACCAAAAAAATACGAATGTGAAGAGAAATGAGCATTGAGAGAGAATATAATACAGAGATTGCTAAATTTATTGACCAAATCGTCAAAGTCTATGTGGATGAAAAGAGATTTTTTGTGGGGCAGCTAAAAGGAGTCTCAAAAAACTCTAATTTAATTCTTTCAGATGCCAAGAATGAGAAAGGACAGGCATATCCAAAAGTATTAATCAGCCAGAAATATTATCAATATGTGACTCTGGAAGAGGAGCCCTTTCCGATGCAGGCGTTATCCGATAGAATTGCTACTATCTTCTCTAAGGGTCATGTGAAATACAATGAGGAGCAAGGGATTATTTCTATTTTAAATGGAAAAATAGTGGTTGACGAAAGTGGCGTGAGGGGGTCTGGTCCTTCCGCAGAAAGAGTTAAAAAGATTTACGAGCAATTTAAAATGGATTTAGAATAGTTAGAGTTTTCTTTTTTTTTAATTTTTAATTTTTCATTTTTCCCTTATTTTTTGAATAACTCGAGTAAATGTTTTAATTTTAGATCAGGGATTACATTCTTCAGTAATGCCTTACCAAGGGGTGTCACTTTTAGGATTTCAAGGTTTTTTATGGTGAGTTTTCTTAAGTAGTCGTGTTTGAGGAGAAATTCAACATCTTTCCAAATATTAGAGAACAGCTGCTTAGCATCCTCTAAGTTTAAATTATCATCAACTTCTTTACTTAACGCAAGAATAAACGCAAGAGCCCCATACTGACTGGGTGTGATGGTATCATCTTTTCCTTCCGAGGTTAAGACATAATATCTTTGTTCAAGAAAGGTTGACACAATTAAATCCAATCCCACTTTTTTTAAATTGGCATAAATTTCGCTTATAATTTGTTCAAAGTCCAATGATTCATCACACAAATTAATTAAATCTTCTTCTCTTATCATTTTTTTTTCATTGGTCAGGATTAACCTGGTGATTTCTCTTACCGTTCTATTATATACATCTTCATTTACAGCCATAACTATTTCACTTTTCAAATGTAATTATTTTGATATTTGAATGATATTAATATTTTTAATTGGTTTTTTCATTTCCAGATTTGATATAATAAAAACAAACTGAGCGGAGGCTAGTTTTTTCTTATTTTTTAGGATGGGAATAATTTTTCGAAGAGTTCTGAATATGGAACCCCTTTTATTGAAATTTTGATGTAAAAATAAATTTGAAAATTTGATTACCTTATTATTAGTGAGTATTATCTTGAAAGCAAGAAAGAATACCATTGCATAGTAGACTTTTTCGGGAGTGGTTAATTCATGAAAAATGATATGTTCGCGATCATTTCTTTTAAAGATTGGAGAGAGCCAGAGAACCCTTTCTTCTGCGGAAAGCGCTATGTTAAGAGAAGCCTTCAAATTAATCTCTGAAAGCAGAGAGTTTGTGAGGTGTTCTATATTATTTAATAGTAATTCTACTTTTTGAAATTGTTCAATCGATAACAAGATCTCTTCTCTATTTTCTGAAAGATAAGAATTATTTTTCTTATCGCTCACTTTCGCGCTGAGTTCCGCGATCCTCTTCTCAATTAAGGAAATCATTTTATTTGGATCCTTCTCAAGTGTGTTATAAGAATTTTTCAAAGTCTTCAATTGGTTTTCAACATTTGAAAGTTCATTTTTAAGAGTTTCGGGTGCCTTAACAGTATTAAAATGAATAGTATCAAACTCCGTCGATAAATCGTGGTACTTCTCATGCATAAATTGTTCCATATTCTTCTCGATCTCAATCCTTTTTTCTTTTGCAGAGTCAATCTGGTCTGTTAAAGAAGTAAATTTTTTATTGTATGTTTGAAATTGGGGTTCTATTTTTTCAAGTTTTTCTTTTTTCTTTTTTAATTTTGAGCTGTATTCTTTAATTTGTGTATGGAGATCTTTTGCTTCTTTCCTTAAGTTTTTCACTTTAATATTGTCGGATATTTCTGGAACGGTAAGAGGCTCCTCTTTATCTTTAGGAGAGGGGGGTTCATTGTCTCTGAGATGCTTATTAATTTCACTAAATTTTTCTTTTTTCTCTTGGTTTAATTTGTTAATTGTATCTTGAAATTGATTAATCATCTCAATAATTTGATTTCTTTGATTTTTTAAGTTATAGTATGGCTCTTTGATAGTATTTAATTCTTTTTCATTTTGTTCTATTGTGCGATTTAATTTGGCTAAAAGATCTCTATTTGCCGATAATTTACCTGACTTATACTTAACTTCTGAAATATGTAATTCATCACTTAATCGCTCTTTTTTCTGTTTAAGAGAAAGGTACCGTAACATTGATGTAAAAGACTCTAGTGTGGTAATATGATAATTTAATAACTGAAGATCACTGTTATAAATTGTTTTGAAAGAGATCAAATGCTCTAAAAAAGCATTAGCATGCATAAGAGGAGAGTAGTCCTTATTTATGTGTTGAAGTACGTCTAAAAATTGGGATAGCTTAATTGCATGAAAATCATTAAATGATCTAAAGAGAGTATTTATTTTTTCATTCCCAAGTTGTTCAAGTGAAATATCTCCTAAAATAAGAGTAAATCTCTCTTTTAAGGATATTGTTTTCCCTTCTATGACTATATCTTCAAAATTAGTTGAAATCTTCATCACTTCTTTCTTTTTTGAATTTGTCTATAAAATTCTTATATTCTTTATCCTTTTCTTTTTTCCTTTTCCTGATTAAGTCCAAGGGGTCTTCCAAATCTTCTTCTTGGAGGAGATATTTCTTCTCAAAGGAGTCTTCAAACTTAGATTTGAACTTTTCTATTTTTTCTTTCTTTTTGTCATCTATTTCTTGCTCTTTGAGCGGTTCTTGGGCAATTTCTGAAAGACTTTTTCTCTGTTTTTTTCTGCGTCTTCTTTGAAATTCCTTATCTGAATACTTAAAATAATCATTAAGAGTACTCGTCTGTTCTTTTTGTTGTTGTTTTAGCTTTTCAAGTTCTTTAGTTTTTTTGGTGTTTTCAATAAGAGTCCTTCTTTTTTCAAATTCCTCCTCAGTCAGTTTTGTCTTAAGGTTGCGAATAAATGTATTAAAGGTAAGAGTTGGATCTTTGAAAAAGGCTTCTTTATACTCCTCAATCAATATTTTTTCAGTATTCTCGGGTATTTCAGCTAACCTTCTGTTAAAGTGTTTTTCTAAAAGATTTCGATAAAATGCTTCAACCTTATTCATACAATTTAGAAATGAATTATTCATTTGTAAAGTATCAAGCAGATTAGACCAGTTATTAATACTCAAAGAAGGGATAAATGTGATGGAGTTGACGATTTTAGAGATTTTTTTATCATTAATATAGGATAAACCTATATTTTTGGTCGTTTCTGTAGAGAGTGCAATCTTTTTTAATTTATCAATAAAGAATTGTTTATAATTTTTTGTAAGTTTATCTTGAAAAGTAATTAAATATTGTAAATCATTTTGTAGTTCTTCCATAAGATCTCCATGAAGAGCCTCCAGTTTTTTAGTCTCATCTTTGATGCTGAGAATAAATTTATTATCCTCAATGGAGCGGGACCCGATGGTCTTATCTCTCAAAGCCTCAAATTTCTGATATTTTAACTGAGCTTGGACAAATTTTCCTTGTAACTGTTCCGAATCGCTAAATGTGTTTTTAATTTTCTTAAAATCTAAAAATTCAATATCCATTTTAATCCGACAATACCCTTTTGCATAAATTTTATAGTTGTTTTCTATTCAATCATTTTAATTTTAAATCATTATATTATAGTATATTATACCTCTGGAGGGGTCTCCCTTGGAGGAGTCTTATTACTAGCATACTTAGTGGCAGTTCGCTTTAAGGATCGGGTACTGCTTAACACATCTTGTCTATCCACATGTACCGCAGTCCCCCCAACCAATTCTAATGATTGATAAAAAATATTATAGGTTAGGATCCCTGTCTGGATTACCTTAAATAAAGCCACCCGTGTACCTCGTTCAATATCAGAGCCTGAATATCCAATGGTTAATTTTAATAAGCCATTGATATCTTGCTTCTTTTCTATTTCATTCCATAGAAGATTGTTTTCAAATTCAGAAATACTTCGTCCCAGTTTTGTTTCCAAATTCTCGTGGACCTCTTTTATGAGGGAATATTCATTATTTAAGTGCTCATAAATGCCCTTATCTACACCAATATTTGCATTCTCGATCTTTTCTAAAAAGGATTCCATTATTTCTTTGCGTAATTCATAATTTGGAAAGTCAAAATGCAGATGAAAGGTAAATCTTCTCCAAATTGCGCTATCAAGTTGATGCTGATGATTTGTAGCTCCAAAAATCGCAAGCGGAATTCCCTCGTAATTCACTTTGTCAATTACTTGTAAAAAAGAGATTACTGCTCTCTTTATTTCTCCGACTTCATGTATATTGGAGCGTTCAGAGCCAATAGCATCTATTTCATCAAAGAATAATACAAATGAATTGTTTTCTTTAGCAATATCTGCAGATAATTCTACCACATTTCGTATGTTTTTTATAGTATCTCCAAGTAAAGGAGAAACTAATCTATCTGATTCTACCACACACATAGGAATATTATATTTTTTTGAAAAAGCTCGTGTTAATGATGTTTTTCCCGTACCAGGAGGTCCGAATAAAAGAACTGTAAGGCTTGGAGAAAGCTTAGTTTTTTTTAATTGTTCCGAAAGTTCCTTATATTTAGTCAGAGCCTTAAAAAAATCGTTTAATCGCTCCTTTTTAAATTCATTCCCTTTTATATCCTCCACATTTTCTTTAATATCCTCTGGCAAATAGACTGTTCCATATTTGCCCAACCTTTCTTTGATTTCTTCATCTGTATATGTAATCTTATCTCAACTCTTTATACTTTAAACTCTTAATGTTAACTTTTTTCAAATTTATCATAACAAAATTTTCCAACTTGCTCAATTAAATATGTTAAGTTATCGATTTGTGCTCCAATGAAATTAAAGATTTCTTTTCTGTACTGGGGGCTATCTCGTATTTTTGTTTTATCCAGTCCTAAATAATAAGGGAAACAGATTAATTTCATTAAGTAAGGAAGAACCTTCTCATTTGTTTGAAGATCTTTAAAAATGGAATAGAATATATTTTCATCGGTGAGTTTCCACTTTAAAATCCCCATATAGATTAAAAATGCAAAATTAATAGTAATCCAATTAATAAGTTCTTTAGATAAAAAGCCTCTCCTTCTGGAGGCAAATGCTAAGTAATATAGTATTAATGTTTCATTACTAAATTGAGGAATATACCTAGTGATACCATCAGCTTGAGTTTTAGTCCTCAAAAAGTTATTATCTTTTAGCAGATCGATAAGCTCTTCTTTAGGTGCCAAGAAGATGCCATCAATCAGGCGCATTCCGATTCTTTCTGCAATGCTTGTAATTGCTTCCTCCTCTGGATTCGCAATAGAATCGATATATGGGAGAAACACATCATTCTTTAGAATCATAGGGATTTCTTGGTTCTTTCTTTCTGGAAATGGACCATAATTTGGATCCAAGTTGAAAAAAGAGGTTATATTATTAATGATTTGATATACCTTCGGTGAAATGCCGGGAATTATAAAAAAATCCGAATGTTCTAAGTCTTCTCTATAATGAGTATGAGTTTTTAAGATATGTCGCTGTGATTCATAATATTCGGGGGCATGTTCTAATAATTTCTCATAAATTATTTTTATAGAGCTTCCACGAGGAAATAAAATCCTCTCAAGATATTTGACTAAAATATGGAGATAGGTCTTTTCTAAATTGGTCTGATCTGGATTGGTAATGTTTCGTAAAATAGTCAGTGCTTCTATGGATTCTTGGAGGAAATCGATGATGTAATCCTTAATATCAATAAGAGAAATACGATCTCGATATTTAATTATAAAATCTTTCATTAATTCATAGACATTGGATCTATACATTGCAGAAAATTCAGAAAGAGCCCTTACTTTTCGTACATTTCTCCTTTCTTCTTCTTCTCGAATCTTATCTAAGACTTCTGTATCATATAACAAATCCGCATCAAGATCTTCTATAATTCTTCTAGTTTCTCGAAGTATTGGTTTCATATGACTAATAAACGTTTGATATCGAGGCAAAATATCCGTCCATTTCTCTCGAACCATTCTATAATCACCCAGATCGTTGGTATTTTTATCAGTATTTTTATAATTATTCGGTTTCTGCTCCTATGATAATTTCTTGGAAGATATTAGAGATTTCTACGAATATCGGCACTTCTACACGTACCAGCTCGCCTAATATCCATCTGTTGACATCCTTAAGGAGAAACCGTATTTGATTATGTATTTTTTTGTTAATATCAGAATCGATAATATTGGACAACCACAACCCTCCCCCCAACCGATAAGCGATAATTTTAATTAAAGGTTCGAATAATTTATCCAATATTTGGCGCATCATCCATGATTTGGGAATCACGCTCATATTGCTCTCATTAAAGGTGGGATCCCGTAGGATAGGATTATTTTCATCAATGCGCAATTTTGGCATAAAACTAAGCAATAAGATAAGTGCAAAGATTGCTGAAATTCCATTCACCGTATATTCTCCCCCAATTTCTTTTAGATTTTCTCGTTTAATCGCTATATTGGCAAGAAATAAACATATAAAGACGTTTCTGTCAAATTCCTCAGACACATAGGCATATCCCAATTCATTATCAATAATGATATATTTTTCTTCCAAGATTGTGAGAATTTCATCGGGAAAGGTGTAGAAAGTATAGACTTTCCGTTCGCTTCTTCTCTTATCCCTCTCAACCACAAGTTCCTTCGATACCAACCCGAACAAATCTACGAGCTCTTGTAATTTATTTTGGACAAATTTACGAGGCTTATTAGGATCTCCAAACATTGCATAAAATTGATGGTCTACAATATGAAAATCATTTCGAGTGCTAAATGCTTCGACCATTCTATCAATAATTGGTGTTTGAGTATTAGATGCGATAGCTTTTGTCTTTGAAGTCACGAATCCATTAATCAATTCATTTATAATGTAATCTTGTTCATGGGTGCGCGATTTCAGCACTTTTTTAAATGCTTCGGCAAAATTTTTGGTATTAGGAAAAAACGCCTCTTGGATTTTATCGTCAATTGCCTTAACAAAGATTTCCCCGTTATTTTTGGGGAAATGCGTCCTCATATTTTCCAGTCTGCGTATTAACGCCTCCCGAGCACCCGGAATTCTTTCAACGTCCCGTTCTTCTAAATGTTGGATGGCTAGATCCAATCCAGAGATAAAATCTTTTAATAACATATTCCAAGTGGGGTCTTGTTCGCTTGACATTTTTCTGATCTCCTTATTTGTTGGTAAGCTCCCAGTTTAATTCATTGGCAAGTTTTTTGAGAGCATCAATTAAGGGCTTCAAGAGCTCTTTATTATAGATATTTGTGGTTCCTGAGCCTTTTTTCGCTTGCCAGCCGAGCTTGTTATCTTCGGCAAAGCGTCTTGTTCCATATTTTAAAATATTCTTTAAATCTCGAACCCACCAATAAAAACGAAGCCATTTTTTATTAGGATTATCTTTAGAATAAATAACTGCCAAAGCTTTCCATTCTCCCATGAGCCATTTTATGGTAATTCCGCTTATAGGGAGATAAAAATTGATGGGAAAGTTTGCTTGGAAATTCAATTTCAGATCCTTAGGATCAATATTAAATATTGGTTGGTTATATCCCTCAAGTATCACAATTTCGCCGCAATGAGGACATTCATAATGAGATTTATTTTTATTCATCTTTTTGAGACAATTAGGACAGCTCCTATTTTCAATTATTCGAAATTTTATCAAGTCCAATTTTTTCTCTTTTAAGAGATCTTCTTCACTTTTGGAGGTATTTTCCCGAAATTTTCCCTTAAACGTCCAAAATTCATCAAAATTCTCATAGACTTTTTCTAATGCGAGGATAAGGTTGTTAAATACTGCCTCCTCGTATATTTTAATCATTCCCGCATGTCGATAAAAAGATTTTTTCCACCATGAAAGACGAATATATCGTTCGGCTTCTAACAATGTGCTATGACATATCAATGCTCCAAATGCACGAGTATCCGTCTTATGAATTAAAATACCCGATTCTACAGTCTCATATTGCTGGTTAATCGAAAAATTATTGTGAAAATAATCACCTTCAAGAAGAGTCCCAATAATTTCCTTTTTCTGCGTTTCCACAGCTATTTCTTCGTTTTTTTCTCTAATAATCTTTTTACAACTAGGACATTCATAAATCCCCTCAACGAGTTGATTCATTTCTATATTACATGAGGGACATATCACCTATATTTCACCTTTTCAATTATTTGATTTGGATTTAACAGAGCACAATCAACTATTTTCAATAAAGAATCTCTCATAATCTAAATTCAGTAATTTAATTTGTTTTTCGTTTATTTCATTAAGCAATTCATTAATCTCAATTAATTTATTTCTACTTTTAAGTAATTCATTTCTGATATTAGTTACAATATCATCTTCATTAAAAGATACTTTTTCAATAAATTCTAAATAATTATACTTCTTTTCCTTTCCAGAATAATATCCTCTCAATCGTTCCACGTTTTTCTCGATATTTTCTATCTTATAGAAGAATCGGAGCAATTGGAGCAATTGAGAATACCACTTGTTAAAGATCGTAGCTGTAGAATCAATTTTTTCGAATTCAAATTTTTCTGATAAAGAGATCTTCTCCTTTTTAAGAAATTCAATGATCTCTTTATCTTCTTCAATTGCCTGAGAGATTTTGCTAAATACTTTTTTATTCGTTAAGGTCGAATCAAAAATATCAAGATATTTGATAACTTTATCTGAGATCTCTTTCACTCTTTCATAAAATCCTTCAATGGTATGTTCAACCTTAATAGCTTGATAGATATTGCCGAATTGTTCTAACAGATAATATAAATCGTCGGAAAGGGTGTAATCTTCCTCTCCAATTTGATAGATAAAAGGGTGAATTATGCCACTATATTCGCAGCGGACACTTTTCAACTGTGTTAAGGCGAGATTAAAATTTCTTTTCGTCAAAAACGTGAATTTTCTGGTAATTATTGCATAAAGGGTATCGGCGGGAATTGAAATCGTATCCCCCTCTATGGTGATTGTCGTCTCTCCTAACCGTATGAAATCATCTTGATCTTTCTGCTCAAATTCTCTCACACTCCGAATATTTTTGAATAATCCCAAATCTATTGCAATCTCCGTAAATTCAGTATCCCAGAAGGTTAAAATATTCCCTTTAAAAATTTCATCTAATCCGATCACTTTTTTATAGGCCTCAACTCTCGGTTGATCATTTAAATCATTAAATAAGTCATTTCGTATTACATAGAGGAATAGAATAATGTATCTTTTATTTATATCCTCAAGAGTTCGAATGATTAAATTTCTATCATACTCAAGTGAGAGACTCTTATGTTCCATACCTAATATCAACTAAATGTTATTTAATTTGGGTAATCAGAATTACTGAATGAGATAAGGAAGCTTCTCTAAAAAATTTTTTGGAATTGAATGCGTAGCGAAGAAATATGAAGAAATACGCAAAAATTTTTTAGCAATGCTTTCTTTTTTATCCATGCAATTACAATATAACTTTTTATTGTTACTTTTATATAGAAAATCTTTCATTAATTTAGCTTTTATAAAGTTATATTAAATTAAATAGTTACAAACCAATTTAAGGTGAACTATCATAGGAAGGCGTAAACGAAAACAAACAACATACCGACGAGTGAAAAGACTTCCCAAGATTTTTACATGCCCACAATGCGGTGAAAAGGCAGTAAAGACCGAAAATATAAAAGAGAAAGGGGGTTTTGCCACTGTTAAATGCGGTAATTGTGGATTAGAAAAAGAGGTCTTGATTAATTCAATTTCGGAACCTGTTGACGCATTTGGAGATTTCATCGATATTTATTATGCAGAACAGGAAATACAAAGACTTAAAAAGCGAATTAACAAATTAAAACAAGAAGAAGAATGGGGAGAATTAGCGTTTGCATATTCCATATTATCGGATCTTTGTAAAGTAAAGGCTGCCCAACTGTTAGATGAAGAAGATTTTAGTATGGAAGAGGTACAAGATTGGAAGGAAAAGTCACAAAAATATAAGCGGCTGGAGCAAAGTGCGCTCCTTGAGTTGGAAGCGAGTGAATTAGAGTCGGGGATTAGAACTGATGAGGACAGTCTTTTTTCTGAGCATGATGAAACGGGTATTAAGAAAAAGAAAGATATTGATGATATTTTTGACGACCCTGGATTTTTAGAATTTTAGAAGTTTAGAAGTTTAGATGTTTAGAAGTTTAGAAGTTAATGGGTCTCAAGAAGAAGTTGCTTGATGTAATCGGGAATATATTTCCAAGTCGGTAATTTCACAATCAAATTAAAAAATTGTTGCATATTTAACTTCTCTTTCATTATGAGATGAGCCCAATTTTGAAAGGCTAATCTATTAAATAAGTTGATTAAATTTAACCCCAACGGATTATATTTAGAGGTCAGAAATTTCGCTAAATACCCCCCGATACGTTTAGTTTGAGGGACCGATTCAGGATAAACGGAATTGGAAAGAGACCTAACAAACATTTCATAAATGGCCATAATTGGGATTAATTGTGCAATAATTTTCCTTAAACTGTTTTTATAGTCTTTAGGCATTCGAGAATCTATGGAGATCTGTGTGAGTGCCTCAAGTTTTCGAAGTGCGGATTTAAAATGACGTTCCTTAAAATAGAGCCACATTTTTGCCATATCATCCCGCAATTCTCGCAGTGCTCCTTTTATATCTTTATCATCAAATATAAAATTTCTTTCTTGTTCATATTTCTTTATTGTAGAAAAGAAAATAGATTCTCTGGAGGAGATGTCATATTCGAGCTCCTCAAGTTCCATGATTTTGGAAGAGATATTCTGATAAGTTTTAGTTCTTGAAGGTTCATGAACCGTATGAGAATAAAGAGGAGTATTCCACAATAACTCTTTTAACTGTTCAATTAAATGTCTAGTTTTGCGTAAAGTTTCGATTTTTTTAAACCATTCAGGAAATTGGGGTGAAGAAAATATCTTTTGTCTCAAAAGAGAACCTAAAAATCCAACCTTCTCAGAAGGAGAAAGCTTTGCAAGGGACTTTCTTCGTTTAGTGCGATAGAATTTTGACTTGAGAGACAGCAGAGTGTACACCTTGAGTAGTTTTTTAAGATATGAATAGAAATCAATTTCATATCTTTTTTTAATCAATTTATAATCTATTAATGGCACATTGAGGGTAGCGATATCTCTTTTAGAGCCCTTCCGCACGCTCATTGCGTGATCTCCTATCCGATATGAAAAAAGCACTTTTTCCACAACCTCCTCAATCGAGGTAAACTGTCCTAACATTGCGGGATTATGAGTAAAATATCCATGAAATAAAGTGTTAATCCCTTTATAGAGATTCTCTTCAAATTCTGAGATGATTACCGATTCAAATTCTCCGGGATGATGTCTTTTTGAATTCAATCGCCCATCAACTATCCATTTAATTAGGATGTTAAGTGCGTGCGAAATTTTATACACCCATTTAAATAAGGGTGCTAGAAATCTTAACATCGGAGGCTGATACTCGTAAAATTGGGGAGAAAAATAAAGAGGAAATCCTATCCCCCGAGATGTAGAGAATACAAACTGATAGACATACCTCGTCTTCTCTCCTCGTAAAATTCCCGGAAATTTGAAGCAAAACCCCACTTGAGGAAATAAACATTCCCATCCCAATTGCATCCAAACTTCAAAGAGAATTATACTGTCCGGAAATCGAAACGAATCATTTTTATCAATAAATTCTTGATTGATGGTACTTAGAAGTGTGGGAATATTGAATAACCAATCCTTATTGTGAGTATCTAAGACCTTTAATTCGTTGATAAATGAAGAAAGTTTGGGCTTGATTTTCTCTTGAATTGCCCTCTTTTTATCATAATAATTGTTCATAACCCGAATTAATGATAGAATTTCGAGTACTCGACGTTTCAGATCGTGGTGAACCTTTACAACTTTATTGGAATCGAAAATCATTCTGAAATCTGACAAAGGATTAAATACAACTTTCTGTTAATTTATTTATCATTTATCTATAATGTTTTGAGATATAAATTATTTTTATTTTTTTGTTATTAAAACAATACCAATCGTATTTGAATTATGACTCCTTAAAAGGTATAGATTGGTGATTCGTCTAGAATTGCTTATAGTAGAGCATACTTCTTACATTCTCTCCAAATGATTTAGATCCCGTAATCTTTATGGTAGAATGAGGAATACGTAATGATTCTCTAAGCAATCCTCATTATCTATAGCAGCAGAGCCTTATTTTAAAAATCTATAAAGTGTGATGAGTTAGTATAATTGTGAGGAGGAGATTCGTCACTTCCCTAAAGAGACAATGACTTCTCGCATACTAAGGGTAAAAAATTATGAAAATATGAGAAAAAGTATCCCACATATACTAAGCAGAGCAAACATTTATTTACTGCTTCATGAATAAAAGAGAGAGAAAGAGTTAATAAAATTTGAGAATTTATAGAATGAAAAGGAATAATTCCTAAATGAAATCTACCCTTGGGATTGTCTCCGTTTTGCAAAGAGCTCTTTAAGTTCCCCCATAATGGCACCTCGTAATGAAACGGGACCCGCGGGTCGTGGAGAGGGTGAAGGGGGTGATCCCGGTGGACCCCCTGGCGGACCCCCTGGCGGACCTCCTGATGGAGGGGGCGACCCCGGTGGGCCTCCTGACGGAGGAGGTGATCCCGGTGGACCCCCTGGTGCAGAAGCAGGTCCAGATGCCGAGGCTTCTCCTTTTTGGGGAGAGGGGCCCGCTGATGAGCCCAAACTCGAGATTCGATTATTTAATTGATTAATTTGAGTATCCAGATTATTTATCTTCTGATTCATCCTCCCAAGCGACTGATCAACTAAATCAGGGATTTTAAGGACGATGCGCATTATTTTTTCCACAATTTCTCCAAAATCATTAACTTTTTGTTCTAAAGGTTCTTTTCTTGCTTGTTCAAGAAAGCGTGTAAATTCTTCCGCCATTATCTTACTCCTTTTATGTTTTTAATTTAATTTATTATTAATACTATTTTCAATATTCCTATCTACTTCTAGTATTTTATATTAATTTAAATATTTATATTTAATTAAGGCTTTTGCATTATTCTTATAAATCACTATGATTTTAATATCTATAACTCAAGTAGAGATATTTAAGCCGAGATTTGAAGGTTTTATGCCATAACTTCAAAATTCAAGTTTGTAATAGGAAAATTAAGAATTAAAAAAAGTAGCTGATTTCTTAAAGAATCTATATTCTTATAGGATATATCAGTGAAAACCTAAATAAAATAAAGTAAGAAGGCAAATAGGAAAATAATAAAATCATTTTAACAATAGGAATGAGGATTGCTGAGAATCGATTTTTTATCGGAGAGATCTTTTTCAATTTCTTCTCGCACTTCATTATATTGTTCAATTTTCTTTAAAAGAATATCTCGTGCGCGATCAAATTCTCTTTGTTTATCCTTTTGCTCTTGGTCTAATTCTTTTAGTTTATCCCCTTCAACCATCTTATTTTTGATCTTTTCAACTTCTAAGGCTTTTTTTATGACATTATTTCGTTTTTCTGAAACGGTTTCTAAGGCATCGGCGAATTCCACTTGTTTTTCAATAAGATAATCTTTTCGAAGGGTTAACTCTTTTATTACATCAACATATTTTTTATTAGCATCTACGCACAATTCATTTATTTCAATTAAATCTGTTAGATTTTTTACATCCTCTTCCTTTACGTTTGATTTATGTTCTCGGGCAAGCATCTGGATCTGTTTTAATACATCCCTCATCGTTCTGTTAAGAGAGGATCTATCAATGAACATTTTTGAGAGTGCCTCGGCGAGCTTTTTTCGGGCTTTCACAACTTTGCTCTGTGATTTAGCATGGTCTTTAAGGGCACCTACTAATTCTTTCTCCAAGCGAGCTAAATCTAATTCATCCTCACTAGTCAATATGGGGGTCATTTTTTTTCACCTTTAGTTTTTCATTTAACTTTGATAGATATATTAGTAAAAATATATTAGTAAATATATTTTAATGTATTATTTTTTTCATAATGGAGGATATCTTTTAGTAGAAGTTAAACAAATTGATGGGTTAAAAGGGTAAGTATGACGTAATAAGATTATTAAACTGATTTGAACTGATAACCTTAACTTTTACTTGCTTTCCCAGTAGAGCTTCATCATATTCGAGGGGATGATTTAGAAGAACTTTTGAGCAGAAATTTTCATTTATTTTACCTATACATTCATTTTTCCATCTTCCTTTTGATACAATTTGAACGGTAATTATCTCTCCCTCTTGTAAAGGATACTGGAGGAGGGGGCGAGGATGTATACCAAAATCTTTTGGTCCCAATTTTAATTTGAGGTGAAATCGTTCTTCTAATTCCTTTAATTGCTGATAAAAATATCCCCACGACTTAGGGCGTATCTTCTTTAATTTTCTCCCTGTTTTATAGACTAAATATTTTTGAATTCCCAATATGAGCTCTATGCTTGTGTCTGATTGATATTTTTCTCTCAAAGTGAGTACATATTGTATGATATCTATAATGTCCTTGTCGTTTTCACCGGGAAACCATACTGGGGCAAGTAAAACATCAATATCTGTATGTAAGAGGAGTTCAATATGTTCTAATAACTTGGAAATATTGTAAGAGGAACATGCTGAAAGAGATCTTGCTAACTGTGGATTTAAAGTATTAATACTTATATTGATTCTTGTTAAATTACATGCTGCCAGTTTCTCAATAATGGGTGGATTTAAAAGCACTCCATTTGTTTGCATTGAGATTATTTCAATACCTTCTACATTCCATAAGCCTTTGAGTAATTCAAATAGTTCTCGATATAATAAGATTTCACCATAAGGAGCTAAGTGAATTTCGAGGTCATGCGGGTCTTTAAAATCAACCATCTTCTGAGTCTGCTCGAGAAGATACTGGGAATCGAGGATAAAGTCCGTATCATAGGCTCCCGCACTCACAAAACAATATTTACATTTTAGATTGCAACGAGTAAGCGGTTTTAACTCGATGATATTGGTGCCTCGGTCTATGATTCCTAAAAAATCTGACCCAAAGAGGGGGATTGCCATTGCCGAATCTTTTTTGACATGTATTATTTCATTCATAGATAAGGTTTAAATTTTAAAGGTTGAAATTTAATATTAAATGGGAAATACTTCCTCAGAAAATTACTATATGATTTATTTGGAGTAATCACAATTTATATCGTAATATTCCCACTATAGACCCTAGATCAATTAAGCGTTCCCCTGCGGGATGTTTTGAATTTAAGATATCAATTTTTCCTCCGGAATATTCGACTTGTTTGAGGATATCTTCTATTTGTAACTTATGAGCTTTAGATGCCCCCCGAATCATTGTATCTGCGACTAAGAGTTGTTCGATGGCACCTCTTTGTGCTGCTTGCTGTATCTCCTCGGTTCCAATCGCCACTAAATCGGGATCTTTTCCAAATTGAGCCATTATCTCCTCAATCTTTCGGGTCTCTTGGAGGATTTTTGCTCGTTCTTTTAGATTCTCCATTTCATCAGACTTTAAAGCTTCATATATTGCACTTTCGGTACCCGAACTGGCTTGAATTACTTTTATCTTATTCAAATAATCGAGGTGAGTGTTTTCTCTAAGATAATTTTGAAATTTGTTCTTTACCGTTCCAGGACCGCACAGTATGATGAGATTTACCTCTTTATTTTGCATTTTAGTGTCAATTATACGTTTAATATCCTCAAAAAAATCGTATAAAAATTTCTTCCGAAAAGATTGTTCATAGCGCTTTCCGGGAATGTTTTTTGACACAGAGGCAAGTTTTTTATAACTATAATTGGTAGAATATGCAATAGTGGCTAGCCCCGATTCGATGGATATAATGAGCATCACAAAATTAGAGGATAACATTGAAGATTCCTTTAATCTTTTAAGATCTTGTGTTAACCATTGTTCTTTCGTAATAGTTAGCTCATTATAAAGTTCTATATTGAAGGTATGATAGGAACCATAACTTACATATTCTTTAGGTCCTTCTAAGATGGTACCTTTTATGCGTAAACGGTTGGTAAATTCATGGAATGAGACTGCTTCCACGGATAAAGTAAGTTTCATGACCTTTCGCTCTCCCGCAGAGCCTTCTCTCATAACCACTCTCCGCTGCGTCAGCGTGGAGACCTCGTCTCCTTGAGAAATTACGTTGTAAAGCGTCCATAAATCGTTTAAATTCTCTACTTTTACTGTGATTTCCCTTTTTTTGGTATCTTGGGCTATAATTTTCATGTGAGATCTATTTCACGTCATATTTGGATGATTTCAAATTACATTGAAAATAATTTGATAAAATGTTATAATTGATTCTAAAAGAATAAATCAAGTACGATTAATTCTAAATAATTAAAGTCCATTGTCAATTACCCCGCCTTGAAAGGCGGGGCTTGTGGCTCAAATCCCCATCAATTCTCCTAAAAGCTTCTGGTTCATCATCGTCCACATCTAAGGGGCTAATTGACACATAGCCCGTGTCCTTCGGATATACCGAGGGACAACTGCCCGATCTCTGATAT
>SHMU01000020.1 GCA_008080765.1 Promethearchaeota archaeon | reverse complement strand
GATGAAATTTCCACTGCAAAAGCTTTAAGAAATACCTTCTTAAAAAACTAATGGAAAGTTATTTTTGAACAAACCCTTATTGGTTCTGCTGCTGTAGGAAAAACGAGTTTAGTTATGAGATTTGTTTCTAATTGATTTTCGAAGGACTATCGAAGTACTATTGGTACAAATATTTTTATGAAGGACCTTCAATTAGAGGATACCAGAATTAAGCTTGCAGTATGGGATATTGCCGGACAAGAGAGGTGGTTTAATATGAGGCATAAATATTATAGGGGGGCAAAGGGAGCGCTTATAGTAGGTGATTTAACGCGTGAGGATACATTCCAGCAAATAAAAGAATTTTGGTATAATGATCTACAAAAATATTTCAATTCTATACCGATTATTTTAATTGGAAATAAAAATGATTTGGATTCTATTATTTCGTTAGAAAAGATTAAGAAATTAGAAAAAACGATTGGTGCTGAAACTACAATACTAACCTCTGCTAAAACAGGAAAAAATGTAGAGAAGGCTTTTGGACTATTATCAAAAAAAATAATTGAAACGAATATAAAAAGAGATTAAGGTTAATCACCTATTTCTACCACATTTTTAATAAAATCACGATCCTCTTCCTCCAAATAGGATGTAAAGACCTGTTGAAGATTCTCCAGTTTAACAGTATTAGTAATGAATTTGCTCAAATTGATTTCATTCGTTTTGATCAACTCAATTGCTCGTAAGATGTCCTCTCTATCATGTCCGAGACAACCTTTAATACTAATTTCTTTTGAATTAATTAAAAAGGCTGGAAACTCGATTGTACCTTTATGGATTCCTTCTAATAAAAGCGTACCACCACGTTCTACTACATCGATGGAGAGTAAGATCGTATCTTGATTTGCAACACAATCGAAGATAAATGTAGGGGATCCTTGTTGTTTAAGATATTTTTTAATTTTTGTTTTTCGAGGGGGAAACGCATCAGATGCTCCAAATTCTAGTGCTTTTTTCCGTAGAAAACTTTGGGGTTCTATAACTACGACATATTCTGGAGACTTATTGACGAGAAAAGTTGTTAAGAAACATAAACCGATATTCCCCCCTCCTATGATCAGTATTTTTTCATTATCAGTAATTTGGGATAGCTTCATGGCTCTCGTGATATTTGCAAAGGATTCTATCATTATAGCTTCTTTGAGGGAAATACTAGTGGGAACATGAAATACATATTTCTCTGGGGCTTTCACATATTCCGCAAATCCCCCATTTTCAAAAATCCCTAATCCCCCTAATTTACCTCCGCTAATATCAAGCTTTACATTAATTCCACATACATTATGGCCCGGTTTGAATCCTTTCACATTCTTACCCGTTTCTTTTACTACGCCTGAGAGCTCATGCCCCATAATGAGCGGAGTTTGATACATTTTAAACTTAAAATTATGCAGATCAGAGCCACAAATTCCACAAAATTTTGTCTGAATTAATACATCATCAGGACCAATGGTGGGATTTGGATATTCCGTATGAAATACAATTTTCTTTATATCCTCAAAAACAGCTGCTTTCATATTTGATTGTGGAGTGTTATTTTAAATCTATTAAAAAGTTGTATAATTTTATATTTGATTTATACTATTTAATATTTCTAATTAACCTGAAGATGAATCTTTAAAATCAAAAGATTAAATGAAAAACTAGTATTATGATTAATATAGTAAATTGAACTAACAAAATTTATCTAATCATCAACTTAAGGGATTTATTTTGGTATTTGGTTTTATTGGGAAATTACTCCGAATAAATTTAACAAAAGAAACATATGTAATTGAGGATCTTAATTTAGATTATGCTAAGGCATTTTTAGGGGGAGCTGGATATGCGTGTCGGTATTTAGTGGAACACATAAAAAAAGAGACGGACCCATTGTCAAAAGACAATCAATTAATGATTATGACGGGTCCTTTATGTGGAACTTCTATACCCTCCTCAAGTAGATTTATAGTATGTGCAAAATCCCCCTATACTCATTTATGGGGGGAATCTAACTGCGGGGGATATTTTGGACCCGAATTAAAAAAGGCAGGATATGATGGACTTATATTAGACGGAAAAGCAGCAGAACCAACCTATATTAATATCGAGGATACTAAGATTGAAATAATAACAGATACAACGCTCTGGGGGAAACCTGTAAGAGAGACCCAGAAAGAATTAAAAAAAAGACAGAAAAATTCAAAAGTAAAAACAATTTGCATAGGAAAAGGCGGAGAAAATCTAGTAAAATTTGCCACGATCAATTCAGACGGGAGAAATGCAGGGCGTACTGGTATGGGTGCTGTAATGGGTTCTAAAAACCTTAAAGCGATCGTGGTAAAAGGAAGTGCCTCAAGACCATTAATAAACGACCCTGAGCGTTTTAAAGCAGCGAATAAAAAGATATTAAAGGATATTTTAAATACAAACACCAGGGAGATTCTAAGGATCTATGGTACCAGTGCAGGTGTATTAAATACTTATGCCTTGGGAGACTTGCCAATTAAGTATTGGTCATCAGGAAAATGGGATGATGTAATGGACATTTCGGCGGAGAGTTACAAAAACAACTTATTTATTAAAAGCAAAGCGTGTTATGGGTGTCCCATAGCCTGTGGAAGAATTATAAATATTGCTAGTGATGAATATAATGCTAAATCCGTAGAAGGGCCCGAATATGAGACTCTTGCTGGATTCGGGTCAATGATTTTAAATAATAATTTAGAATCAATTGCAATTGCAAATGACCTCTGCAATCAGTATGGTATTGATACTATCAGCACTAGTAGCGTTATCGCATTATTGTTTAAACTTTATAATGAGGGAAAAATAACCAAAAAAGAAGTTGACGGGTTAGAATTAGAATGGGGGAATTATAAAGCACTTTATCCCCTTATTAAAAAAATATCATTTCGAGAAGGAATTGGGGATCTTTTAGCAGAAGGTTCAGATGCCGTAGGAAAATATTTTAACATTTCTGAAGAAGAAATTGCCACTATTAATTCATTAGAGGTTCCTTATCATGATATGAGAGCATGTTATGGGATGGCAATAACATATCTCTTCAGTCCTCGCGGGGCATGCCATACTACAGCCGATGCCTATAAAGCATTAAGAAAGGCAAATGAAATGGATTTTTCTTCGCTCGAGATAAAAAAGACTAATATTCATTCTAATACTAAAGCACTAGTTAAATATACTGCAAACCTTCAAGATTATAGAGCTTTCTATTCAAGTTTAGTTTCATGCGTATTTTTTAATCCCCCCCCATCCTATATGGCAGAAATTCTTACTTCCCTCTGTGGATATGAATTTACCTTGAATGATATCAAAATACTGGGGGAACGTATTTTTACTATAAAACGATTATTCAATTTGAAAATGGGATTGACTCCAAAAGATGAGAAGATACCTCAAGTGTTTCTTAGACCTAAAAATGAAGGAGTTGTAAGGGGTAAAGCACCAAATTATAAAAAATTAAAGAAATATTACTATGAATTCAGAAGCTGGGAAATTAAAAAAACAGGATTTCCTAAATTTAATAAATTAAAAGAATTAGATTTACATAATATCAATCTTTAATAAAGAAAAGTAAAGCTACTTAAGAGGATGTAATATGAATGAATTTGTAGGGAATGAAGAGCATATTGAAGGTGGAGGAAAAATACGTAGTTTTATTTTGGGATTCAATGATGGGCTTATTTCTGTGTTTACCCTATTAGTCGGTGTAGCAGCAGCAACGCTTAATGAGGGAAATTACACAGTTATTCTCACAGGCGTGGCCGCGATGGTATCAGGTGCGATTAGCATGGGTCTTGGTGAATATATCTCCAGTAAGAGCGAAGCAAAATATATTAAAAACGAGTTAGAGCGTGAAAGGGCGGAAATTAAATTATTTCCTGATGAAGAAAAGGATGAAGTAAGACAGATTATGAAGAAATGGGGTTTTAAAGGAGAGCTTTTGGAGAAATCCGTCGATCAAATTGTAGCAGATGAGGGGGCTTGGGTTGATTTTCTCAACAAATCAGAATTAGGATTAGAAGAACCGGGAAGTCCAGCTATCGGCGCACTAGTAACATTTTTATCATTTATTATGGGATCAGTTATTAGTTTATTCCCTTATTTCATTGATTTAGGGATTGTTTCCCTTATTTTATCCTCAGTGATTTCATTTACTATGCTTTTTGTTGTGGGAGCCGCCAAAGTTAAAATAACGGGGGAGTCTCCTTGGAAAAGCGGAATAGAGATGGTAATAGTAGGCATTATCGCATTTATTGCATCTTATGGAATTGGACTATGGGTGGATATGATTTTACCTTCAAACTAACCAAGATCTTCTAGAAATTTTCGTTAGATTTCTAAAATATTTATTCCTCCTTTTTTATTAAGAGTTCCTACCACTGTAGAAACTCTCTTGGAATAAGAACGAGAAGAGAAGATGGAAATCAATTTATCATCAAAATATTTCTTATAGCCATTCTTCCATTTTTCATGGGACCGAATTATATAATTGATTTTGTTATTTTCTATAAACTGATAAAATGCATCCTCACCAAACCGCTGTACACCGGGCCCTCGATTACTCCATTTAAACTCTTTTACTCTTTTATGAGGATCATTCCATAGTAATTGTTTAGTAATGGGATGTTCAATATGTTCTTCATCAGTCGGTAAATTATTAATTGCAGCGATATCTTCTAGCTCTTTAGGAATACCACCATGAATACAGAAGATTCGATTCCACGTAAGTGCCGCAAGTGGTAATTTGGAAAAGATTCGATTATATGCTCGATAGATTTGTTTATGATTAGAAAATTTGAGTCGAACTTCATCATAAAATCCATATTGTCTATTAATAACAGGGTCTTCATGATTTCCCCTTAAAAGAAGAATTCGATTTGGCATAAGCTTTTTATAATAAAATAAAACATTCACTACTTCAACTTGTTTTGCCCCGCGATCAACATAATCCCCTAAAAACAATAATTGATGATAATTATCCCGAAAAAATAATTGAATTATTTTGTGTAAAGTTTCGAGATCTCCATGAAGATCTCCTACAATAATTACTCTTGATTTAGGAATATAGACCAAATTATTTTCCTTATCAAGGAGGGTTCCGATTTGTTGAATAAGAGTTAAAATCTCTTGTTCAGAATAGTTCTCAATTACATCAAAAAACCGAGTTGGCATCGAGGTATTATTTATTTTTGAAAAACAATATGTTTTAATTATCTTAAAGTAATATTTCACTAAAATATTTCTTGAAAAAAATGAATAAGCAAAATTTGATCCTTTTTAGTGAGCTTTTTAATTGGTATGAATTGGAGGAATTTTCTGTAATTCAGATTGAGCATATGATAAAGAGGTTGGACCCTTCTTTTGATGATCAAATTAAAGTTGATTGCTCTTGGAGTTATCACAAAAAATGCGAAGTACATACCTCTGATGATGAACCGCTCTATTTTTTTAAATATGTCAGAGAATATTATTTTTCTGAGCTATTAGGGCTTCATTTAACCCATTATTATTTTGATCCCGAATTATGTGCTTCTTCTTACCTCACAGGCATTTATATCAAGAAAGGCACGTTTAAAACGTCCGAAGTGCCCTATCTTTTCACGAGGTTTGTAGAGGGCAAGGACATAACAAATTATGATATTGATGAATATAAATTTGCGTTGGGAAGGCAATTTTATCTCCATGAACTCCTTTCCCTTTATGATGTATTTGACCGCCATTTTATTGTAAAAAATAAAGAAATAATTGTAAGAATTGATTTTGGTCGTTCCTTTGAAAATACTCACAAAAAATATCTGGGTATTAACGATTATTTAGAAGAAAAAGATATAGATCTCCTTGATAAGGAAGTGAGAAGAGGATATGAAAAGGAAAAGGAGATAATCAAATTGAATTTAAATGGAAAAAAACGGGAATTAGCCCAATTCATAAGGAAGATGAGGGGATTAGAGATGGATAGTGAATTAATATTTTTTCCTATTGATCGATTTGTGAATCGGCTCATTGATCACTGGAGTAGAATAGGGTTCTTAGAGGACACAGAATTAGAACTCGTGAAATGGATCTAAAAAAAGAATATTTTTCATTGAATTTCCTTAAAGAACGATTTTTCGTGATCGCAAACGGGACATAGTTCGGGAGGGGAATTAGATTCCACATTTCCGCAAATCTGGCATACATAAATCTTTTTTGATACGATTTCCTTACCTTTTTTAAGGTTTTTATAATAGTCTGTAAAAAGATCTGCATGAATCTTTTCGGCATCCCGTGCTAATGAAAAAGATAATTCAGCCACATTTTCTCCTTCAGAAGCGGCATTCCTTTGAAATTTCTTGTACATTTTTTTTGTTTCATAAGTTTCCCCCTCTATGGCATCTTTCAAGTTCTCTAGGGTACTTCCAATGTGTTCCTGCAACTTCTTCTCTTCAATGCTGACAAAATCGTTTAGACTCACGTTTGAGCCCTTTAGAACAGATAAAGCTCTTTTATGATTCTTGATATGGATCCCTTCTGCGAAGGCAACTGCCCTAAATAGATGGGCTATTTGGGAAAGATTTTCTTGCTCTGCTTTCTCGGCGTATAATTCATATTTGCGTTTTGCATTACTTTCTCCTTTTAAGGCTTCTTGCAGATTCGCGATAACTATTGACATCTTAAGTTTATAATATTTATTGTTATTTTATGTTAATCATTATATCTCATAAATGAAAAAAGAGAGGAATAAATGTTAGCAGCAAGAGATAATCGTATAAAATATCAGAAAAGAGGAGAAAATTAAATTTGTTTTTTAGTGAATTTAATATGTCCAATTTTTGGGCTATAAAGAGTACCTTCCTTTATTAGCTCATCAATTGCATTCTTAATAAACTCTCGATCTAGGTTTTCTTCTAGCTCTAGGATTTGTATAACGCTTTTGATTTCCAGCATTTTCCATTTGTTTTCTTCAAAAATCTCCTTCAGTCTGGTCATTAATGTGTCAAGTTTGTTGAGCTTGCTTCGAGACTCGCCCACAAAGATTCTATCCATATCTATCTTTCCTGTAGTCTCATCATAACCAGTATCCTTCAAATAACGCTTAAATAATTTAATTATTTCCTCTACATCCTCCTTCAGAACCTTTTCTCTCAGGGCCATTTTGGCATATGCTTCGCTTAATCGTACTAAACCATCCAAATTTCGAGCCAAGATTGAAACTATTGCATCTTCACTTTCATATTCTCCTCGCAACTCTAAGTAAAACTCTTTTATCCGTTCTTTTGCATCTTTTGTTAGGACCGGTTTAGTGTTTCTTTTACTATATTTAATATATTTCTTCATCAACTCATGGGAAATAGGAGCAACTGCTTTTTCCTCTTCTTCTTCACTTGAATCACTCTCTGCACTTGCCATAGCAGTTTGCAAGATATATTCTGCCATCTGTGCATCATCTGCTTTGTTAGGTCTGTCAATAACGACAAAGATAAGATCAAACCGTGATAATAAAGAGGGAGGAAGTCGAATATTTTGGGTAGGGGTTTTATAGATATCATATCTTCCTGAATGGGGGTTTGCGGCAGCAATCACCGCTGTTTCTGCTTTCAGAGTCGCTACAATGCCCGCCTTTGCGATACTAATCGTATTATGTAATATGACTCCTTGGCTTATGAAGGTATGATTAGGTTCTATGGTTATATCATAAACCCATGGAGAATAATTTTTTCCCTCATTTTTAACTTTTTTAATAGTCTCGATTCTGTCCCAGCAAATATCGGCATCTAAGAGGAAAAATAAATAATTAAGTTGTCTTTTAATTTCTTTAATTTTGTTTCTCAGACTATAAAAAACTTTGTGCTTAATATTATTCCTTTTTTCAAAACTATACCCTCCTCTTTCGTAATAATCAATATTTCTTCTTTTTAATCCCGAAATTTGAGCGATAAAAGATTGTGAATAACCTGTTTTTTCTCTTATCTCTCTTATATCTAATTCTATTTTATGCTTGAGTAGGCTTTCAATCCCAAAAAATTTTTCACTAATTAATTTAAGTTCTTTTTGGAGTATATTTCTAGTAATTCCATAATTATTGTCAATATGTTGATTGAAATATCCATCATTAGATATAGCTAGATTTTTCTTAAGTTTAATGATCATATTGGTAACTGAAGTGGGAAATATATCATGATGATGAGCTCTAACTTTTTCTGAATTTAGTAGTTCTTTTATTCTCTCTTTATGATGATCATCATTTTCAACGATTTTTTCATAGAATAATCCTAATGATTGCCCTCGAATACAAACCTTGTAAGAATCACTAAGTTTATCCCTTACTATCCTTGAGTGAATTCCAAGCTTTAACAACAAGTCCTGGTAATCTCTACTTAATCCTTTTGAAGAAGTGTTATAACATATTGAAGAAGATTCAACACTTCCATCTCCCTTAAAAGCACTTTTTAAAAATTCTTGACCAATTTCTGAACTCCCTGCTAAAATCTTAGAAGGAATTCTCTTATATATTGAAAGAGTCATAATTTCTGGAAAATTATTTTTCATCCATTTATACAACTCAATCGAATTATACCTTAAGGTAATTAAACCATTATTACTCTGGTTATATGAGGGATAAATATCAAAAACATCTCCCATTAATTTTTCAAAATCATTTAGTAAAATGCTATCCATATTTGAAAATTCAACTTCTGCACCAGATCCCTTATAACTATGGCCTTCAGAAACGAGGTACCCTAAAATTCTACTTAAATTGGGATTTATTTGGTTTGGAAAAAATAATTCTTTAGCATTTGGAGGGGACACAGAAATATTCTCTTCTAAGTCGATTGGTCTGCTAGAATTAGGTAGATATTTTGGGATAGGAATAAAATCATTGATATGTATATCTTCTGCATTTATACATTTTATCTTGCCATTCCTAAAAACAAAGATTGGATGCTCCGGGGTTACTGAAATAATTCTACCGTTTGTGAATTTGATTCGATAAAAATATTCAGGTGCTTTATGACGGCTTACACGATCTACAGTTTTTTTATAGATTTTATTGAAATCAGTTGAATATAATTGTAAATCATTGAAGTCTAATATTTCACAATCTTTACCCCAAATTACTTTCTTTCTATTTTTTTCAATTAGCTCATCAATGAATTCTCCAATGATGATTCTTTTGCCATTAGAAGTTAAGATTTCAGTATTATAATGATAGGATTGTTGTTCCATCGCCTCGTGCAGCGCTGATCTGTCGGCAGAATCCATCTTATCAAACTCATCTATAGCGGCAATTCCTCCATTGGCGAGTACCATAGCCCCCGCCTCTAAATTCATCTGACCTGTATCTGCATCTTTAATGACTGCAGCAGTTAATCCTACTGCCGTGGAGCCTTTTCCTGAAGTATACAACCCTCGCGGAGACTTCTCAACCGTATCTTTCAGTATCTCACTATTATGAACAATTAAGTTCCCCTTAGCTAGTATAAAGTGTCCATCATCAGTTCCTATATCATACACATTAGTCTTTTTCTTAAATATCTCTATTCTCTCTATTTTATCCCAAAAAATATCCGAATGAGTTAAAGTTTTTAACCGCTCAAAATCAGGTCCGGGTTTTTTATTTCTCTCATCATACAAATCTTCCATAAAAGATGTTTTTTTCTTGAGGTAGATTCGACCTGCCTGTTGTCTCCGAGTTTTTCCTCTCAATTCTGCTAGAAAATTTCTTTGCCGAGAGTTCCCTCTCCCTTTTAATCCAAGGTCATCAGTAATTTTTCGGAGAATATCTCCAAAATTTGGAATTATATCTTTTATGTGATATCTAGATTTTGCTGCATATTTTTTTATATTTTTCAGCAATTTCTTTTGTTTATTGGGATTCAAGAATCCTATTTTCTTATAAAATTTAATGACTTCTTCGTCAGTTAAAATCATTTCATAAAATAATTTCCCTTTATATTCTCTTGACGTGATAATTTTTTTACGAATCGTAGCGAAAATCCCCACAGATGCTAATAAATCTGAGATCGCATGAGATAGTAGTTTACTTTTTGATAATGCAGATATATATAATCCCTCTTTTTTGATGTAAGCATCTCCAGTAAAATAAGCTGATAATAATTTTTGGCGAAAAGATTCTGGAGTAAAAAAGAATGATTCGGGTAATCTTTTATTTTCAGCACCTGTGCCAAAAAGATTTTTAAAAATTGCAGCCAAGCTTGCGTTATGAAATTGGATTGTATTATCTTCATCACACCGAGAAACTCGTTTAAATAAACTAAAAAAATCATTCTCTATTAAATCTAAAATATGACTTTCAAAATTAGTAATTCTTATACTATTTTTAATTACATCTCCTTCTGCTAAAAAGAATCCGACGATCCTTCCAAAACTTTCATTAAAATCGACCTTACGTGGAATCCACGATGTATCATATTTGAGTCTGATGCATTCTCTTTCGAAGTTGATGAGAGGATTTTCGATATAGGATTTAATGGTTCCTTTAGTAATATTTGTATCTAAGTCAGTGTTAGTGAGGTTTATTTCTAATGATTGAGAGGAAGAAATATTATTCATGATAGCATTTGAATGAACTAATTCAAATTGATTTAAAAACAATGACAAGTCCAATTCTTTATTAACTTCTGGAAGTTCTAGGTTTCTTGCTATTGGTAAATATACTCCTTCAATTAGCTCGGATGCTTCAAGGACTTCTAATTTGCCATTATCAATCGTTGTAAAAGAATGATTGGGAGTCGCTAATACCATTCTTCCCGATTTAGTTTCAATTTGGACTAAATAATCTGAGTTATGCCTACTAACTTCTCTAATCTTTGATTTTTGTGTTTTTAAGGTTTGAGTGTTTATTGAATAGGTATAAAAATCCTTTTCTATTAATTTTAAAATTTCTGAATCTCCTTTATATTTCACGTCTTTTTTATTTTTTTCAATTATGTTATCAATAAATTTACCGATTTTGCTAATTCTCCAATTTGTGATCTTTTTATCAGCTTTTCCAACATATATTTCTTCAGAGCCATGTACGCTTTTTCCGGTTCCAGGATCTCCCACAAATAATATATGAATGTCGCCTCTCTTGTATCCTCCCCCTGGTTTTTTTTTTTTAGTCCCCCCGAATAAACTGAGAGCACATGCCATTTTCAGATCATCTCTTCCATAGATTGTGGGGGCAATGGAGCGTGCAATCTTTTTCTGGATCATTGGCTCCTTTGCCAATTTTACGATTTCTTCTTTTTCTTCTTTGGTAAGATCCACATCTTGCTCAGATTTCTCCTCGGGATCTATATAATTAACCTCTATAAAAGTCTTAAAAAGCGTGGAATTTTGATTACGTATGGATGTTGCCAAAACAGATTTAAAGACACCCATTAGATTCACCCTATCCCCCGGTTTTACAGAGTCTACCAAATCATGCTTTAAAATAGCTTGCACTGAGCGGGGCATCCTTCCTGGAGGCAAGTCTTCGGGAATTTCTTGAATAGAAATACTTTGCCAATCAACAAATTCTGACATCTTCGTAATGAGGCGAAAATCAGATTTCGCCTTTGCTTTGCAAGCTTTATTCGTGCACATTCTCGGCCATTTTACACTGGAAGTTAATTGAATGATTTCAAAAGTTGCTCCACATACCAGACATTCAAAAGTTGCCGTTTTTAATTTGGGACGTACCGCGGAGCTTCTTATTGTTATGCCTTTTAGCCATACAAATTTATCAATATTTTTAGAACGTAGTCCTCTAATGGGTACACCTAAAGTTGTTTTTTCATCTTTAGTGAAGATTCTTACAAAATAGTGTTCATGGGGTAATTTTGTTCCCGATTGAAACTTAAGAATGTTTTTAAATGCTTTAACTGCATCTTCTAAATAAGTTTCTGGATCGTTTTTTAATTTATCGGCAATAGTCGGGTCAAAGGCGAGAAGATCTTCGTATAAAACATTTAAGGTGTATCCACCTTTTGCATCAATATCTTTTATTTTATCTTGATACTTATATTCACCGGGAGTTTCTTCATACAGCCGATAAAAATCTTCAAATCGCTGGACGGGATTTATTGGGGTTGAGGGGCTTGAGATTGGAGTTGTCATACTACATCATTATTTTCTAATTATATGTAAGGAATTTTTGACAATTTATTAATATAAATATTATTGGTTTAATTAATAAAGAGAAAATAGCGTTTATATATAAAAGATCAGAGGGCATTAATTTATCAAAGAATTTAGTGTTAGGGCAAATACCATGAGAAGAGAAAGTGTGGGGAGCCCAAGATTTTTTGCTAATAATTTTCAAACAAATCAGGAGGATTATAAATATGTTTTGAGATTATGAAGAGCTCTGCATATTATTTGGTCTTGTGACATATTACAGCGAATTTCTAATACAGAAATAATTCTTTCCTTTATTTCCTCTTTCTCATATTTCGCCACTCGTTCTAAAAGTGTAGCAATTGATCTCTGTAACTCAAGCGAATATTCATCGCTTAGATATTTCAAGAGTTCTGGCAAAAGACTTTCTAGTCCTTTTGAGCGAATTATATCAATCATACTGATTATCATTTTATTTCTCACTTGCTTGAAGGGATCCTCCAACAATGAAATGATTTTATTAAATATTCGTTCAATATTTTCATTCTCATATTTTCTTAATAATTTAGCGGTTGCCTCGCGAATTTCAGCACTTTCATGATCGATATTTTCATAGATTTTATCTAAAGGGATTTGAGAGATTGAGAGTTCCTCTATATCCGACAAAAGATTTAATACAGAGCGTCTAACCCAAGGTTTGTTATCATCTAGTAGTGGTATCAATTTCTCAATTATAAAGGACTTATCCTTAATATTGGTTAAAATTCGCCCCACACTTGTAATTGCAGATTCTCTCACAATCCATTCTTGATCTACTAAGGCGTTTTTTAACAATGTATCAATAATCTCTTCATATTTGTCTGAAACCGTACCAATTTCTCCTAATATTTTTGTAGCAGTTTCTCTAATAAAAGAATCATCTTCAGAAAGAAGATCTATTACGTTTTTCTTATCAATAAGTTGTGGGGATTGTTGAGCAATGTGTAATAAAGATTTTGCAATAGCAATTTTTACAGAAGGTTCTTGATTTTCGAATACAAGCGATATTTCTGGAAGGATTGATTCTACAGCCTTTGGATTTACTTTTGCAATCTGAGTTAAGATTTTCGTACACTGATTTTTTACCAATGGGTCGTTTGACCCTTTCAAAACAGAAATAAAAGGGGACAATTCGATTTTTTCTGGATATTTCTCAGCAATTTCTTCTAATGCAGAAAGAGCATTAATTTGAGCTTCTTTTTTCTCAAAAGATTTAAAATTACTCAATCGAGGAATTACATCATCGGGATATTTCTCAGCGAGTTTTATTAATGTTTGGGAGATATGGCCTTTTAGAATAAATCTGGAAGTATCCGGAATTTCTACTAAGGTTTGAAATATAATATCGGGATTTAAATCGTATTTATTGATAATTATATGTGTTACCATATCCTTCACATTTGCATCATTAAATTTAAGATATCTAAGGAATATATTTAAGATTTTTTCTGGATCCTTGTTCCAGAAATGTCCCTTATCTGTCCAGAGACCCCCTAATAAATTTAAGATATCAATTAAGTTATCAATTTGACTGTCATTAATTTTTTTGATAATTTCATCTACATCAATGGCACTTGGTTTTTGCTCATGATATTTTTGTATCACCAAAATAGCAGCATTTCGCAGCCCTGAATCGGAACTTTCTAAGGCATTATATAAGGGGTGCATTGGTAGAGAATATTTTTTTATATTTTTCAGATTGGAAAATAGTTCAAATATAGAGGCCCGCACTAAGTTTGAAGGATCTTTCATGTGAGGAATTAAGAGGGGGATAATCTGATCCTTTATCTCTTCATTCGTTACATTTTTAAGGGTCTTAATTGCGGCAGCTCGAACATGTCGATTATCATGATTAATTTTTGCTTGTAAAATCTCTATAGGAATAGAATATGAAGTATATTCATTTAGCATGTTTAAGACTTCAACTTGCACCTTCACATCTGGATCTTTTAAGAGTTTCTTAATGGGCATGTTTTCAATATATACATGTTTATTGAGAAGTAATTTTTTTAAAACTTTTATAAGGATATATCGTAAATGCCATTCATAATCATTAATTAATTTAAAGAGGATTACTTTTGGAATTTTTTGAAGCAAATTGAGTTGTGAATCTAATAAAGTTTTAGCCATAGTTATGCTTTTTTCATAATTTGGAGAGGAAAGTGATTCCACAATCCATGGTAAAACCTCCTCGGGGAAGTCCCGTTCTAACTGATTCATAATATTTGCACATACTTGTCTAATATACTTATCCGAGCTGCTGAGACCATCTAATAGGGGGTATTTGTATTTAATTTCGTGAATGTCAATATCTATCTTCAATGGTATTCGTTCATACATATTAAATAATGTTTGCTCTGCATGGTTTCTTAGCTTAGAATTCTTACTTTTTAGCAAATTGAATAATGGTATGGGATCAAACGTTTGACCGCATTCTGTAATTTTAGAATGCATGTAGTTGATGTTGAAAGTACTCTCTCTTGCAAGAAAATAATATGATGTAAAGAGGATTAGTACAATTTCCTCTATTACGGCGGGAATCGCAAAAAGGAGGAAATTGTCCGTGATTGGTGCTGTAAGGAACCATACGTTTAATGTTTCTCTTAATTTAGTAATATTAACAATTAAGAAATTAACAAAGACATTAATACCCACAGCAGCCATTAGATAGGCTGCAAAATAGATATCAATTGCCCGATATTGAATTTTTCGCCCCCAAAATCGTGTAAAATATCCAATAACGCCAAAAAGAAGGGTTAAAAATACCATTCCCGAATAGGAATAAGGAGATATGCCCATTTCTCCTTTGAATAGAAACAAGATTGTTTGTACGGAAGATATCCATTGCCAAATAAATACAAATAACATCATTCCAATCAGAATTCTTGAAACGGGATCATCTAAGAACTCTCTGGTTGCTCGTTTTGGATTTTCAATACCAACAAAAAGTGAACGGTTCATATTAGGAATATGAAGGTAGGCATCGGAAATTCCCGCAATAAATCCTTTGGCCCCATAATATGTCAAAATCATTAATGGATAGACTAGGAACCAGGTACTCCATAGTAAAATAAGAGGAATACCAAGCAGCGAAAGTAGAAAGGGGGGTGCAAGAAACACACCAAAATAAAATGCAATTGCTATTGCAAACGATTTAATTTTTGAGTCAAACCTATTAATTATTGTTTTTCCCAAGATTTTATGAAAAACAGTTAAGCCTTCTTTAGTTTGTGAGCTCTGTGCTAAATACAAGAAATCAATTAGAGGATATATTGTAATATATAGTAAACATACAAAAAGAGGGATAAGTAACGCAAAGGGATGAATATTCTCTGGCTGAACAGAGCTACCTTGCCATAAATCTGGTGAATTAACCGCAAAAATAAATGCCATTCCCATTACTACCATTACCGCAAAAGAAAAAACTAATCCATAAAAAATACATTTTAAAATATCTTTGATGGAAAAGTCTCCCTTTTTAATTAACGCAACTTGCCTATAAATAATGTAGGCCCCTACAATCCAGACAGCAATAAAAATAATGAGCAAAGAAAGTTCTGCAATCATGTATTATCACTAAAAATTGTTAAACAAATAATAGATAAATATATTTTAAGAGTTCAATTAGTAGTATATATAATCTCATCTACATATTAAATTTATTTCAAAAATAAAAATCTATTGCCTTCACATTGAAATTACAAAGCAATATTAAAGTTGAACTAACGCGTATCAATTTTATCTATAAAAATCAGCCCGTTTTAACGGAGTGTATAGCCCCTTATAAAGGATTTACGCTTTTTAATAAACAATTTGGGCCCTTTAAAAAGGGAAAAACATATAAACTTAAATTTTGGCTAGCCCTTCCCTTAATCGCCCATAATATTTTAAAAATCGCACCCGGAGAAAAATGTGACAATGTAGACGTGCAGAGGTTTGCTATCCGAGAGCGAGATGACCCACAATTAGCACAACTTGAAAACAATCTATTTTTAAATAAAATTAAGGAATTTAGAAATTTTATGATTAAAATCACTGAAGAGGGAATAAAGCCAAAGCAGCTGATGGATCTTTATAATTCTTATACGGCAAACATTATTGATACACGATTACTAAAGTTGTTGAGACTTTCTCAAACTGAATTAACAGAAATTACTATGAGTCGGCTGAGCACATCAGAAAAAGTCTTATATAAAGAATTATTCGAAATTGTTGGTTCTTTCCGTGATTTCTTCTTAGATTAAAACTACAATAAGAGAGGTTTCTACAATTTCAAAGGTCTCTCTCCATACATTTCAAAATAACGTTCAATTTTTTCTCTTAGGGAAAGATCAAGATCGATCTTTTTACTCAATAGAGGTAGAAGCTCTAAAGCATTACTCATTGCATAATATTTAATCCCTTTCTGGGCTAAAATAGTTTTGATAGTAGTCCCATCGCCCCTTAACTCATTTCTACTTGTTAGACTTATGGTAGCAATACAGGTTACGTTCAATTCATTAAGTTGAGTTAATAATTCTAAGAGGGATTGGCCTGTAGTTGTAACATCTTCTATAACAACAATATTTCCTTTTGGGGGACCAATATAAGCTCTATCCTCAGGATCTCCGTGTTGCTTTATTTTTCCTCTTGCCATTGGTAATGGATAAGCCTTCTTTTTAAAATCATTTTGATTTTTTGCCCATTTAAATTGAGTTATAATACCAATCTTAGTAGCACCCTCTGGTACTCCAATAAAACAATCAACTTCAAATTTTTTTTCTTCTATAAAATTAATGAGATAATCTGTGAGTTGATCAATTAAAAAGACATCTGAAACAACATTTCGCCAATTTACATAAAAATAAGACAACCTCCCAGATTTCAATTGGATCGGTGTTTCAAAAAAACCTATAACGGAATTATTAATAATAAATTGGTTAAAATCATGCTTGTATGAATAGTCTTGTCCCATTTTGGTATGTATCACCTATTATCGCGAAATTCCAAATACTTTTTTCGAGCGGTTGCATATTCCTCTGCACTTATCTTTCCCGCTAAAAATAAGTCTTCTTTTTCTTTCATCTGTTTTCTTCGTTTATTAAGTTCTTTTCTTCTTTCTTCTTTTCTAAAAAGTTCTAAAATCTTATCAGAGAGGGTTTTAACCTGTTTATTCGTGTTATTCATTAGATCTTCTAAATAAGGTTTAATAGGACGTGCCATATCCAGATTTTCAGTTGCAATTTTTTCTATTCGATTTAATGCATCGACAATTTCTTCATTATTCTCTCCCTTTAATACTTTAATTAATCGAGGAATAGCAACCTCTTCCAATACTTCATCAAGATAATTATTGATTTCTTGTTCAACTTTTTTATCGTTGTACTTTTCCAATTTATTATTTCTGATATATTCTATAAAAATTAGTGGAAGTTCCACAGGCCAATCCATCATCTTCTTTTTATCTATTAGTTGAACAATCGAACCATCTTTTTTCCTAAAAAGTCTCATATTATCACCATCTCTAAATAACAGTAACCATAGTTTTTTTATTTAAATCCAATCTCCCGTAGTTAATTTCTCGGGTAAATATTTTTCAGTTAAAAATTCAAATCCATGTGAAGATAATGCTTGAATTTCTGCTTTTTTTTTATATTTTAAGGCAAGTTTTAAATCTTTCTCCCATTCGGGATTCTTTTTAACATAATCTTCCTTTAATAATTCTTCTGTTCTTTTAATATCTCGTTTACTCATAGGAAGTCTACAATCATCGGGTACATTGTATTTGTCAAGATCCCTCGTTAAAACACCCAGAAGCTTTATATCTGGCGTGGCCAAAAAAGGAGATTCATAAGATAACCGCTTAGAACCCCTCATATAAACAGAATGAATATAATGTCCATATGGATCACTATCTACCAAACTGAAAACGGGTAACTTTAATTCATTTCGCAACCGTTTTAAAAACATTCTCACAGCTACATTCCCTACTCCTTGGGAAGTTAAGATTATGCACGGATATTGTCGCCAGAATCGTGCTTCTGCCAGTCTCATCATAGCAGCATCTTTTTCTACGACAAGAATGAATTCGGCATCCGATTCGATTATTTCAATATCATCGAGCATAGGACTTATTCCCCAGCCGCCGCTCCCTAATCCTTCCAAATCAATAATATCATTTCTATCTCTTATACGTAATCTGCCGACACATGAACCACGAGCAGAGGCAACAATATGAGTTGAATTTCTAGTCGTATAGAGCATTGTAGAAACATCTTCTATACTTTTATCACTATTTTTCTGATCATTGAATAATTTCACATCTGTATAGAAGATCTCACGTTTCGTAGCATGAATATTTTTCTGTAATAGTTCATTTATTATTTCCATAACCCTCATTAATCTGGTGATATCGGCAACACTTGTCAACGTGTGAAATTGTTTTTTTTGAATTTGCTTTCCAAGCAGGAGGAGATCACTTTTTTCATCCCAAATAATATTGGAATTCGATCTTGAAGGTAACTCTATCACGGGCTTTCCGGTAGCATAGATCTCCTCAATTAATTGGTCTACTAAATTATATAAACGTTCTAAGGCTTGTTTTCGTACCAGATCATCTATTTTTATGGTATCTTCTGGTAAATCTGCATTCAACTTTTTGCTCTCTTTATTTAACATCTCATTTAAGAGCTTCTTCGTAGCGTCCATATCATATTTAGTACTATTTTCTTTTTTTGCCATAATATCTCACTTTGTTCTATTTTAACTTCCAAAATTTTTTTCCTTTTTTAGTTTGAACTTGAATTTCTCCTTTTCTTTCCAATTCTTTTAATTTTACTTGAAGCAACCGAGCATCAAGCATATCTTTTATGCGCATTTTAAAAATTAATTGTTTAATGGTTTGCCATTCCTTATTATTCAATGCCCCTAATATCCCCTCTGTTGTAATAACGGGAAGTTTTTGTTGTTTTGTTTTAGGATATGTAGGCGGGGCTTTCGGTCTTTTCTCCTTTTTTGAAACAGGTTTAGTTTCTTTCTTTTGCACTTTTCGTGGTTTAGGTTTCTTTTTCTCAACTTTGCTTTCGGATTTTGATTTTTCGTGGATTCCAACTGAGCTTTGAATGGTCTTTATTATATCATCCTTTCGCGCACGTGAAGGAATATTAATATCTTCTTTTTCTGCGATCCCTTTTAATTCCTTGACGGTATAATCATCAAGATTGGTAAAGTCGATTCTTTCTGGTTTTACTTGCTCTTTTGGTTTTGATTTTTTTGCTTTGGCAGTTTTTTCTTCAATTCTTTCCTTTTTCTCAACTTTGCTTTCGGATTTTGATTTTTCGTGGATTCCAACTGAGCTTTGAATAGTCTTTATTATATCATCCTTTCGCGCACGTGAAGGAATTTTAATATCTTCTTTTTCTGCGATCTCTTTTAATTCATTGACGCTATAATCGTCCAGATTGGTAAAGTCGATTTTTTCTGGTTTTATTTGCACTTTTGCTTTTGCTTCTTCTACTTTAACAACTTTTTCTTGAGATAATTCTCTTGTCTTTTCTACTTTAGGCTTTTCTTTAGGCTTTTCCTTAAGCTTTTCTTTAGGCTTTTCCTTAAGCTTTTCTTTAGGCTTTTCCTTAAGCTTTTCTTTAGGCTTTTCCTTAGGCTTTTCCTTAAGCTTTTCTTTAGGCTTTTCCTTAAGCTTTTCTTTAGGCTTTTTTTCTATTTCTTTTTTAATCTCTTTCTTTTCTTCTTTCTCCCCTTCTATTTTTTGATCTGGTTTTTCCAAAGAAATCTCATCAATAACATCAGACACTCCCTTCTTAATTGGTGCCGTAATCAAGGTTTCTAATTCTTCTTTGCTTATCTTTTCTTTATATTTACTTCCCTCTTGTGCAATATTATACAAACTTTCTACAAATTTAGGGATATATTTTTCAATTAAATTAGCTCTTTTTTCTTTTCTACGGATTTGTGCTCTTCGATTAAGATATACTCTCAATCTTCTCCCAATAGCCTCTAAACAGTATTTAATTTCATCCATTAAATTTTCATCCTCAGCCAAGGAATTTTTCGATTGAGATTTAAACATTAAATGCACATAAGGTCCAGACACATTTACCAGAAGTTTGATTGGTCCTTTTGGCAGTCCATTATCGAAACTGTCCAAATTATAATTCTTCCAATTTACGGACTTAACCGCATAAGTAATTGCACAACCAGCAGTATCTCTAAGTTTTGGGGTTCTATTAACAAATCTCGAAAGTACATCTCTAGACCTTTTAGGCGTTTCTAAATGATTACCATATGCTAAGACAGCTTCAACAACATAGGCTAATCCTTTTCCACTTACGGGATCTCGAGTTTCCGCTCCTACAAAATCATCATCTTTTGTGAAATTTTCTACAAAATACTCAAATAGTTGTTTATATTCAATTGTATTGGAATCCTCAGAGGGCTCTAAAATATGTTCTAGATCACTTCCAAAACCTTCGGGCTCAAAATTGCCATCTTCAAGCACTAAAGGAGCAAGAATTTGAGAATTAGTTGATAATAGTTCATTTTTTTCGAGCTCAACTAATACGGTCTCTCCATTACTTTCACTAATACTTTCCAATTGCCCTGATCTTTTTTTACGCCTTATTAAGCGCGCTTCAAGTGGTTCTAATTCTAAATTAGGTGAACCAAAATCATCTAAATTTTCAGATACTTTTAATCCAAGTTCTTTAATTAGAGTATTTTCTAGGACTACGTCACCCACCGGTACCACTGTATCTGTGGGGGGTGCCATATACTTAATAGATTTAAATGCGAAAAATAGAGAATTAAATTGATTATTTGTTAATTCGCTTGGTTTCATATCCGAAATTTTAACTTCTTTTACTTTATCTTTGAATTCACTGACGATTTTTTTTGTCGTGATTTCATTTAATCCCTCTTTCTTATCTTTAAATGCCTTGTAGAGTTTTTTTCTAATTTCATCTTTGACCTCTCTAATGTTATCAATTTTTTCTCGATATTTTTTTACTTTTCGCTTTATTTCTTTCTGTTCTTTCTTGGTATCAGCATCTTGTATATCTGATTTCAGTTTCTTGATTTTTCTATTAATTTTTTCGATTTTTTTGTTTTTTTGGTGATAACTATTGATCTCATCCCAATAAAAATTTTTTAAATCCTCCGAGAGAACCTCATATACAATTAATTTCTCTCGTGGCTTGTTCGATCGTCCATATACCCTCTCTTCATTACGTAAATAATAAAGTGTTTCTTCTGGTTTTTTTCTTAAGGTAAGATAGCTATCATTGAGTATTAAAAGGTTTAATTGGTCTTGTAAATCCTTTTCCGCTAGATCTACTACATCTTTTGCGGTATTATAGCTCATTCTCACAAAATTATCTTGAAGAAAGGAAGTCAAAGCTAGATGTTCTGATTTTGCTAAAAGGTCTTGAAGATCTCCGATGTTTGTAGATGAGGGGTGAGGTTTGGCATATTTGGGTTCTGCAGGAAAGGAAGAAACTTTTCTAGGATAAATATGTTCTTCATTATAGGGATCAATAAAGATAATAGTCACATGAGGATTCATTAAGGCAGTTTCTTTAACATAAACATCTACAAAACCTCTATTATACTTAATATTAAGGTAATTAAGTTTTATATAGGTGCCGTGGAGGAAAGGAACATCGATTTCAGTGGGGGATACCACATATCTTTTTTCATTTTTTGAAGTAGTAAAAAATTCAGCTGCCATAGCATATAGATTATTTGCGGTCTTAGAGACAGTCACAATAGGTTTTCCGGTAGTATTTTGAGAGTCACTGAAGGCACTAGGCGCACCAAATCCTTGACTGCCTCTTGTCTGTTTCAATTCTACACTTTTTGAAGAAGCAAGGTATTTACCATACTTTTTTAAATCACTAGGATTCATTCCCATGCCATTATCAAAAACTTCAAATTTATAGCTCATTACATTTTTTGCATCTATTTCACCTGTTAAAAGGGAATGCGCTTCTGATTCAGTAAGACGTATAATTACTAAGGGCTCTTTATCAATAATATTAATGTGATCTACTGGTTTGATGAGACTCTCCATATCTTCTACTAATTTTTTTACCTCAATTTCTTCAATCTCTTCCTTTTTTTTTGAGGAAGGGGCTTCTTCTTCTGTAGGAGTCTCTTTCTCTTCGAGTGTTTGGGTCTTCTCAGAGGGTTTTATTATTTCATCCAATAATGTCCTTTTAAGGGTATCACTTAATGGTTCTGAGTCCTTTTCTTCTCCTTTTTCCCCTTCTAATAAGGAAAAATTTTCTAAAAAGAGCTCTTGATCTAATGTAAATTTTATTTGAGATTCTTCTTTTATTAATTCATTCCACTGAAAGGATTCAATGGCATCAAGGGCATTATCTAAGAATTCGGCAGAATATTGATTTCACAGCCTCAGTATTTCTGAAAAAGCTTGTATGTTTCCAATACCCGAACTCAAAGCCAACTAATTGCGTTCTTTTGCGCATAAATTGAGCTATGGTCCCTTGCTTAATGCGTCCTTTCTCTTCACTTGTCGTATTTATCACCTAATTATAAATTTCCATATCCTAAATTTTATAAATGTAGTCTGAGAACATTCCCCCTTTTAGGGGGAGATGAATCAGACATTTTGCGTGAAGAGTATACTCTCTCGAGTAAATCCTCCTCCGCCCGTTTTCACGCAAAGGGGCCTCATCGGGTAGTGCGAATCCATGCCCCATGAGCAGGCAAGGAATCCGACTTCACTTGGAAAATGATGGAAAGGCTTGTTACACCGATGCCACCGCCCCTACCCTTCAGGGCTATTACCCATCGGTGACAGAGCAACGGTCTGGTGCAAGAACTTGGCGGCAACCGAAGGTGTCATGACCGATCCATCGTAGCATGAATTTCTCCATGCTCAGTCTGGTGAACTAAGAGCTCCGTGGTCACACGAAGCCCTCGCCTTCAAGCGAGGGTAGTTCACATTATACTCTGATGATCTTTTGTAAATAAAATATATTAGATCTATGAGTAAATATTTATAAACTCAACATTCTGAAGGCATGTATAAAATTCCTTCAATTTTTCTAAAAATTGAAAACGTATTTAAATCTTTTGATTCCAAAATTTTATAAGAAATGATGTTGAAATAGCCTCATCAGAAAAGAATTTCTTGAAGAGTATAAGGACATTTATAGGCACTATTTGAAAGATTAGTAAGAGTGTTAAGAGAGTATAAAGAAGATATATAACTTTATTGAGAATTATTAAGGATTTGTTTCTTCGTACTTTTTTAATCTATAATTTTCTAAGGCATGATCAAGAATTTTTGCGGCTACAAACCGTTTAGTATGTCGTTCTACGTGAGAAATATGTTTTTCCTTATCAATTATATATACTTCATTCTCTGTGCTCTCAAAACCTATATCTTTTCTTCCCACATCATTGGCCACAATCATATTAGCTTGGCTTTTTAATAAGCGTGCATATGCTCTATCGATTAATTCTGTTTTAGAGACATTTGTTTCTGCTTTGAAAGCGACCACAAACACATTATCATTTACTTTTCGTGCTTCATCTATTATTTTTGGGGTTAATTGCATATTGACATGCAATTCTGTTACTATATCTGATGATATCTTTCCTTCCAAACATTCCTTCGGTGAATAATCAGAAATTGCTGCAGCACAGATGAAAAAATCGTAATCTTTTTCGCTCAATTCATTTTTAACCGTATTAATGAAATCATTAGTAGAGACCACATTTACTACATTTAAATAATCAGGAGTAGGATAGGTACTTTTTCCATTGATGAGCAATACATCGCCACCTCGAGCGGACGCTTCTTTTGCAATTTCGATGCCCATTCTTCCGGAAGAATCATTAGAAACAAATCTAATTTCATCAATATATTCTCGGGTGGGTCCTGCTGTGACTAAGATTTTCATTCCATGGAGATCTTTCTTAGCCACTAAAAGATCAATCACTCTATCAATGATATCATCTATTCTCGCAATTTTGGCTTTTCCCTCAGAGATACGCGGTCCTAATATCTCAATCCCATACTTTCTTAATTTTATTAAATTTTCTTTTAGGATTGGATGATTAAACATTGACTCATGCATAGCGGGAACTACAATAATGGGCGTTCCAGAACCGAATGCTGTTGTGACAACAGTTGTGACAGGTGTATCATCAATACCACTTGCAATTTTTGAAATCGTGTTAGCCGTTGCGGGGCATACAAGTATCAAATCTGCTCTCCCCAAGGATTTGGGACGTTCGCCAGCTAAGTATACATGTTCCACAGCCCCCGTCAATTTAGTAATAGCCTCATTTCCCGTTGCCCAATGCATCATCGAGGGGGATATAAGTTCCGTGGCTGCTCTGGTCATTACTGAGATAACTTCGGCTCCAAAGCGCATCAATTCTCTTGCAATTATTGGAGCGCTTATTATTGCCACACTCCCAGTTAAACACATACAAACGGTTTTGCCACGCAAGATTGACCCTTGAGATTCCTGTATATCTTTCGAAGGATGGAGATAGGTCATATTATTTAAAAGAAAATTAAAAGATTAAAAAGATTTTCTATGACCTAAAATATGTTTACATTAATTTTTCTTTATTAAGTCGTTTTTCCACTTATTATGGTAAGTCTTCCAGTGTACTAATGGTTTAAAGGGGCTTAATCTAAATTCTGTAAGAAGAGGTAAATATTTTTCTTTATAATCATCAATTAGCTGCAACTTAGAATAATTTTTTGAGGGTTTTGGCAGAACCGCATTTTTTAAAGGATCTGATTGGATCATCCACCATTCTTTTTGAAATATCGTTCCGTAGGTTTGCTCATAATATGCCATATTGTCATATACTGAACATATCGGATCGTTGATAAATAGGGAAGGACTGATTTGAATATTTTCATGAAATGCAGAATTCTTTAGGAATCTGATGGTATCATCAAAAGTATTGCTATCTTCTCCTGGAAACCCCGCAAGAGTGTTAATTCTACAATATGGCTCACTAATTGATTTATAGAACTCAAGAATTTCTTTTAATTTTTTAAGATAATTAGTTGGATTTCTCGTTTTTTTCATTTCAAGTAATAATTGTTTATTCGCACTCTCAAGACCAAAGCCCGGGACCATTCTTGCTTTTTGAAATAATTCTAGCAGTTCTTTATGTTTTGCAATGATCTCTATTCTTGTTTGACAAGTAAAGTTGAATATTTCATTAAGTTTGTTCTCAATAATATGATGTAGGATTTTAGTTCCTAAAATCGCACTATTATAAGATTGATCTAAAAAGCTAATTTTCGGCAAAGAAGGATTAGAGTTTAAAACTATCTTTTGTAATTGCTCAAATCTTTTAATAAAATGTGTAAATGAAAAGTTTCGAAATCGTGTTCTCATTATCTTACAAAAACTACAATGAAATGGACATCCTCTTGAGGCATGAATTGTGAAATGAAAGAAATCCCGAAAATCATATTTAGTAAGATAAGCAGAATAGTCCGGAAAGGGCAATTTATTTAAATCATACATATTTGAAGAATGAATAACCGAGGGATGATTTAATTTCTTAGTTTTAGAGAAATAATTGAAATTGATTAACTCGGAAATGGCGCTTTCGGGCTCGCCAACAATTATCATATCAAATTCTGATCTTTTTCCAGAAAAATCAACGCTCATAGCGGTTGGATGCTGTCCTGCAACTATCAATCGAATCGCGGGAAATTTTTTTTTCAAAATATTAGCGATTAAGACTGTTTGAAGGAATTGATAGCTAGAGTCCATTATAAGGAATATGGTTTCAACTTGTTCTATGAAGTTATGTTCAAGCAATTTTATTAATTTTTCTTCAAAATTAACTAAATCAACCTTTATTTGGGAGTAAGTGGGGAGTAATTCCTTTTCAAATCTCAAATCTAAAAAATCTGTAGATATTTTGGCTCTTTTTTTAAGTATGGCAGAGACTTGAAGGGTTTTTATGGGAAGTTCGGAATAAAATAAATCTTTATGATAATTCTCTTGGAAGAAAAAAGTGGGAATTATAAATAAGATTTTATGATCAGAATTATTCATGGTAATTTAAATTAATTTGAACGTTATCTTTAAATATCTTTTATTAGCATTTTAAATTAATTTTAAATATGCAATATTTAGATGAAAAATTTACATTAGATTATTAAAACATAACGGAAAATAAAAGATCGGGTTTATTCATACTTAAGAGAAGATTAAAGATGAGGATAGGAATTTTACATAATAGGATAACATGGGAAATCAAAGAAATCATACAAATCTTAGATAAAAGGAAAATAGATTATGATTTGATTAACAATCAACAAATATACTTCAAATTAACTCGAGAAGAACCCTTTAAGGTTCATTATGACGTTATTTTGGAAAGGTCTCTTAGTTTTTTGAGAGGGTTATATTCAGCATCAATATTGGAAGCAAAAGGGTGTAAGGTAATTAATAGCTATAATTGCCTAAATAATACGGGAAATAAGCTATTAACTACTTTAAGACTGATTGAGCATAACATTTCAACGCCCCTCACATATGTTAGTTTTAAGGCAGAGTCTACTATCGAGGCGATTGAAACTGAGGTTAACTATCCCGCTGTTTTAAAACCCATTATTGGTTCCTGGGGAAGACTTATTGCAAAATTAGAGGATTATAATGATGCAAGAAGTAATTTAGAATGTAGAGAACTAATGGGCAATGTGCTTCAAAAAATCTATTACATACAAGAGTATATACACCCTCAAGATCCTACTATGCCTACTGATTTGAGAGTTTTTGTGATTGGAAAGGAATGTGTAGCTGCGATGGGTAGATTTAATCCCAAAGATGATTTTAGAAGTAACATAGCATTAGGAGGGAGCGCTAAGGGAATTGTACTCAATGATGACATTATTAAGATTAGTCTAAATGCAGCAAAAGCTGTAAAAGGAGAGATAGTGGGGGTGGATCTCATGATGAAGGAAAATAATTTGTGCGTCATTGAGGTTAACGGTACTCCTCAATTTAAAGGAATAACGACAGCTACAAAAATAAATATTGCGGAAAAAATTGTTGATTATTTAGAAGATAAGTATAAATAAAGAGAGGGAGAGAAGAATAAAAAATGAGAATCATCGTAGTTAAAATAGGAGGGGCCTTAATCGCCGAAAATTTTCACAATGTAGTTAAAGATATTGCAGATATTTATTTAAATCCTAAAAAAACCTACAAATTGGTGGTTTTGCATGGGGGAGGGCCTCAAATAGATTCCACCCTCCATAAAATGAATAAGGAGCCAAAACATTTTAAAACACCTTCTGGTTATAGAACAAGATATACTGATCAAGAGACTGTTGAGGTCGCAATAATGGCTTTAGCGGGAATAAATAATAAAAGAATAGTGGAAGCATTACAAAAAAAAGGGGTTAATGCTTTCGGTTTTACTGGAATTGATGGTGCTTCTATAAATGCTAAGAGGAAAGAAAAAATTTTGGTATTAATTAACGGAAAGCGAATTATGAAGAGAGGAGAGTATTCGGGAAAAGTTAAAACGGTCAATACCGAAATTATACATTATTTAATAGAGAAAAATTATATTCCAGTAATTGGTTCTTTAGCAAAGAGTGAGGAAGGCGATATAGTAAATGTTGACGGGGATAGAGCAGCTGGATGTGTAGCAAGTGCTTTAAATGCCGAAATATTAATTAGTCTAACAGATGTGGAAGGGATTTATAAGAATTTTGAGGATAAAGACTCACTTATCAAAGAACTTAAAGCGGGTCAATTAGAAAATATTTTAGAGGAATTAAAAGGGGGAATGAAAAAGAAAGCATATGCTGCCTTAGAAGCCCTACGAATAAATGTAAAGAAAGTAATTATTTCTACAGGATTATCAGAGCGCCCCATAACTGATGCATTAGATAATCAAGCAGGTACAGTGATTTTACATGATTAATCAAGATGCTATAGATTTTTTAAGAAGATGTATAGAGATTTATAGCCCTTCGGGGAAGGAACATAGATATTCTCAGTTTCTTGGGAAATATCTAAGAGAGCATAACTTTGAGATCCATTATGATTCAATAGGAAATTTAATTGCTGAAAAAGGAAAAGGTTTCCCAATTCTGTTACTCTCATCTCATATGGATACAATACCCGGAAAATTACCTATTAAAGAAGAACATGGCAAATTATATGGAAGGGGTACTGTAGATTGTAAATCTTCTCTAGCAGCTATGGTGTATTCAATTTCTCAATATCCATTTGAACAAATTAATCAAGGGAAAATAGTTTTCGCGGGAATTGTCCAAGAGGAAAGCAGCCTTATCGGAATAAAAGAATTTATAAAATCAGATATCCACCCAGATTTCGCAATTTTTGGAGAACCAACTAGTATTGATCAGCTATGCATCGGGTATAAAGGACGATTAAGCATAAAATATTCAGTATCCACTAAAATGGGGCATGTCGCCAGTTCATGGTTATATATAAATGCAATAGAAGTGTGTCTAAAAATTTGGGATCTTATCAAAAAAATTTGTAAATCATTAACTAAAAATATACTTAAACCACAAAAGCAAAATACAAAGTATTTTGATCGAATAATTCCCAATCTTACTGTGATTTCTGGTGGGGAATTAACAAATTGCATTCCTTCAAACGCCTTTATTCAAGTAGATATAAGATATCCCCCCACAATTACCTCCCAAACGATTTTAGACCTATTAGAAAAGCAAATTAAAATACTTAAACAAGAATATCAAACCAAAAAAAATCTTAACATCTCTATTGAAAATGAAGTATCCAGTCAAGTTGAAGGTTTTCAGATAAAGGGAGACGATATACTGACAGGGGCATTAAGATGGGCAATATTTAAAGTTATTAAGCAAAAGCCAAGATTAATCAAAAAAACAGGAACCACATTTATAAATGAAATTGGTTCCCATTTTAACATTCCTTCTATTACATATGGACCAGGCGATCCCAAATTAGAACATACGGAAAAAGAATATATAAAAATTGAAGAGTTCTTAAATTCCATTGAGATCTATAACAAATTTTTTTTCAAATTCTTTGAGCTCTATAAAAAGAAGTACGGAGAAAATCATAAAGTTTAACGCAATGTGATTTCTAAATTTAACTTCTCAGCCATATCTCGAAACTTTGAGAATTCCTTTAAGGAAAGCAGGTCCTTTTTCACCCATTTTAAAATATTTGCGATATTCCATCCATAATAAGTCTTTTTAATCTCTTTAATATCAAATGTATTGTGCCTTTTATAAACAGGATTTTCCTCAAACTCTTTTTTACGTAAGGCAGATATTTTCTTAGAGTATTTTATAAAGGGGGTGTTTTTCATTTTTCTTAAATTGAAAACGCTCGTTGAACCGATTGCTCCTTTATTTAGAAGATTTCTAATATACTTATGAATTTGTTTTAGAAAGGTTTTTTTAAATGTATCAATGGTAGATTCTTCGGATATGATCTTACCTATGATTTGAGAATACGGTAAATTCATCCCACTCAAATTATTCGAAAGATTAAGCAGTATAATGATTTGTTCTACGTTGTTTGAAGGATCTTTCTTTAATTCTTCGAAAATATAATCTTTTTCCTCATTTATATATTCAAATAAAAACTTTTGAAATTCTTTCATAAACTTCTTATAATCGGGAATAAATTCTTTGTTAGGATTATGCATTACAATTTTATGTGCTTCAAAGGGATTTATATACTTTTTAATAACAGCTTTAACTAAAGAAAGGGGATAACCATATCCTTCAATGAATTCCATACCTTGTGAGACACTTCGAATGGCATCTTTAAAGGAACATTTCGTTATTACATTAATAATCTTAATTGTATTTGCTTCAATTTTCACAGGTCGCTTTATACAATAACACAGATCAAAAGGCTTTAAATCGTGAAAAAGGGGATTATTTTGATTAGGGATCATTATTTGTGAGCTAGAAGCATTTATTAAGCTACCCTTAATAGGATTCTTTGCCAAATCCCATTCAATAATCATCACATTTTCATTTGAATAGTCTTGTTCAATCTCGTAGGAATAATCTATATCGTTTCTTAAAAGGGGAAAGCCATCTCTTACTCGGATTTGATACTCTTCATCGCCCCAGAATTGTTTTTTATAGTAAAAAATATCTGAAAGTTGCGTGAGGTCGTCAAGAAATAATTCACGTATAATAAAGTAATTCACACCAAGATCTGACGATTTTATTGCAGAAGATTTCCTTTCTTCTCCAAAAAAACCCAACTTTCTAATGATATACTTATATACAGGATTTTGCAAATTTTCTTCATTATGATCTACAATATAGATGTTTCTTTTCTTTTTAAAATTGATTTTAGTTTTTTTAACATCATATTTATCCATGAGCAGTTTGAGAAAGGCAAATTTCTTTAAATATACTGCCTTTTCCAAACTTTTAATTTCTCGTTTATAATTTTGATATGTCTTTTCATATTGTTCTTTTGGGATACCTAAAACATCAAATTGACTTCTCATCAACTTTAATTTCTCTATAATACAAAAGTCCTCTATTTCCTCGAAAAAATGGCTTAGTATTTGTTTTTTTAAATCTTCTAGGTTATTTTGAGTAATAATGGATTTAAATTTTTCATTAATCTGTACTAATTTTTCATAATTCTTTTTAATAAAGTAGATTGCGAAGTATTTGAGATTTAAGTTCTTACTATTTATCATATCCTTAAATTCTTGAACGTTTTCTGAGAGAAAATCAAGGTCTTTATAAGAAGTTATTGAATTTAAGTAATCGATAATTCTGAGAAGATTATAGAAAGAATAATGATCAATTGTTTTTAAAAATGTTCTAAATCCTTTTTCAATCAGAACTTCATTTTGTTTAAAATATTTATTTAAATTATTTTTATACCCATTTTTCAAGAATTCAAAAAATTCAATTAATAGCTCATTTTTTAACGCAATTGTCAAATACTTTTTTATAGTTGGTTCGCAATCAAACTCACTAATAATTGCCTTATTTAAATAAGTTAATCCTTCAATAATAGAACCCTTATCTTCGAAGCATTGAGAAGCGATTAATTCAAAATTCTTCCTTTTCTTTTCCGAACCAAAATCTTCCGAAGTTAACTTATAAGAATGGATTTCCTTCAATATTTTTATCGCTTCTTCCGTCTGAAGGATCATTAACAGTTTAATTACATGTGCACATAATTTCTTTTCTATATCTGAGTAAATGAGAAATGAGGGACAATCGTGGAAAATCTCTTTTTGTTCCTCATCAATAATTATGTGAAATTCTCTTTCATTTTCTTTGTCAAAAAAGAGTGCACTAATAAGAATAGGATCTTCTTTTAGAGAGATAATCTTTATGTTTTTCGTGGGAAAATCTTCCGCTTTTTCATATATATGTTTATCCACGATGTTCAATATATGGTCTTTAAGTTCCAAATTAAATTCCCTTAATTGAGTATTATATTATTAAAATCTTGATCTTAATATTTCTGAGATTAAATCAGGAAATTCTTCCCATCGAGTTATTGTAAGTAATTGTCCTCCTGCAATTTTTACCATTTTTTTTGCTTCGTCTAAATTGAAGGACTCCTCGGGACAAACTAAGATAAAATCTATACCCATGGAGCGAAAAATTCTTAGTTCATTCATCACCGCTTCAATATCATAAACTTCAGCATCTGTAAAAAGGATGTTCAATTTTTCTCGAGATTCCGATTTCTCCTTAAATTGTCTTCTTGCCCATTCAAGAGCTTTTTGCAGCCTCGTCCCGCCTTTTGCGCTAATTGTCAATAATTCTTCCGCTATCTCTTCTAATTCTCCTTTTTTGTCCATTTCTTTTATTATATGTGTATCGGACTCAAAAAAGCAGATAGCTAATTCATCCTTTTTTAAAGAATATACAAGCATTGTCGTGCAGATCGCCATATAGGCTAATTTTTCGCCAGACATACTTCCTGAGATATCTAATTCAATACATGCACTTCTAAGTCCCTTTGCAGTCTCATAGACATAAAAATCATCATAGTTAATATGAGATAATTTTTTTCCCTTCTCAAGAATATTGTTAATCGTCTCTTCCAAATCAATATTATCAATATCATCTCCTATCATATATGGTCTTACTACATTAATTGGAATAGGACCCGTTGTTGCAGTACCAAGTCTTGCTCTGGAATAATAAATTCCCAATTCAATAAGCATTTTTTTTGCCAATTCTTTCACTTTTTCTTTTGCTTCAATGGGCAAATTTTTTCTATGGATAAACCATTGTTTTAAAAGATTTTCTCCACTTCCAGCAGAAAGGCACGATACCATTTTATTAACACCTGCTTCTCCTGCCATCTCTTGAGCGTTTCTTAATGCTTGTTCCAGATCAAAGTGTCCCAATGCTCCCAATGCGTCTCTGTTATCGGCAGATAACCCTGTATTGAGAAGTTCTTTTAACCTGTCTGTATTTAATTGATCTTCAAGGCGATCTATTAAATTTTGGAATCTCTCAAAATTTCCCTCATTTTTTTCGATTAATTTTTTTAGCAACTGATAATTTGGTTCAATTAATTCAAAGATCTCTTCATCCGGCATACCAAGAGCTTTCCCTCTCTTCTTAATCTCTTCGGAATCCGGTTTCAAACCAATTTTATGAAGAAATTCAACAGTATTTTTCAATTCCGATGGAGTTTTGGTGGCTTCCAAGGTTTTTTTTAAAATATCGGGTAATTTTTGAGAGATTTTTTGACTACAATGATTATTTTGACATGAATTCTGTAATTGTTGTAATTGATGAGAAAGAGATTTAAATCCCTCCACTTGGAGTTTTTGATCTAAAATATCTTTAACTGCATTATCTAATGCCTTATTGAATAGATCGTTCCATGCTCTATTTGCCATCGCATTTTTTGTTAAATTCTCTAAAGATAAATTCATCTGAGCTTGTTCTTTCATTTGATTAAATCTATTCAATAAATCTTTTCTTAGATTTGTACCGTAATATTGATCCAAAGTATTTGCTAAATTAAAATTGTGTTCAAAAGAGGAATTTTTAATGGAATTATTTAAAACTTGTTCTTTATCAAAACTAGGGGTTTCTCCTAAATTCTTTGCTGCGTTAAAGAGTTGTTCAAGATTTTGAATTTGATTTTGAAGATTTTCTCTCATTTTTTGAAAATGATCTTGAGGAAGAGAATCCGTATTTTTAAGGAATTTCATTGACTGAATAATATCCTCAAACTTACCATTTTTCATTAACTCTTCAATATCTTCTGAAATATCTTGGTTTTTTAGAGCTTTGTTTGCAAGCTTTTCCCAAATTCTTTTCGAATTTTCTTCCACTAAATCGTTTAAATCTAAATTAGAGCCCGCTTTTAAATCATTTGGTTCGAGCGAATTTATTTTATTCATAAAACGCTTTTTTGCTTCTTCAATTAATTTCTCAATAGAGGAGATTTCCTCCTTAAATAAGTCAGATTCATCATTAAAAAATTCTAAGGCTGATTTGTAGGGTTCATGGTCTCTGTTTTTATTTAGCTCCTCTAAAAACTGCTCCATTTCCTCAATTTTAGTATCATCTACAGAGATTTCTATTTCATCGATTAAATCTTGAATTTCATCTAATTTTGTTTTCTCATCAACACTTAAAAAATCCTCTTCTGCTTCCTTTTCAAATTCTTTTTGTCCGAAGAACTCAGAAACCACATCTTTTTTATAATTAGGAAACAGAATTTCAAATGCTATATCCTTTGCTAACTCTTGATTATCAGGAAATGAAGTCACTTTTGAAATCTCAATATAATCATTTGGAGTAATAGAACCATTGCGATAGTAGCGAGATAAAATCAATCGCGGAATAGATAATACTTGGCGAGAAGAGGGAATTTGGACAATATCGGGATGTTTTCTCATTCTACTGATAAATTCCACAGCGAATTCACAAGGATTTTCGGGAAATACGCCCAATTATGAGATCACCCTCCTATGGTTTTATTAATTATCCCTTCAATAATAGTATCTACTTTCACACCAGGTTTGGGTTTAATACTTCCTAAAAGTACATGTTTTGAAATATCTGCTAGATGGTTATAAACGGAATCTTGGTCTTTTAACACCCCTTTTTCTTCCAAATATCGTTTTCTTCCTAATAATTTGGCAATCGCAATTCCTGCCCTAATTGAGGCGGGCACCTCAATGTCTATTTTATTTTTTCTCGTTTCATCAATGATGGAATAGATTAATTCTAATTCAGATTCTTCAACCATAAATTGTTCGGGAAGATTGATCCTAATTATGTCTAATTCTGTTGCTTTTTCTGGATATGTTAATTTAATCCATACTTTTATTCTGTCCTTTAAAGCTTCAGATAATCGATGTGTCCCTGACAATTCTTCAGGATTCATAGCACAAATAAAGAAAAAGTCTTCATCTGCTTTAATACGCCCAAGATGGGGAATGCCAATAGATGCCTCTTCTAATGGTTCTAAAAGGGTATTTTGAGAAAATTCGGTAGCTCGATTAATTTCATTAGCTAAAAAAGTCCCACCTTCTAGCATCGCACTTAAGAGAGGCCCCGCATTAAATGCTTCTAGAGTAAAGCCTTTCTTTAGTGTAATTGCTGGATCGAAACTTCCAATAAAATGGGACGGTTTTATGGACTCATCCATTGTTAACCAATAAAAACTGCGGCCTTGGCTCTCTTTAGCGCGCAAGCTGGCAAAATAACGGCAGAGTATGGTTTTTCCTACTCCCGGAGGTCCCACCAGCGCGGGGAATAGGCCCGTAGCCTCAGCATCTCGTAATAATTCTAGGGCCTTCGCATATTGCCCTGACAAGACAATATCAATTTTTTCTTGTGCGATATCTTTTATTAAATGTGTAGTAAATAGTTCTTCAAATCTTTCTTTATCCATCTTAATCCATACTTTTTATATTAATATCATTCTTTTATAGGTATTAATTAAATAATAATTAAATTTAATTCTTAATCTTCTTCATTATATTACATAAAAAAGATTCTTCCCTTTACTTATGTATCACTAAATTGGGTTTGAATGATTTTTTCTTCTACACCACTGAGTTCTTTTGATATTCTCCATCGTAATAAATATTACTTTTTAAGGAAAAAATACATAAGATTTTTAAATCATATGTAATTTGATAATTTTTAATTTACCTTGTTTTTTCTAAATCTTTAATCACCTTTATATTTTAATCCGACATTATTCGTC
>SHMU01000019.1 GCA_008080765.1 Promethearchaeota archaeon | reverse complement strand
AATAGTATTCAAGTAAGATATTGATTAATATAGTGTCTACGTTTAAGGATATTTTATTCTACTATGAATTACACATAATTTCATTTAATTTCATTCAAGTTAAAACTTGCAGCATTAGCATTAGCATTAGCATTAGCATTAGCATTAGCATTAGCATTAGCATTAGCATTAGCATTAGCATTAGCATCGATTTTTTTAAAATTATATCTATAATATTGGTAAAATACCCATATGATATTTGGTTTTATTATCATAATTGCACTTGATATCTCTATCTGAATTAGAATAGATAGGTAGATATTTAAAGTGAAAAAATTAATTACTCAGAAAGAAGTCTCACAGTTTTTAACTACAATTACCAATAATTTTCCTAATTTCCTCGCAGGTATTATAACTGATAGACATGGATTCCCCATCGCGTCCAAATTGACCCAAAATTTTCCTTATAAGGAGAATACCTTAGCTTTGGAAGCAATTTCTCGGGAAAAATCCTTTATAACCCACTCTAATTATATAAAAGTAAAAAGAACTTTAAACGAGCAAGAGTCTATAAAACTTCTCTTAATCCTTAAAAAACCAAACGTGCATATCTATGCCTATAACGATTTAAAGCGGATTATACGGCGCCAAAATTTATTTTAATGATGGAAAATGCATAAAATTAAATAGAATAATCATTATATATGATGCAACTTAACCTAAAACAATATATTAGATCTAATATTTTTTACTTTGAGAACGCTTCATAAGTCTATAATTTGGGTTTCTTACAGATTTGAGGAATTAACGATTAGTTTATATTAATTTTCGACAAATAAATAGAATTAACATTTTCAACAAATTAATTGGGTGTGGTATTATGAGTTTTACAAATGATGAGCAAATGCTTAAAAAGATATTAAATTCAATAATGAATAGTGCTGCGGGAATAAAATATGCCATAATCATCGATGATTCGGGTATTTCTCTATTAAGTGTTTCTAAATTCCGAATAAATAAAAATGATGCCTCCGTAGAGAAGATTGGTGCAATAGGAGGGGCAGTATTAATGGCGGGAGAGGAGCAAGGGCAGATCCTGGGATACGGAAAGATTCATCTCCAAATCACGGAATACGATAAAGGGATGCTTTTTTCAATGAAAGTTGGAAGTGGGACGCTCTGTATTGCTACCGACTTGAATGTCAACATTGGTCTTATACGCGCTCTTATTAAGAAATGGGCTCCTAAACTTACCGAGATTCTAAATCGGTATTTAGAACCCGACCAAGAAGCAATCAAGGAAGAGCTCAAGGGGCTATTTTCTTCAGATACCTTAACTTTTTAATTACTTTTGCTCTCTTTTTCTTTCTAATAAATAACTCATAGCTTAAACTAAAAAGATTAAAGTAGCATTAACAATTACTAAGTAATATAATCTTAATTTAGTTTATCGAAATGAAGGTAGCGTTATCATGGAGCGGAGGAAAAGATTCTTCTCTTGCACTTTTTGAAGTTCAGAACAATCCTAGCAAACAGGTAGACCTTCTTTTTACTACTATATCCCAAGAATATGAGAGAATTAGTATGCATGGAATACGAAAAGAATTATTAGAAGAACAAGCCAATAGATTACATATTCCTTTAAAAACAATAAAAATTCCTGTAAATTGTTCGAATGAAGAATATAATGCAATAATGAAGCGTGAAATGTCAATACTTCGTGAAGAGGGATTTTCTGCTGTAGTTTTTGGAGATATCTTTCTTGAAGATATTCGCGCTTATCGCGAAAGAAATTTATCCCGCGTTAAAATGAATGCAATTTTTCCTCTTTGGAATAGGAATACTGATGAATTAGCACGTGAATTTATCGATCTTGGTTTTGAGGCGATTATTACTTGTATTGATTCACATTTTTTAGAAAAATCTTTTATCGGAAGATTTTTTGATTATGAGTTATTAGAGGAGTTGCCAGAGAATGTAGATCCTTGCGGTGAAAAAGGAGAATTTCATACCTTCGTGTTTAATGGACCTAATTTTAAAACAATACCATTTAGTAAAGGTCAAATCAAATTTGAAAGAAAAAGATATTACTTCATTGATTTGATCTCTGGCATTAAATAACTGGTCAATCTATGTTACTTTAGTTTCTTTTAAAGTTGTTTAAGATGTTTTTGTATAATTAATAAATGGCACTTTTAAATATAGACACTCTAGTTTGTAAAAAGAACATATTTTAATAGCATCTCAGACTATTTAATTTGTAAAATAGGAATCATACTAAATTATAAACTATTCATACTTAACATAAATAGACTAAAAAATTCCAATGACTTGTCATAAGATATTCCCATTTGTGGCTATTATTGGCCAGGAAATGATGAAATTAGCATTAATATTGAATGCTATTAATCCTAAAATTGGTGGGGTTCTAATTCAAGGGACAAAAGGAACCGCAAAATCAACCGCTGTACGCGCTCTGGCAGATATTCTTCCTGAGATTGCTATTGTAAAAGATTGTCCTTTTAATTGCAATCCTGAAGATGATGCAGAGATGTGTATGGATTGTGAAGAGATTCATAATAAGGGGGGATTTAAAAAAGAGCAGGTTATGAAAAAAAAGATGGATGTAATCAACCTTCCCATTAATGCAACAGAAGATAGAGTAGTGGGAACGATAGATATAAAAAAAGCGCTTGCAGATGGAATTAAGTCGTTAGAACCGGGGATATTAGCAGAAGCCAATAGAAATATTTTGTATATTGATGAAGTCAATTTGTTAGCAGATAACGTTGCAGACGTTTTGTTGGATAGCGCGGCGATGGGTGTCAATATTATTGAAAGAGAAGGAATTAGTTTTCATCACCCTTCAAGCTTTATTTTAGTTGGAACAATGAATCCCGAAGAGGGAAATATTCGACCTCAGTTATTAGATCGGTTTGGTTTGAGTGTTAATGTAGAGAGAATCGAGGATATTGAAGATAGAATAAAGATTATTAAAAATGTTGAGGATTTTCAATTCAATGCGGATAACTTTTGCAAAGTTTACAATCTAAAACAAGAAAAACTTAAGGAAAAAATCATAAATGCTCAAGAATTATTACATTCAGTCAAAATATCAGATGACCAACTAAAAAAAATAGCAAAACTCTGCATACTTTTCAAAACAGACGGACACAGAGCGGATATCACCATCGCAAAAACCGCAAAGACTATTGCCGCTTATAATGGAAGAAAAGAGGTCAATGAAGAAGATATTAAAACTGCGGCAAAATTGGCATTGAACCATCGAATGAGACGCTTACCATTTGAAGAACAATCATTAGATGAAGAGAAGATTGAAGAGACAATTGATGAAGATTACCAAAAACCTCAAGAAGGAAGCGAGATTAATCCAGAATTAGAATCAAATCAGCAAGAAATAGTTAATGCACGTGAAGAAGTCTTTAATATCGGAAAAAACACCCGTGCTGATAACCTTATTGAAAAAAAAAGAAGCAGAGAAATGATGAATACTTCGGGAAAGAGAGTACTTCATCCTACAAAAAGCTCCCGAGGGAAATATATTGGAGGTGAAAAACCTAAAGAATTCAATTTTTCTAATGGGAATGATATTGCCATCAATGAAACCTTGAATAAAGCTGCACTCGAACCAGGAAATAAAGAAGCTCTTCAAAAAGGAGACACATTAACCATTCTGGAGGATCACATTCATTTTAAGCATCGAATGGGAAAATCAAGCTATTTAATCATTTTTTGTGTGGATGCTTCAGGCTCTATGGGAGTTAAAAATCGTATGGAATCTGTAAAGGGAGCAATTTTCTCAATATTACAAACAAATTATGTCCATCGTGATAAAGTGGCATTGGTTGTCTTCAGAAAAGATGTTGCGGAAGTAGTATTGCCACCCACCAGAAGTACCGATTTAGCATATAAATTATTAAAAGAAATTCCCACAGGGGGTACTACACCATTGGTCGAAGGGCTAAATACAGCAGTGAGTTTAGCTTTAGAAGAAAGAAGAAAACAATCGGGATATATTCCATTAATTGTGTTACTCTCTGATGCACGTGGTAATATCTCATACAATGATTCCATGGAGGATCTCAATAAAACCGGACAATATATTTCGAAACAAAATCTAGATATGATTATTATTGATACAGAAAATTCTGATGTACCCTTAGGAATAAATAAGAAATTAGCAGAACTTACCGATGCGGTATATTATCATATTGATAACTTAGATACTAATAATTTGAATAACATCCTCAAAGAAAAAGGATTATTAGAGAAAGCATAATTGAGAGGTGATTCTAATTAATCAAAGTGATGTAGATGAAAAAATTCCACAAATAACTCTTGTCTCCGCTTCAGTATTTGTAAAATGGCTAACAGAAGGTATTCGAGAAATTTATCAAGAATTTGGACATATATTTTATTTTAAAATGCTCTTCTTAAATGATATTGATTCTGGAAAAGTTAGCGGGGAAGAATTTATAGATTATATCTATAAGTCTGATATAATGTTAATGGATATTCGAGGCAATTGTCCTGCGGCTGAAATATTAGTAAATACATATAATTCCATGGAAGAAAAAGATCCTGATTTGTATGAAGAGAAAACAATTATTGCATTAGTGGGCGGCAATAGTGAAATTAGAAAACTTACGAAAATGGGCTCTTTTAGAGCAAGTAAAATTCCCTCGTCTAATAAAAACGAGTATGGGTTAGATGAAATTCCTGATCTCACTGATGCTGTTCGATTTGGCCAGCGCATGACCAAACTCATTAAGATCATTGGAAGACTATTACCTGTAAGAGCTCTTAAACACGCTCGATATTGGGGCTTAATGATGGATTACTGGGTTTATGGGCTTGGAGGTATAGGAATCAATCATAAACATATGTTGCTTTTCTTATTAAAGAATTATTTAGGATATGATTCTCTTGATGTTCCTAAACCTCAGAAGATTCCGTCCTATGGAATATATAATGTTAAACTCAATAAATATTTCGAGGATTTAGCAGGATATTTAGAAGTAATAAATTATGATCCTACAAAACAAACAATTGGTTTATTTTTTTATGGAGGTCTCTATTTTGAGCAATCTTTACCAATTGTAGATTGTTTTATGGACAATCTCGCAGATTATAACATTATTCCCGTGTTTTCAGAAGTATTAACAAATGTTGAGGCACATGAGAAGTATTTTTTTCTTGATGGTAAAAGAATCGTGAGTGCTATTATTAATTTACAATATTTTCAATTAAATGGGGGACCTTTTGGAGGGGATTCAACCAAAACTTTAGATCTCTACCAAACGTTAGATGTTCCCCATTTCAATCCAATAATTCAATTCGATAATCCCATTGATGAATTTAAAGCATCCCAAGAGGGCATAGTCCCCATAAATCAGATCATTGCGGTTGTAATGCCCGAATTGGATGGAAGATTTGAAATGCTGACCGTGGGCTGCATGAATAATCTAGGATATTCTCAATTAATTGATTCAGATATATTAGAAACTATCCCTCTAACACAAAACATTGAGTTAGTCTCTCAAAGAATTAAAAAATGGTTAAATTTGCGTGAAAAATTAAACAGCGAAAAAAATATAGCCATCATTGTCTATAATTATCCTCCAGGAGAAGATAAAATAGGAAACGCTGCTTACTTAGATGTTACTCAATCCGTGCGAAATTTAATGGATTCTCTCAAAAAAGAGGGTTATAAAGTTGAAAACTTCCCCGAAGATAAATCTTTGGGAGATATTTTTATTAGTGGAGGTTCTGTAAATTGTCCAAAAATGACTAATGTTGAAGAGTTTAATGGGATCCTTCTTTCAACAAACGATTATAGACCATTATTTGAAAATTTACCAGAAGATCTTAAACAAGAAATAGTGCAATACTGGGGGCTTCCTCCGGGCAAGATAATGTTGCAAGACTCTGGTATTAAATTGCCTATAATACAGTATGGAAATATCTTTTTATGCTTACAACCTGCAAGAAGTACGGTTTCTGGCGATCCTAATGAATATCATGATCGTAATTTACCCCCTCATCATCAGTATTTAGCCTTTTATCGTTATTTGGATCAAATTGCAGATATTGACGCAATTGTCCATATAGGAACCCACGGAACTGAAGAGTTTTTACCTGGAAAAGAATGTGCTGGAGAAAGAGAGGATTATAATGTGTTGTTAATGGGAAGTCTTCCCAATATTTATTATTATCATATTACTAATACCAGCGAATCCGCTATTGCAAAAAGAAGAGCTAACGCTTTGATTATTAATCATGCAGGTCCTTCATTTAAACACTCTGATTTATACCAAGAAATAGAGCAACTGGAACTTTTAATTGAAGAATATAATTCGAAAAATGAGTTAGGATTTAATAGTGTGCAGAATAATGTAAAATCAGAAAGGATTCACGATCTTGAAAAGGAAATTAATGAATTAGCCAGCATGTTGAATCTTAATTATACTAATATTTCTCAATTGGAGGACCTCTTATATCGCTATAAAACTTCGGTGATACCTATGGGATTACATATTTTAGGAGAAAATTATTCTTTGCAAGAAAAAATGGATCTTATCTATATGATTCTCCTAAATTCAGCAGAAATTCCTGCTCAATTAGAGCAAATCCTGGAAAAGTTCGGAAAAAATGAAGAAATTCGCGCTACTAATATAGAAGCATATTTACACCAATTCATAAACGCTTTAGTCTCCTCGAAAAATATTAATAATTCTTTAATAAACGAAATACATGGAAATCTACAAGATTCTTATAAATTTACCTCTGATGAGGTTAAATTTTTGTATGATTGGCTTGTTACCTTTATTCAGAGATTAGATGGTTCAATGGAAATGAATAATATAATTCATGCTCTAGAGGGTGGTTATATCATCCCTGGCTTAGGTGGGGATCCCATTAGATCCCCCCAAATCTTTCCTACGGGGAGAAATTCCTACGGATTTGATCCTCGGTTGATCCCAAATACCACCGCATATAGAAGAGGTTCTGAGATTGCAGAAAAACTTCTTCAGAATTATAAGGAAGAGCATGGAAAGTTTCCTGAAACAACGAGCGTTGTGCTATGGGCTTTTGAAACAATGAAAACGGGAGGCGAAACTATTGGGCAAATTTTTAATTATCTGGGGGTAAGAGCTGTTAAAAATAAGTCAATCTGGACCACTGAATTAGAATTAATTCCACTCGAAGAAATGACACATCCAAGAATTAATGTAATCGTCACAATAGCAGGGATTTTTAGGGATACATTCCCTTATCTTCTAGAACTAATTAATGAAGCATTTGAATTGGTAAACAATCAAGAAGAATCTTTTGAATCTAATTTTGTTAAAAAATCTACCGAAGAATTGCAAAAAGAAGGTTTGGAACATCCCGAAGCAAGAGTTTTTGGCCCTCCACCCGGAAAATATAATACAAATCTTACTGATATTGTTTCGGCGGGCAAATGGGGGGATGAAAAAGAATTAGTCAACGATTATCTTAATAATATGTGTTTTGCGTATATGAAAAATCAAAAAGTTGAGAGGACTTTTAATACTTTCTCGAAAGTAGTCAGCAAAATTAATTTAATGAGCCAGATAAGGGACTCTAGCGAATATCAAATTACGGATTTAGATCACTACTATGAATTTACTGGTGGGCTTGCAAGAAGTTATGAAGAACTAAGTGGAAATAAATCCAATGTGTATATTGCCGATTCTACCTCGAAAGACATTAAAGTAGATACCTTAGAAAAGAGCATTAAAGAAGGTACTATAACACGGAGTCTAAACCCAAAATGGATTAAAGCTCTTTTAAAACATAATTACCACGGAGGACAAAAAGTGGCAGAACGAGTAGAAAATATTCTAGGTCTTGCGGCAACAACCCATAAAGTTGATAATTGGATTTGGAATAAAGCCTATGATCAATATATAGAGAACGAAGAGATTCGAAATGCATTAACAGAAAATAACCGATTTGCTATGATGGATATTATAAAAAATATGCTACAAGCAGAGCAAAGAGGGTATTGGGATGCAGATGAGAGCAAAATAGAACATCTAAAAAAATTATATCTCGATTTAGAAAGCTGGACGGAAAAAACTTATTCATAATTATTCATGAAGAGTAATGAAAATGAACTTACTCTTAGATATCAGAGTACTACCTAATTTCTAATGGATGATCTTTTCTTGTATTTGAATCAAAAAATAAGCTTGATATTATTAAAATTTCCTTAGAATAATTTTTATATAGAATTATATATTAAATAATAATCAATTACTTTCCAATAAAAAAATAGTAAAAATGGCGTCTATAACAAGTATTTACAAATCATATCTTATATCACTTGCAGCTTATTTCGGCATCAATATTACGGTTGGTTTGATTTATACTGTTTTAACAAATGGTTTCGGCGAAATATCCGGTATTTCAGTTTTAGCTCTATTAGTCCTTTCCATTTTTTATTTACCAAGTTATTTATTAACTGGTTTAATGGGATCTGGAGGAAATGTAGCAATAATCCTCCTTGCTATTGGAGCGATTGTCGCATCTGTTATTGCGGCAATTCTTTCTGGATACTTTGGTGAATCAAAAGGATTGGCGTTCGGAGGGTGGGCTCTAACTATCCTTACTGCCTTTATTCTTGCAATTATTGTTGCATTGGTCGATAGTAATGTATTCAACCAATATTTTGAAAGCACATCTACTATATTTAGCACAATAACAAACTCTATTTCGCAAGATGGAGGATTTAATGCGATAGAAATTGATCTCATTCTTGGAGCGCAAAGCATAGGAATCGAACAGATTGTAAGAAATCAAGCAATAATTGAATATTTAGGCGGGGTAAATAGCATAGAAAAGATCTATCTTTCATATAATGTGTTATTGTCGTGGGATTTAACTACCATTCTTAGAAATGCATTTATTATAAAGCAATTAAGTGATGCGGGAACTTCTGCACTTTCTCAAGCAATTTTATTAAATGCATGGAATCCTACTGAATTTAGTGTTACAAACGCATTTTTAGCAGTGACAATTTTCGAAAATCAATATATTCCTCCTTCCCCAGCGGGAAGTTCAATAATCTTCTATGTTTCAATTACTAGTGGTATTAATCTTGTTCTATATGGAATGTTTGCTTTAGGAGCCCAGAGAGCTGCTTTCTATTAAATCAATATTTTTTTCTTACTTTTTTCTTTCTTTTTTCTTTGAAATCATAAGAATTATCGTAAGTAGAATTGAGTATAAAATTAATAAAAGGAGCAAAATTTCTTAAATAATTAAATAAAACTTGCTAATAATAGATTAGAGTTAGAGTTTCCATAATCTTTCTTAAAAAATTATAATTTAATTAAATAAATTATATAAATTATTATATAGATATTATAAATAATCTATTAATACTATCTATCCTATAAAAAAGGTGAATATATATAGCAAGTCTTTATAAAGCATATCTTGTATCTTTGGCAGCATACTTTGGGATTAATATTACTTTTGGACTTATGCACTTTACACTTACCAATGGATTTGAAGATTTTAATCCTCTTTCAATTTTGGCTCTTTTAGTACTTGCAATTTTTTATCTACCAAGTTATTTAGTGACGGGCATAATTGGTTCGGGGGGAGAGGTGGCTGTTATACTCCTTGCAATTGGGACTATAGCTGCCTCCGTTATTGCGGCAATTCTTTCTGGATACTTTGGTGAATCAAAAGGAGCAGCGTTTGGAGGGTGGGCATTGACAATAATAACTGCCTATATTATTGTCATAATTTTAGGATTTTTTGCTTTTCCTGTATTAGGCTCCTTTTTTGATGAATCTGTAGGACTATATAATTTTCTTTTTGGAACTTTTGAAGAGGAAGGAATTAGTCTTCTTGAAATTGATATCATTACTGATTTAATAGGGATAAGTACTAATCCCTATGATCTTAGTTTTTACAAGCTTCTAATTGATGAATTAGGGGGAATTCAAAGTATTTCGGAGTTAGTAATTGTCTATAACTCATTAAATGGCTGGACCCCTTCTCAAGCATTGCAAGCATCAGTGCTACTTAAACAAGTAATGAATAAAAGTATTCTTGAGCAATACATACTATTTAATGTCTCAATTGGATGGGATTTAGAATTTACGTTAACAAATATTTTTGCATTTCAAGCATTATATAGTCCTCCTATGCCTTCAGCAAGTTCACTCCTCACTTATGTGTCTATTACAGCAGCAGTTAATGCCGTATTATATGGAATGTTTGCTTTGGGAGCCAAACGAGCCGAATTCTTTTAAAACTTTTTTTCCTTTTTCCCTTATTTCTTGTACTTAAGTCATTTATCTATTGATATATCTTTTTCATGATTCTATCCCTCATTTCATAAATAAAGCACTCTCCTTTTTGTTGCTTTGAAAATCATAGATAATTCTTTAACTCACTATACATAAATTACAATGCTTAATTTATATCGAATTTCAGTAATATATATAATATTTTTAGGATCTGGTATAATTTAAATTTAAAGAAAAATAAGGTTTTATTTAATGAAAACCACTTTTTTAATGAAATCGGATTCTGTAGATCTAGAACAATATACTATTAAGGATATTCCCGGCTCTTCAGGGAGATTAGATGTACTTGCAAGATCTATTCTTTCAGCTCTTCTTTGTGAGGGACAATTTGATATAAACAGCAAACTGATCATATTTTTAGCACGATACGGAACATTTAAATTAGATCCTCGTTTTTTAGATTATTCAAAGTTTCCTAAAAATGAGATATTACTTTCCGATTCGCTATGTAAATTACTAAAAAGTGAAGATATCCATAATATACATTCTAATCCCCTTAATGGAATTAAGAAATTAGATCTTAGCTTTATTTCATTTATTAAAAAATTAAGAATTAAAGGTAGTCCCTTCTTATTCATATTAAAAGAATCGGGTATTCTCTTTTCTCAGATGTTAAAAGAACAAAGGCTTATGGATGAAATATACCTAATTATTGGGAATCAAAGCGAAGATTTTATTAATTCAGAAGAATTTTTACATTTTAATATTCCCGAAATAAGTTTAGGAAGCAAATCATTATTAGCATCCACTACGATTCGACTCTTAAAACTTAAAATGGCTCTTTTAAGATAAGATAACAACTTCATACTTTATAATATTGGATTTATCCATTTAGATAAATAAATTTCAAGATAATTTATGTCAATTAAAGAGACTCAAAAAAACCATTCAGCAGATAAACGAAAGAAGCAAAAGCGCTTTTTCCATAAATTTATTGATAGTCCCGTGTCTTATTTAATTAAATGGAATATATCCCCGAATATTCTTTCTTTAGGTGGTTTCATAGGATCATTTTTAGCCTCTATCCTTATTGGATTAGGATTTATTCATGGAAACTTTTTTTTAGCATGGATTCCGCCTATACTAATTATGGTTTCGGGAGTATTGGATGTGTTTGATGGAGAGGTTGCCCGAAGAACAGAACAAGTCAGCCCAGAAGGCTCCTTTTTGGACTCAAATATCGACAGGGTCTCTGATTCTGTAATCATTTTTGGACTAGTTTATGGCAATTTAGTTCATATTATCGAAGGATTCTTACTTTTATTCCTTTTTATAATGATCTCATATACACGCTCACGGGCAGAAGTAGAACAAGTCGAAATGAAAGGAATTGGCTTCCTTGAAAGGGCTGAGAGACTGATAATTTTAATAATTGCCCTTATAATTGAAATATATATCTATGCAATTACAGATTGGATAAATGCTGATCCATATGTATGTTTCTTTCCGATCTTTATTAAATTCTTCATTTTAGCGTTGATATTTACATTAGGGCAGAGAATTTTTCATATCAGAAAAATTCTTAAAACTACTCCATAATCATAATTACTATCTTATAAGAATATTTTTCAAAATGGGAAAGAATATAATTTCTTTTTGATTATTTCAACATAAGCTACATGCAATTAAGATTTAATTACTAAAATGAGGTGAATCAAAAGATAACGCGAAAAAGAAAAAGTGGTGGAAAGGGAGGATCATCAAAGGGACGATACAAACGAGTGCAATGCTCGAAATGTGGACGTAGTGTTCCTAGGGCTAAAGCAAAGGTGATCACGGGACAAACTCGATTAGTGGATGGCAGGATGTATAAGGAACTTAAAAAGGAAGGCACTATTATCCTAGGTGCTCAGACGCGAAAATTTCTCTGTATTTCATGCGCTGTTCATTCTGGAGTCGTTTCCCAGAGAGCAAAAGATGAACGTAAAACTGGGTAAAACATTTTTTTCTTACCTTTTACCAACCAATAAAAATCAATATTAGAGATTCAATTGTTTAAAAAAAGATGGTAAACTATAAAGAATCTCAACACTATCCTTTTCCTTAACTTCTATAATTGCTCGTATTAAATAAAGTTCCTTTAATTCATCTTCAGCTTCATAGATCTTTACCGTTGCTCTTGATGTCAAGCGGAGGCTATAATTTTCTGCAATCCCTGTTATATTCTGATCGGTTTTCAATCGAATCCCTAATAACCCCAATTCGTAATGAGAGACAATAAAAAGCACTTGATCTTTACTTTCTTGGATAAAATGAACGGCTTCTAGATACCTTCCCTTTAAAGCATCCGGAATGTCATTATATTTAATATTTTTTCTCTTTCCTTTGATATATTCAAAAGGAGTATAAAAGAGTGTATTGAAATGGGCAATTTTCTTTATTTGATTATTATATTCCTCGATATTTTGAACTTTATAAGCTTTGTTGAGTAATAAATCCAAATGATTTACAAATTCTTCGGCTTGATAACCATTTATTACTGTTGCAATATATGCACGCTTTAGTTTTTCGATTAAGATATCTACTTTCCAATTCAATCCCACATCAATTGCCATCTCCATGCTTTCATTGTATAAATTGGTGGCAAGTTGCGAATGTCCTAATGCAAGAAAATAGTCTCCTAATTCACTAAACACAATAACGGCATCGACCATATTGTCCTTGAGGTTAATTTCTGAAATCTCCTTCATTATATTCATTGCTGCTTCCCTATCTTCTGTGCCTCCTTGGAGATATAATGCAATAGCTTTCCCAATTGAGCATTTTAGTTTTAACTTCTCATTATGATATACATCTGCCAATTCTTCGGTAAAGTTATAAGCTAATATGGAATTTTGATAAAACCCATGGAAGAGAAGAATTAACGCTTTAATATAATTTAGGGTTAAACATGTTTGGTAGTTATGAATAATTGTAGAAAATAAAGCAGCTCGCTCAATGGAATCTATCGCTGAGTTAATATGACCCAAAGACACCAATAGAAAAGCGCGTAGAAACTCCATTTTTGAAATCTCGGAGCAAATCAATTGTTCTACAATTTCATAGTCGCTTAACTTTTTGATTTTTCCAGATGCTAATTGTAATAAGGAGACTAAAAAACCATTCCCTTTCTTTAAATATTTGACCGCACTTTTAGAATCGTTCTTGACGATTGCATTTCGTGCTTTTTTTATATATTCGCGAGAGATCTTTAGATTCTCTAAAAAGTTGATAATTCCGTACACCTTCTCCTCCTCACTCTGAGGAATCTTTTGTCCTTCAATATATTTCTCTGAAATTGCTAATTCTTCTTCATATTTTGGAGTGCATACTCCAAATTCCACTTGATCATCTTCTAAACAAGAGTCTTGAGTTAAAATGGAATCTTGAGTTACGCTAATAGCTCTTTCAATTAGCCATGTAATCTTCTTTTCCGCTTTATATAATTTTAATCGCTCAGCATCAAGCATATAACCCAAAGTATAGTTCAAAGAAAGTTGCCATACCTTTTTGAAATATGCTCTCATCTTTGATTTGGAGATACTTCTATGGATTTTTAATAAAAAACTCGAAAGAGAAAGGATATTAATTGCAGTAGGGTGTAAAATAGTGGTATTTTTTGCTAATTTAAAATCATCAGTAATAATATGAATTCTTTTTCTTTGATTAGCTTTGGCAGAAACTAACTTTTCTGCTAAGAAAATAAGACTCAAATCATTATCTTGAGCGGGAAATCTTATATTTCTTTTTTCTAAATCTTGTTTCAATTGTTCAATATCTCCATCTGAAATGCGCTTAATATTAATAATTGTTGCTAGTTTGGATTTAAACTCCGTAGGTGCTTTAATCTCATTAAAAACTCTTTCCGAAATATAATAATCGTAACCTAATTCAGAACCAGCACGTTCTAAGTTTTCTAGTATCTCAGGTGCATTCACAGAGAGCATACATATAAAGAAGTTGGCATCAAATACAAGAACCTCTTTCTTACGGACTTTAGGGCTTTCTGGTACCAATTATTATCTCAACATTCAATCTATTTTTATGAATACTTTAAATCACATTAGATAAAAAACTATGAGATAATAAATTTTGTTTATTTATTAACAATTAATCTACAATATATCGATATTTATACTCAATACAATATTCTATAGTGATATTAAATGCATGCCCCCATCATTAATTGTATCGGTTATTCTGGCAGTGGAAAAACGACACTTATTACAAATCTCTTAAAATTACTAAAAGAAATGAAGAATATAAATGCTGCCGTGATAAAAAACATTCATGAGCACCAAATTGATAAGAAAGGAAAGGATACTTATTTATATGCAGATGCAGGTGCAAAATATTCAATTACCAAGAATATTTACGGAGAATGTACAATTTTTATTAAAAATCCTCTGGAAATAGAAGCCCTTGTGAAGTGGTTACAATTAGGCCCCTTTCATATAGATATGATATTTACTGAAGGATTTAGATATTTGAAAGTACCTACTATTCTTTGTATAAAAGATCACAGCGAAATAAATGAACAAATTAATGATTTTGTCAAAATGATATCTTTAAATTTAAATGCGCAAAAAATCGAGGTTAAAAAAGAGTTCAAGGATTATGATATCCCAATTGTAGAAATTCCAGAAGAATTTGAGAAGTTTGTTCATATTTTTAAATTGGGATAATTTTCTATACAATCATTTCCTTCCAGAAGGGAGTTAATTTTTTGCAAATTGAAGTAATATCGGAAAGAACCATTTCATCCTCAATTCCTTCTGAAAAAAATGTACATAAGGTTTCATAGATTTCGTCAGCATCATTTTTATCAGTCAAGGAGTTCCAAATCTTTAGAATAAATTCATTACACGGTACTATTATGTCTTTTATTAACCAAACTTCGAGGAATCGACCTTTTGAATCTTGTGAATATGATTGGAAATTATATGTAATCAATAATCTGGTCAAATCCTCATCAGTATAAAAATATTTATTGTGAATTTCAATATTAAACTCCTTCAATCTTTCAAGTACTCTCTCCTTATTCATACTCAGTAAAAAGTCGGGCCATAAATCATCTGAAAAATTCATATCTTGAAAAATTAGGAGTTCTAATACCCTTAAAGCAATATTTTTTGGGATATAACGCCCCCGCTTATCAATGAAATTTTTTGAAGCCTTTTTAGGACTCTCATCTAAAAAAATTTTGTCTATTAATACATATAACATACGGGAAATATGTGCTACAATGAAATCGAAGGATTTATAAGAATCTTGACTTTCAGACGCCTTTTCCTTTTCAAAGTGTGATATCAAAAAAAGGAATTTCTTATTTAAACTTCTAAAAAAGGTCTTAAAAAACTCGAAATTTAAAGTAAAAATAGATTTATTTAAGATTTTTTGAAAAAATACATCGCTACTCTCTATATCAATAATGTCAATGAAATAATCGAAAAGTCTGTTGACATTTTTTATAGAATTTGAATTGACAATATTGTTTTCTTCCAAAGAATGATTATGCTGGTTTAATGTTTTTCTAAAAAGGTTTGGTAAAAAGAGGATATTGCTTGATTCTAATGTTTCCAACCCCATGCCAAAATAATATTTCTTATATAATGAAAATAAATTGGATTGCGACTTTCTGGAAGGGAGATTGTTAGCTAGGAAAGTGCTACTCAATGTGGAAGTCCTATCTAAATAATTGAAAATCTTAATCAAGTTATTTTTAGTATCCGTATCATAATCCAGTTTATTTAGATATTCGCTTTTAATAATATTCAATTTAGAATATATCGAATCTTCTACTCTCGAACATACAAAGTTAAAAAAGTCTAGCAAAGGACGTATACTTTTTAATAAGGTACACTTCTTATAAAAAAAGTATAATAATTCTACAATACTTTTTCTCATTGAGCTCTTTGAATAACATTGAAGTGCTAACTCGAATAACTTCTCTTTATCACTTTCTAATGTTTCAACCACATTTTTAGGAACTGATCTGAATTGCTTAAAGAAATAGAATAATATCATTTTATAATAATAATCATAGAATTGATTTCTGCTTCCCTTAATAATAACGAGAAAATGGATAAAGTTATTACTTCCGTCTTGATTTAGCGTAGCGCCTTCCAGAGCAATTTGAAACTCTTCATCAATAATTTCTTTTAAAATAATATTTAAAACTGAGAAAATTAAATATAAATACGTTAAATGAAAAAATAATCCATATTGCATTAGATTCAATCTTTTCCTATACTTTTGAAATAATGTGGCTTCTCTTTTAGATAAGGTATAGGTATATTCGAATAAGAGAAGTTCTGAAGATAATTTCTCCTTTGATACTAACCTCAATGAGTCCACGGCTTCTAAACCAAAAAATCGCTCTAAAAAAATTATGATGATTTCATGGAAATTTCGATTAAAAAAATCGCTGTAATTCTTTTTTATAAAGGATGTATCCTTAGAACCTTTAAATTCATCCCAATTTGACCTCAGATCACTTTGGAATACCTCAAATCTTTGTCTTTTCCTGTTTATAATATCAAAAAAGATTTTGTTGCTAGTTTTGAGATTGAACTTTTGTCCTTTTATTTTTTCCTCTAGAAAACTTAAAGTTCTTTCTAACTCTTCAATACTCAAGCTATTCCCAAATGAAATTTTAGTTATTTTATCGAAATTGTTTCTAAAAAACGAATTAATATGTAAAAATTGAATTAAAAAAATAAAAATCTTCGGTTTATGCTTCAAGAAAAAATTGAAACTGCAATAATTGATATTTTAACAAGGGTTACTATCAAACCAAGACCAAAAATTATCGAGATTCTCAATAAAAATTTTAAGTCGGAACAATCTGAAATTGCCAGAGCACAATTAATTATGATGCTTGAAAATTTTAAATATGGGAAGAAAAACAAAATTCCGGTATGTCAAGATACAGGGATGCTCAACTTCTTTATTGAATTAGGTAGCAATTTTCCTCTAATTTCAAATTATCGAGATCTCATCGATAGGGCAGTACAGAGAGCAACAAAATTAATTCCTTTAAGAGGAAATAGCGTAGATCCCATTACTAATGAAAATCCCGAAACTAACACGGGTATTAATGTTCCTCCCATCTATTTACGGATTGTTGATAATAAAAATACTCTGAAAATTATAGTCTTTCCCAAAGGAGGAGGAGCAGAAAATATCAGTAAGCTTTTCATGCTTAATCCTTCGAATGGAATTAATATATTTCAAGAAAAGATTATTGATGTTCTTAAGGATGCTGGTGGGATGCCGTGTCCTCCCATTCTATTGGGGATTGGAATTGGAGGAGATGCGGTCTTGTGTATGAAACTCGCCAAGGAAGCTCTTTTACGACAGATAGAAGTACGAAATCAAAGGGAGGATATAGCACGATTAGAAATGGAATTATTAGAAAAGGTTAATGCCCTTCATATTGGTCCTATGGGATTGGGGGGGAGTCTAACGTGTATTGATGTTCACATCGAAATTGCAATGCGTCATCCGGCTTCTTTTCCTGTAGGTTTGATTGTTCAATGTTATTCTCATCGCTGGGCATCTTTTGAAATGGATAGGAATGGAGTGATAATAGATGAAACATGAACTTCGCTTACCAGTTGAACCAGAAAAGTTAAAAGCATTAAATTTGGGGGATATTGTCTACTTAAATGGTCTATTAGTAACCGCAAGAGATCAAGCTCATAGAAGGATTCTTGAATCAAATTCTTCAAACACCCTACCTCCTAGCTTTAAAACATTAAAAAATTCTGCTATTTATCATTGTGGTCCTATTATTCAAGAAAAAAGAAGTTCATACCGCATTATATCAGGAGGACCAACTACCAGTCAACGTATGGATTCCTTGCAAAATCAAGTTGTTGAAGTATTACAAGTTAAATTTATTATCGGAAAAGGAGGTATGAAGTCTTTAAATACTCAAAATTATAAAGTGGTATATCTTAGTTACACGGGTGGATGCGGGGCTTTAATAAATAAAAAAGTTAAAGAGATAATTCAAGTGGTCTGGAAAGATTTAGGTATTTGTGAAGCGGTTTGGTTCCTAGATGTGGAAAATTTTGGACCCTTAATAGTAACTCAATTAAACGGAAAGAGTTTGTACATTTAATATTCTCTCTAAATATCCTCTCACACTTTTTTCTTGAAAGAACCAGTATAATTTATTCGTTAAAAATCTTGCTAATTTCATCGATTTCGGAGTATTTTAAGGGCTCAATCTCTCCCTTTTCATTTTGAAGTAAAAAACCCTTTTCTTTCTCTGTAAATTCTCCAATCTTCATTCCGTTAATCCCCTCCTTCCTAAGAAAATCAATTAATTTGCGGGAATTCTCCTTTTCTATAGCTATAAGTAGAGATCCCGAAGAAATAGTACCCATCGGGTTTAATCCAAATATTTTACTTAACTTTTGGGCTTCTGGCAACAAATTAATTTTATTTTTATAGATGAGCATACCAGTTTTAGATGCAATTCCCATTTCTGCTATTCCACAAGCTAATCCCCCCTCGGTGGGATCATGCATAGCTTTTACAGTAAAATGGGAATGTGCTAAAATTGCTTCTTGATAGACACTAATCCCCGGATCATAGAGGAAATTTTTACACGTCTCGATAAATTTGGAATCAAATCCTTTTTGTTTCAAAATTGATTCTTTTTCTCGTGCAATTATAGAGGTACCTTCGATAAAAATACCCTTTGTTAAAATGAGATCATCTCCGGGCTCTGCTCCTGAAGTAAGCACCAATTTGCTTTTTTTAACCTCTCCAATTAAAGACCCAACTACGATAGGGCGCCCAATCCCACCGGTGACTTCTGTATGTCCTCCTATCACTGAAATCCCAAAAGATTTGCAGGTGTCATGAATACCTTTGAAAATAGATTTAATCAAATGTTCCGAAGTCTTTTTTTCTGGAAGTAAGATGGTGGACTGAAACCATTTGGGAGTAGCACCAGTACATACCACATCATTTACATTTACATTTACTACATAATATCCAATTTCATCTGTTGCAAAGGTTATTGGATCAGTCTTGACGACTAAATAGGAGTCTCCCTCTGTATCAATAACAGCAGCATCCTCCCCTACCTTAGAACCCGAGATAATGCGTTTATCGGAAAACTTAAGATCGGCTACGTATTCGTTAAATAATGTTTCCAGCTCATTGTGTTTCAATTTTCCAACAGAATATTTTGGTTCCATAACTTTAAAAATCTATAATAATTAAAATGAATTACAATTTTTAATTTAATCACTTTTAAACTGGAATTAGAAATGGACAAAATTAGCTTAGAACGATTAGCATTTAAAAAGGGATTTTATTTCGCATTGGGGATTGGGATGGCTGTATTTCTGGGCTTAAACCTTCTCTTTGCGGCTATTGGGCATGGAATTGCGGATGATTTTAATATTGCTAATATTCTTGAATATCTTTTAGGGCCCGCGACTGTAGCACCCTACGCTGCAACGAGTGCAATGTATAATACCCTTTTTTTAGCTAGTGAAAACGGGGGAGCAATTGTCTTTCTCAATATTGGATATCTTATTTCCCCTACAGTAGCAGCAATAATTACTGGATGGCTCTCTGGAGCAGGTAAATGGTTAGCAATAGGTACATGGTTTCTTATTGCGGGCATTTGTGCAGTCATCTTGTATGTGATAAATATAGCAATCCTCAACTATAATGTCCCAGAAGAAATCTTTAAAACATTATTGCCCGGGATTATAGTCGGCATATTTTATGGGATTTTTGCTATTCTTATAAATCCTGAATTACTTTAAATTTAATAACAAATAGATGAATCTGAAGGATAAATACTTCCATATTCAATCCTTTTCTTCTTTTTCTTATCCTTTTTCTCAAGTAGCGATATTTATTGAAGAAAAGGGAGGCTAATCCTTGAAAAAAAACAACCAATTTTCAAATATGTGTAACTTCTAAAAAAAATAAGAATTTATAGATATTGAAAATTCTCTCCCATTTTTAATAGTTCTACTTTAATATCGGAGTTAGCTTCTATTTTGCTTTTAAAGTCTTCCGAATTTGAATTATGACAATGCATAGGAATAACTATATTCGGTTGCATGAGTAACGCAGTTCTCAAAGCTTCTCCAATGGACATCGTAAATTTATCACCTATTGGTAACAAGGCAACGTCAATCGGCGGAAAGTCTCTCATTTCTGGGATTAATTCTGTATCTCCCGCATGATAAATTGTTTTTTCATCTTATTGTAAGATATATCCCACCCCGAGACCCTTAGGATGATACAAACCACCCCCCTTTCTTTTGCGTTTAATATTATAAGCTTCTACCACAGTAATCATAATATCATTAAGCTCTAAAGTTTCTCCCGCTTGTATAAATGTAGAATCTTTCCCAATACACTCTTTGCACTTAATTGGTCCAATCTTCAATGTGTTGTTTTTTTGCATTTTAGCAAAAGATGAAGGATAACAATGGTCGGCATGATGATGTGTAAAAAGAAGGATATCTGCCTTCTCAGGATGTTCAAAATACTCCCTTATATACTCCTTATTTTTTTTCATATATCTTGGATCTATATAGATAATTTTATTATTTGTTTTGATTTTAAAAGCTGCGTGAGAAAGCCATTGAATCTCAATCATTTTCTTCAGTCTAGTTGTTGAATTATTTTAGTAGATTACCTTAGAATCTTTCTTTTAACCGTTCTAATGTTTCCTTTCTCATACCGGGTTTATATGTTATTAATTCTCCTTTATATAAGACTGAGAAAACTCCATAAGGATGGATTGCTTTTTCTTTAACATCTTTTGCACTTGAGAGTAATTCTAATCTAATGGGAATGTTTTCATTTTTAGCCAATTCTTCTATTTCTTTGATCATATTTAAAATATGGGGACATTGATGGGTATAGAAAACAGTAATCCCTTCACTGTATTTTATTCTATTATCACTTAATGACTTAATAAATGTAGGTGTAGGAGCATCCTTTTTTAATGATTTTGCATATAATCCAAAATAGGGTTCATATTCATCCACCATCTCAAATCCATTTTTCTCATAAATATCCGGTCTTGGAAGCCAGCCTTGTTTTTTCGCGGTCATTCCCACCACTCCATTCATCCCTTTCTCTTTTGCATCTTTAATTGCTTCATTTAATAATTTTGAACCATATCCCTTCTTCTTAGCCTGTCCTGTTACCCATAGACAAATGATGCTCATCCATCCCTTTGCGTTTATTCCACGCCAAGCAAACTCTCCTGGAATGTATTCTATGAACCCTCGAGAATTTAATTTACCACGCTCCTTTACTAGTAGGAGTTTATATTTTAATCCTTCTTCAAATCTTTTTTTAAGCCAATGAACTTTCTTCTTATTACCCTCTTCTTTCATGTAAGATTTGCGACAAAATAGACCATATTCACCAACATTTTCACTATTAATATCTATTATTTTAACCATTTTCTTACCTCTATTATTTTTTTAATGCATTTCTTTCTTAATCATTTCAGTAATTTGTGAAACACTTTTAGGAAAACAATAAGAAATAACTTCATTATTGAATGCAATACCATACACTCCATAAGGAGAGATATTGTTGTTTTGAGCCTCTCTACTAGTAGTAATATTTTTAACTTGAAAAGGGATATTTTCTGAATTTGCATATTTCTTAACTGGATTTATAACATCCGGAATATAAGGACATTGATGAGCATATAATAAAGTCACTCCATTCCCGCATGCTTCGATTGATTGCTTTTTAATCGGATTGAATTTAGGTGTTGTAGCTTTTTTCGAAAACTTAAGAGCATATAGCTCAAAATTGGGGCTGCACTCATCGACTTTCTCAAATCCTGCTTTCATAAAAATAAGATCTTTTGCAAGACCACTACATTTTTGAGAAACAACGACCGCCACGCCATCCAAGTGCTGTTTCTTCGCATCTTTAATTGCTTCATTTAAAAGTTTCTTACCAAATCCTTGTTTCTTTACTCTTCCCGTTATCCATAAACAATGGATTACCATCCAGTTGGATGCATTTATTCCACGCCAGTTATATTCACCCGGGATATATTCTATGAATCCTCGAGAAGTAGGCTTCTTATATCCCTCAGTAACCCAGAGTAGTTTGTATTTTAATCCCTCTTTCAACCGCTCCTTAATCCATGCAACTTTATTTTGGTACCCCATTTCCTTCTTCTTGGTTTTCTTACAAAATAATCCGTATTTATTAATGTTATCTTCATTTATATCAATTATCTCTGTCAAATCTCTCACCTTTTACCTTTTCCTTTTTTTTATTATTATTTCTTATTATACTATTACTCTAAACTAATAAAATAAAAAGCAAAAAAATTTTACTACACACTTCTTATTCAAATTTTTTACCACTTCTACTTTATTCTTCAAAAAATCCTTGCTCTAGCCACCATTGTAAACCATCCTCTTGCCATTCCGGCCAATCCTTCAACCATGGAGCAATATGACAGTCCCGAATCCTATCACTGATTGGAAAATACGCTTTTAGATCTACAACAGGAGTACCATTGAACGCATCCATTCCATTAACTTTCACTAATCCCTTCTTTTGATCAATCCCTAAAATCTGTGCTATGGTTATCGCTATTGGATTCGGACGAAACTCTGATCTGGTAGCAAATATCCCTGTTTCTGGTGCTCCCTCTGCATAAGGAGGTACGCACGTTAACACTTGCTCCGAAGATCGAAGCTCTTCATCATCATTTTGATCTGCCCACCAGAATACAATAACATGGCTAAATTTATCCAACTCTTTTAACGCCTTACGATAAGGTTCTAAGATTTCTATGAAATATTCCGCATTCATAGGATCTTCTCCCTTAACTTTTACATGCCCAACGGGTTTTATCGTAATTTTTTCACTACTACAACTCATTTTATTTTCTCCAATTTTTTTTCTATGATTAGTAAAAGGAAATGGTGTTATATAAACCTATCTAGAATATATGAACCGTTCATAAAAAATAGGAATACTTAAATAGAATAGATCTAATATATAATTAAGAATAGATTTTTTCATTAATTTATGGAACCTATCATTATAAAAAATAGAGTATTTAGGCTTTTAGGGTGCGTATATTATGGAGACCCATTCCATTTCCATTCGAAGAAAGAATGGACTTATGAGAATGAAATAGGGTTGCTATGGAAAAGATTTGGCGGATTAATTAGAAAATATTCTATTTTGCTTGATAAAATAAATGCTAATCCTGAGTTCGGATATGAAGTTCATTTAGAGCCTGAGGAATATAGAGAAACCAAGCAATACTATGTGATTGTAGGGATTGAAGTTAATAATATTGAAGAGATTCCATTAGAAATGTTTATTAAAATTTTGCCTCGTACGGATTACATTCTTGTCACTACAAAAGTAAATTCATCTAACACCGAAATCCAAGATCTTTATGATGAATGGATCCCTAAAAATAATTATCAAAATAGCTATCCTTACCTAATTCAAGCCTATGAACAAAAACGCTATTTTGGATTGGAAAATCCTGCTTCAGAAATTGATTGGTATATTCCTATCAAACCAGTAGAAAAATAAATTCAAATTAAATAAAATACAAGAAAATCAAATGCAAGAAGAAATGCATAAAGAAATGCAGAATAAATCAATATTTGAATTAGTAGAATTACTCGAAGCTAATTTCAACAACCTTTTAGAAGTAATTAAATCAATGGCAAATGATAATCGACTAAAAATCTTAATTTCATTATTATTAGGAGAGAAATCATTTGAGGAATTAAAGGCTATAACTAATTTAAAGAAAACTGCTCTATCCAATCATCTTACCACATTAATGAATATCCCGCTTATCGAAAGACCAGATCATGGAATCTATAAGTTGAAAGATGACGCACTTCTCTTTCTTAATGCGATTAATGATGCATATTTGCAATCTACATTAAAGGAGAAAAAAGATTTTGAAAAAATTCAGCAACGCGGATTGTCTGATGATTTCAAATCAAAGTTTTTCCAAAGCAGATAAAACTTTATCAATATTGAGATACATCTAGCTTCCAAATCTACATTTGAAAAATTAGAGATAGAAATTTTAAACAATCCGTAACTATTAAATGAAGTTTTTACTATTGGAATCGCTGATTTATCGGAAAGAATTTTGATGAAATCTTATATAGATTGGATGAAGAGAAATAACATTTTACTCTATCAATCACATCCAATAGTTAATAATTTAGCACAATCTTAAATATATGTTTGATTAAGCAGAAAGCTTATTTGGTAATTCTTAAAGGAATTTACTATTTCACGTTATCATTAAAAAAAAAGAAAACAAGAAAAAAAGGTATTACATTGATTTTAATTGATTAGAATTTTACAGAGTAGAGTAGTGCTTTAACGTAACTGAATCACTTTTTCTTCAAATAAATACCAATTCCAATGATAAGAATTAATAGTATTCCCCCCGGTATAGTAAATGGTAATGGATCCTTCTGGATTGACTCAATAATACTTTCCAAGAAACTAGGTTCTGCAGTCTGCATCATTAAGACTAAAATAAGAGGACCCAACGTACTTGAGCTTATTTCACCTAATTTTTAGGCATAAAGATCATCACTATCTTCACCTTCTCTCTCATCTTGCCATACAATAATGGCGCCCCCCGTTTCATCACAGCAAATTTGTGGGTTTATTTGCCTATTCTCTGCAGTACATAAAGCAATTCCTAATGTTGTAGCTTGAATGACTCCAATTGAATTTATCTCCTGTATATATATTCCAGGATCAGGTGCGTTTCTGTGGTCTTCCCATGTTATGATGGCACCTCCAAAACCATTAGAACATATTTGTGGATATATTTGTTCATCTGTAGCGTTACATATTATAACTCCATTCGAAGGGGTCCATTGTATCACTCCGTTCGCATTAATTTTTTGAGCATAGATGTCATATTTACCTACTATGTTTCTATCATCATCCCACGTGATGATGGCGCCTCCGGAACCATCAGAACAGATCTGAGCGTGAGCTTGCATTTCTTAGCTATCGCATACTACTATGCCAATAGATCCCCACTAACGATCTCCAGTTGAATTGATTTTCTGAGCATAATTATCATACCTTATATCATTTCTATTATCTCTCCATATGATTATGGCTCCCCCAGTACTATCAGAGCACATCTTAGGTTCAATTTGATTCTCCACAACGCCCGAAGAGAGATCCTTTCTAACGCCCCATTCGACTTTACCGCTTGAGTTCAGTTTTTGTGCCACAAGCACGGCTTTATTAGGATTTATTTGATCTTCATCTGAATATGCAATAAATGCATTTCCATTGCCATCTGAACATATATATGAATTAAATAGATTAGAGGTTTGGTCTTCATCTATTCGTGTGCCATCAGTATCTCCATGAATAGTGCCTTGGAAACCTATTCTTAGTGCATAAATAGCTTTATATGTACCTCTCCAATCTTGCCATACGATAAAGGCACCTCCGGTATTGTCGCAACAAATTTTTTGTAATGTTTGTTCTCCTGATGCATCGCATAATACTACTCCATTTGAAGGTGTCCATTGCCTAATATCTGTTGCACTGACCTTCTGAGCGTAAATATCTCCTAAATCAGTTCTTTGATCTCTCCAAGTAATGATATACTCTCCTGTAGAGGTTCTAGATATTTGAGGATTTATTTGATCTCCTGATGCGTTGCATATTATTATACCATTTGAAGGGCTCCATTGTCTAACTCCTGCCGCACTAATTCTTTGAGCATAGATATTTATGTCTCCTCCCTCTCTATTATCTGTCCTAACAATAACAGCCCCTCCTGAACCATCTGGACATATATCCGTAGAATCTTGGCTATTGGCGGCATTACTGATAATAGTTCCATTCTCCTCCCATGCCAATGTTTGGGATGAATGAAGTATAGCACCAGTATAACCTTCCAATTCGATGGTTGGAGTTGCAAATATCTCCATTTTCTCATTATATTTGGTAATAAATGACAAAGATAAATTAGCAAAAGAAAAACATAAAAGTGTAGCAATCACTATCCTATAGAATTGTTTTTTTGTTCATAACTTAATACTCCTCACCCATTACATCTTTTTAATACAAATTCAATAGATTAATTCAATAATTATTAATATGGAGAATGGATTATTTATAGTTTCCTTGTTTTATACTAATAAATAATTAGATGATGAGGAAAGAATCTTATGATATGTAAATCAGATGTTAACTTTCGCATTTTGCCTATATATTTCACATCCCACATTCCACTTTTCAATTGAAAAACGTTCATATAAGGTATATAATAAATTTGAATGATTTTGATAATTTTTTATAGAAAAAAACCTCTCTCCTTTTTAGAAATAATAAACTTTTAGTTTTTTGTTGGTTTTTCCTCTATGTATGAATGAGAAAATAGAAAGAAGCTTTAATGTAGGAATCTTAGGTGAAAATAGCGATCTAAATAAATGGATCGGGCAAGCATTCGGTGCTCCGGGAACAAGATCAGATATTCAATTTTATAATCGATTAGATGATCAACTTAATTATATATTTTGTGCGGTCTCACCAGTAGAGTATCCGGAGAAAATAAAGCCCCTATTACAAACCCTTACATTAACTGATATCTTTCTTTTAATAGTTGATTTAAATGTAGGGCTGAATTCGGTAATTGGAGAACTCCTTATCGCCATAGACATTTTCTGTCAGCTCTATCATAAACAAACAATCATCATATTTGCAAATATTAAGAATAACGAATGGAAACTAGCGAATGAAATTAAGAAGCTTAGGCAAATCATACATACAACAACATTAAAAGATGCTAAAATCTTTGAGCTCCATGAAAAAAAAGATTTTGATAAATTAAAGCAAGAAGTAATAGAGTTGGGGTTGAAATTTTCAGACCAGACTAAGAAACAAAATAATAATGATAATTCTAATTCTAATTTTAATTCATATACAAAAATTCTGATAGATCATGTATTTCCCGTAAAAGGTATCGGAACGGTGGCACTTGCGGTAATAAAACAAGGCGTCTTAAAAAAAGGTCAAATGTTAGAGCTTATTGGATTCAATGGACCTTCCAAAAAAGTTGTTATTAAAAATATCCAAAAACAAGATAGGGACTTTACTATTGCTTATCAAAATGATAGAGTAGGTTTGGTTTTAAAAGGTATAAAGCCTAATCAGATTGATAGAAATTTCTTTCTTGCCACCCCCGAGATATTTAAAAAAGAAAGTAATATTACTGCTGAATTTCATATGAACGAGTTTTATAAATCTAAAGGCGGAAAAATAACACCTGGTGACGAACGACAATATTATGCATTAGTAAATATGAGGATCTCCCCCATCAAATTCACAGAAGGAGAGGATATTTATCCTGGGAACTCCACAAATGTTTCTATTCAATTCAGTAAATCCGTTTTTCATGATGGGAGTGGACTTAAAGGCATTATTGTAGAACTAATTCCATTCGAAAAGAAAAACCGCATTGTAGGACATTTTAAACAAAGCTCTTAAAAATTATCTCTTTTAATTTTTAAAGAGTTATAATTCTATTACTATTATTTCTAAACTAGATTAAAGCCTTTTAATGATTTTTAGAAACTTTTTTCCACTTGATGGATTTCATAGGCAAATTTGACTTCTTCTGGTGTTCTCCTTCTATTGCTTTAAGATATAGGTTAAATTTCCTATGGTTACCAGAAATTTCCTTTTAAACCTTAATTTTCAATTCTAGGCAAAAACCAAATTTCATGATCGATTTCAAAAAAAAAATCCAACGCAGAATTGTTTTCAGTCAAAAATCTTTAACTCAATGTAAAAAAAAACAAATTTTTAATTGATCTAGCATATTTACTAATCATATTAGTAAATGTTGAATAACTACTAACAAAATTATAAACTATTAACTTTTATAACTGAGGAGTTGAAAAAATGGCAAGACCAAGCCCATTGGATGTATATGGCAAGCTAGATAAAAGCAATTGTGGGGATTGCGGATATGAGACGTGTATGGCGTTTGCTACTGATTTATTGGAGCGAAAGATTCGTTTAGAGGATTGTACTCACTTAATGAAAGATCCAAAGCAGAAAAAAAATCTTCAGAAGCTCCGAGAAATGCTTCGCCCGCCCCAGAGGCCTGTACGAATCGGGGTGGGGGAAAAAGAAGTCACCATCGGTGGCGAAGAGGTTCTTATGCGTCATCAATTGACTTTTTATAATCCAACTGCCTTCTTTTTGCAAGTAGCAGATGATCAAGATGACTTAGTGGAAATTATTAAATACTTGGATAATTTAACGATTGAAAGGATTGGAGAGGTCCTTCAAATTCAAGGTATTGCATTGCGATGCGTATCAAAAGACGGAGAGACCTTCAAGAATGCAGCAAAGAAAGTTGCTGAGAATACAGCCTTACCCATTATGCTCTGCTGTTTAGAGCCAGAATTTTTAATGAGTGCAGCAAAAGAGATTATTAATAAGAAACCCGCTTTATATACTGCGACAAAAGATACATGGGAACAATTGGGAACATTTGCAGTTCAAAATAATTTAGCAATAGTTGTATCCACTCCAACAGGTGATTTAGACGAGCTCATGTCACTTAGTGCGACCTTACAGAAATTGGGGTCTGAACAAATTATCTTAGATCCTGGAACCTTTTATGGTCCTGGAGCAATTTCCAAAACATATGATAACATTGCGCAATTGAGAATAGCGGGAATTAACAATGAAAATGAGAATGCGGGATGGCCAGTGATGGGAGTACCCGCTGCTTATTGGACGCAAGCTGCTGATATAAAAGAGGAGGAGATTTGGAAAGCAAAATTTCAAGAAATTATTATGGGATCTGTAATGGTGTCGCAAGCAACATCTTTACTCATATTAAATTCGGGACAAAAAAAAGAAGATATCTGGGCTCTTTTAGCATTAATGACGCTTCGACAATCTATCTATTCAGATCCAAGAATATATCCTGCTGTGGATGCGGGAATCTATGAAATTGGAGAGCCTAATGAGAATTCGCCCATTTTTGTTACCAGTAATTATCGGCTCACCAAGATTCCTGTCGAACTTGATATTAAGGCGGCAAATTTGGATGCTTATCTTCTTGTTTCTGATAGTGAAGGAATAGGTATTGAAAGTGCTGTTGCGGGGGGACAATTTAGTTCAGGTTCAATCGCAGAAACCGTCAATGAAACGGGGATTTTCGATAAGATAAACCATCGAATTTTAATAATTCCTGGTATGGCTGCTCGATTAAGTGGAGCGTTAGAGGATGAAGCTGATTGTTATGTTTTGGTAGGTCCTCGAGATAGTTCGGGAATCGGCGACTTTATCAAGAAAAAATGGACGCCAGAGAAATATATGGAAGAATACAAAGACCGATAACATTTCAAATTTTTATTACTTTTTTCTTTTAGTTTATTAAAACTTCTTTTAGTTTATTAAAACTTCTTTTAATTTCTTTTGTATCTTAGTTATCAATTTTATTATCGGATGGAGAGTGAGGATTCCTTGATTATTTTTCGATGTTATCAGTAATAAATAAGATATCCTCTTTGGTCAATTCTGAAATATGGTTGAAGATAAAGATAGGAACCGTAGCATTGTTTTTCAATTCATCTTCTGTCGTATTTCCTGTTAACACCCCTATAAATGGGCATTCAAGCATTTCTGCGAGGGCTCGATCCGTGAGATGATCCCCTACAATGATATAAGAGCTATGAGGATATTTCGAGAGGAAAAATTGTTTTACTTCTTTATCTGTCTTCTTTTTGATTAAAGCGGTTTCCCCAATTACGAAATCAAAATATTGAAAAATCTTTAGATATTTTAATAGGTCAATTGCGATTTCTTGCTTTTTAGAGGTAACAATGCCTAATAAGATTCCAGTGTTTCTAAATACTTTTAATTTCTGGATGACCCCATCTAACAAGTCTACTTGAAACATTCCTTTATTTTTATAATAGTCACGGAATGCTTTCACCAATATTTTCGGCTCTAAATTGGTATTCTCTTTAAAAACTTGTTCCAATGGCCTCCCAATGGTTTTTTTTAATGTGTCATCATCAAGGTTGGGAAGATGGTATTTCTTAAAGGCATAACGGAAAGAATTAAGAATCCCTTCAGTATTGTCAATTAGGGTAAAATCCAAATCAAAACTAATCAAGATATGATGATCTTTCATTGTATTAAAAATTATTTTAATCCATTATAGAAAATAAAAAAGCATCTGAAAAAAAGGATACAATATAAGGATTGTTTTTGTAATACATGCATTTCTATTAAATGCTTTAGATAATTTATAGAAAGTGAAATCTCTCTTTTCTATTTGCACGATTCAAACGGTTTCAATTTTTCAAATAAACTAATTAAATAGGAAATATCGACTGATTCTTCAATTAGTTCCTGTATATGTTCTGGAAAGCATTCTTGAACAACACATTCCCTCTCATTTGCTTTTCCTATAATAATATCAATCATCTCTTTAATAATTTTTACTTTATAATCGTTTAATTCGATTTCATTGATAATTTCGCGTGCTTTTTCTAATTTTCCTATTAAAATCAATGAAAGTGAAGCAATGGCATATGAATCAAGAATATGAGATGAACTAAGTTCTTTAAGATTCGCTGCACGATAATAATATTTATAGGTATTTTTAATCATTTCTTTAAGTAAGAAATCTTGAGCATTATCCAATTGCTCGTAAAACTTTATACTTTCAAGAATTAGGGTTGCTGCCTTATAGAATTGCTTGTTTTTTAAACCCTCTTTCGCCATAATATGTAATTCTCGAACCAATTGATTAAATAAACCAAATCGATTAAATTCCAAATTCCCTTCTAAAGCGGCTTCATAGGCATATAAATAACTTTCACACGAACTATTATGAGCTTGTATTTTAGCATAATTATCTCCTGCTTTCATAAATAATTTATAGGCAAGATCATAATTCTTTAATTTCCTAAAGATAAGGGCAGAATCAAAATAATTAATTGCTGTTTGATTATAATCCTCAAATTGCTCACAATAATTTCCCGCAAGCAAAAAACATGAAGCAGAATCTATATAACTCTCATTGGTATCTTTATAGCATAAAGCTGCGCCGCGATAATAACGAGCAATTCGATGATAATCCTCCTGCCTTCCTTTAATATCTTCTGCCAAATCAATATACGCACCCGCTTCTTTCTTCGAATAATAATTGAACATTTTCCATTCTCTTAGGGTACGATATAAATTCTTTAAGATCTGACAGACCTGTGCTAGCGAAGGATGATCGTTCTTCTTCTTAAGAATTTGGTAAAACTTCAGAAAAAAGTCAATTGCCTTTACTAGAATTTCTTTAGCTCTATGAGGATTATTCAACTTTTTATAGCAATATGAAACTTGACGATAAGAATATGGTAGAATATCAAATAGATGATTTTCCTTTGCAAATTTTATAACTTTTGTGTAATATATAATTGCATTTTCTATATCGGAAATTTTTAAATATAACTCGGCAATATTCTGATAAATCTGTGCTAACTTTCGACCCTCATTGAAGCCTTCTAAAAGATCCGCCTCTTGAATTAAAAATTTAATACTCTTTCTGATATATTCTCTTTCTAATTCGGGTTCTTTATACTGTTCATTATATAGTTCGGCAATTCTGAGATATAATTCGCTGATCTCATGGAGTTTGCCTTGAGTATTATATTCTTTAATTTGTTCTGCCCATAATTTTATAGCTTTCTCATAAAAGGTGTTTGCAAAGCTTTTATCTTGCTTTTCAATCAGCGTTCCGATGGAATAAGCTAACTCACCCGCTTCTAATTGATTCCCTGCATCGGCCATTTCCTGGATGTACTCGCGCACTGAAACTATCATTTCATTGAATTGATTATGCCGTTGCGTGATATCCGAGATTTTCGAAATCTCTACTAATTTATCCCTTATATTCAACAAATATGATGAATATTCTACAAACTCTTCGTTGATAATGAAGATCACTCAAATTTTTTAATATTTTATTTTAAAAAAAATTTGTTTTTTTTACCGAATCTCCTTATTCAATGAATTTTGAATATCTTATATTGGCCAATTTGAAAAATGTAATAAATTCAATTATTATCATTCGTATTTTTTCTCAGATCTATTAATTGAAATAAAAATGTATTTATGTAATAATAGTTGAAAATAATGATAAGAATTATCATGCAATTTCCATTATGATAATATATTAATAATGAGAATTAGTATTAACTATTAAATCACTACTAATTTTTGATTTAAGAACTTAAAGAAATATAAAAATTATTAAGAAAAAGAAAGGTATGGGGTATTTTTTACAGTTGCTACTAGTGAAAAAATGTATATATACAATTGGACATTACCAAAATATGCGGTGCTTTTTACACTTCTTTGAGAGTTCTTTCTATGAACGGAATAGATCTGTCCATCGGACAAGCGGCGCGCCTTTTAGGGGTGTGTACTAAAACCTTACGTCGTTGGAACGCGCAAGGAATAGTTCCCTCCGATTTCAGAACGAAGGGAAATCACCGATTCTAGAAGAAAGCACGTATTTTAGACTACATTCGCCCTTCTTGCGGAAAACCTGAAGAGGTTCCCTCTCAACGTGCGGTGTATGGAAGACTATCGGGCTCCCGTCAGAAAAAGGCGGGCTCAAAGAACCCAAGAAAGGTCGCTTAAAAACAGAACTTACCTTACTCCATCGTAGACAAGAACAGCTTATGAAACAGATGAAACGAGAAGCTTTAATGGTCTATCTGTATGTTGCATGGAAAACACATGCCAAATATCTTTCTTGGGATGCCATCGGGAGTATTTCAACCAGAGACACTCGCAGCACGCTGGCGCAAGCAATTACCTATCTACCAAAGCGAAAAGAATTATTTGCAGAAATACGGCAATGGGCAGAAGATCTTTGGGAGCAAGGTATTCTCCCGCACTATGAAGAGCTGGTTCCCATCGGCCCCTTTCATAGCCAAATTTGCGCCCATTGCTTCCAGAAGACGGGAGTAAAAAGGCAAACTCGCCAGAAGACTATTCCTTATGACGAGTTCCGCTGCACCGAGTGCGAGCGGGGCACGCATGCTGATGCTCTCATCACCCGCCACTCCAATTCGGCGCGGATGAGCGCACTGGTGCTCCAAGAGTGCCTTAGCTCTCTGAACGCACCTTCATAAAAGAAGAGTATCATCCCCCGTTTCCACTAACGACGGGGTGGGACACTATGTGCAAGTTTATAGTTAGAGGCTCTACACATTCTTATTAATATCTCACCATCTTAGTAATTCACATATTAAATAAAGACATTGGTTTTAAAATGATAAGAAATAAATATAAAAATAATTATACTTATAGTAAGTATAAAATATCACAATAAAAGAGGTATATAAAACTGAAACAAATTAGCGAGCTTTTAGAATCTGGTATCTATGATGTTATCACACCAGACAAGAGCATGACCGTCGGGGATCTTCTAAAGGAATTAGATTTAGAGGACAAATATTTTGGTATTCTCGTTAATGGGAAAAAAGCAGATCCAGAAACAAAGCTTTCGCCCGAGGATGAGATAGTAATCCTGCCTTTTATAGCCGGTGGGAAATAAAACTCAATAATTTTTTTTCCTTTTATTTTTTTAAGTGATTTTGGAGCACCATAACTTTCTAACCTTAAAATTGCTTAGATTAATTTAGATTTTTCCCTTCTTAAATTTTAACATTCTCTTAATATTCAATTTCTCATCTTAAAATTGTGATAGTATTCTCTTTTCTTACCAATTATTTTCATACCAAAAAACCTTTAAGATGCAAAAATAAATAAAGAAATATACAGAATCACAGTTGATAACTTAAATTAATGAAATGAATTAAAATATGATGAAAAAACCAGTTTGGGAAGATAGAAGTGTCCTTTTAAAAAAAGAAAGAGAGTTCATTGAGGAGCTAGAGCGTGGTGCGAAGCAGAAGCTATTTATTGATATTAACGAGCGGAATGAGATTGTAGAATTATCCACGTTAGATTGTGGAATTAAAAAGATCCCTGAAGGGCTTGGTCGATTAAAACCTCTTGAATATTTTGATATCAAAGATGATAAAATATCAGAGCTTCCTTCTTCAATTGGAGATTTACATGAATTGAAACATTTATTAATTTATTGACGGAATATTTAACTCACAAAATGAAGATGGAAGAGTTTCAAATGGAAATTTAAATAAAAATCCACAAATCTCTGTGTTAGTGGTAAGTGGTTTTGGAGGATTACCATTTCCGTAAGTATGACCATCACAAAAAAACGTTTTATCCCGATGAAGATAACTGATAAAAAATCTTAATTTTTCAATCAACCAATAAAATTCATAATTTTTTTGATTTTTAACAGGTAATGGAAAATCAGAAGGGATAGTGATAGCAAATTCTAAGTAATTGAATCTGAAATTGAGTTCTTGTGGAACAGCTAATGGTAACAAGCTGAATCCTGAGGTTAATAACACACCATAATTCTTATTCTTCAATTGATGAATTTGGTATATATAAAAAGGAAGAACTTCATCATCATCAATATATTCAGTATACTCTATTTTTCCAATCAGATCTTCTATATGTGTTTTAATTAATGAATTCTCAATTTTAACCATTTTAGAATAAATTTCATCAAATTCTTTCCTAACTTGAGAAGTTGGTTGGGTTAAATTTGGATTATCTCTCATTTGTAGGACTAACTCATTTCTTTTCTCTGCTAGCGTTCGCAATAGGGTTCCATCGTTATAATATGGATTTTTTTTTAAATATCTCTGCTTTGCGCGCTCTAGTGGCTTCTAAATATGAAGGAAGGCTCATGGGAACTAGATTGGACAGAAGGGGTGGTTTATTTAAATCCATCCCATATAATGGCATTTTTGATGGTGGAAGGCCTTTAATTTTAACAGAGGTCAATTACCCCGCCTTGAAAGGCGGGGCTTGTGGCTCAAATCCCCATCAATTCTCCTAAAAGCTTCTGGTTCATCATCGTCCACATCTAAGGGGCTAATTGACACATAGCCCGTGTCCTTCGGATATACCGAGGGACAACTGCCCGATCTCTGATAT
>SHMU01000018.1 GCA_008080765.1 Promethearchaeota archaeon | reverse complement strand
AGTTATAAATCAAGCGGCATTTCTCCGATAAATCCCACAGGAGTTCTAATTGATCTACTGTGGGATAAATCCGAATTTTTTGGGTTAATTGCACGTTCTCTTCTCCTTGCGAGGGTCTCTTTCTCTACTAGTGTATAGTATGCGAGGTATTTAAAAGGAGGGGGTCCGTTAATTTAGTGATGTATAATGCGGAAGATCTCACCCACACGATAAACCATGGAGATGCTCTGCGAAATTCATCCCCTCCATGAATGGAGGGGACTTCTTTCGCAATTAGTTAAAAATATTAAATGTTTGTCAATCAATTGAACTCTTATTTTTCTCTAGTAAAATCCTTCGTATTCTTTGTAAAATCTTTATAAATTTCTTTTTCTTCTATAGGTCTTCCGGGCATTCCTATGTAATGAGTGGATTCTTTATTGCCCCTCCAATCTTTCGGTAAGCCGGAATTAGGATGTAGTATAAAATTATCTTCCATTTGAGCACCTGGTCCAGCAATACATCCCGGATATAGTACAGCATTCTTTCCAATGACGACTTCTTTAATCGTTATTTTACCAAAGATAGATTGAACCGAATGGCTTGAGATTGCCGAAGAGGGATAAATAAACGAGTTTTTTTTCAAGGTAGTAAGTTCAAGTCCGGGAAAACCGTCACAATAGATCACATTTTTGTCAATAGTATTATGCCCAATTCTACGCAAGGCTCGGTTAAGCATCCAAGGAAACGGGCACTTTGAGGATAACCATACGGGAAATTTAATAATAAACCCTCTGCGATGATAATATTTCAACATTTTTCCTTCTGCAGATTTAACATCGTCTAATACTCTCCGAAATGCCCCTTGTCTAGGAGGTGACTTTTTATTCCAAATTCGTACCCACAACGCACAGACTTCTATCATTAGGAGGATGTAGAGGTGATAGAGAATGAATACAAGCACCGGAAATATAAATGATAGATAGACTAAAGAAAGCGACAAAAATTCAACGAAAAGATAAAGAGCACCTAAGAAAATGACCAAACAAATATAAAAAGGAACCATTGCGGTAATAAAATTAATCCCAACAAATTCTGTAATAGGTAATTCGACAATTTGGTTTTTTTTCTCTGCAATAAGTGAATCTGATCCTTTCCTTTTCATTTTATTATCCATAATAATAATACTGATTGACAATTATTAAAAATTAACCCTAATTTCAAAGCTAAATATTTTCTATGATTGATATTGTAACCATTATTCTTGGAATCTTACTCGCTTTAATTGCTACTGTATGTTTTTCGATGGGCTTTGTTCTCCAAAAAAAAGGACTGATGCAAGGTCTCCCAGAGCTTAGCTTTGAAGAGGGATTGAGGAGCTTGGCTGAATCATTCTTTGAATTTCTTACAAATAAAATATGGATAAGCGGCTTATTATTAGGTATTATAGGATGGATACCTTTTATTGTTGCCGTCGGAATGGTTGGCATCTTAGTTGTTCAACCCATCACGAGCTTAGGATTAATTATATTTCTCATTTCATCTGTTAAAATATTGGATGAAAAAGTAAGACCGTTAGAGGTTTATTCTGCAGTATTATTGGGTTTTGCCCCCATCTTGATCGCATTTTCTAAGATATCGGAAATCACTATAAATCTTTATGAATTTTTTATTCCTTTCTTGATCTTTTTCTTCGTGAGCATTATCTTAGCCTTTGTGTTTTATTTCCTCGCAAAATTTAAAAAAAATACATCCATAGAAGGTGTTCTTATCACAATTATGGGGGTAATTCTGAATGCCATTGGGACCATTTTTACAAATATTTTCACCCAAGCATACCAAGATGCGAATGTGTCGCTATTTTCATGGTCTGGTTGGGCAGAAATAATATTCGGGATATTTTGGTTTGATATCTACCATATCTGGCTATGTATTTCGCTATGGGGAATGGGTATTTTCTTCCTGTTAGGAGTTCTCTTCTATCAGAGCGGGTTTCAGAAAGCAAAAGCCTCTATTGTATATTTGATCATTAACAGCTTATCCATTGTTATTCCAATCCTTGTAGGTCTCTTTGTCTTTCAACAAAGATTTGAAAATTTCTATTTATTTCTCATTGCTTTAGGATTAATTATATTTGGCGTCTTGAATTTAAGTAAATTTCAAGCTCGAATAGAAGAACTAGAAGAGCTAAAAGATCCGGAAAATATAGAAGAGTTAGAAGGATAGACGAAAAATCGCTTCTTTTTAATAAAATTGCCTTATTCGTTTAAACCCGTTAAATTATGACACTATTAAACCCTGTAGAATTAACTAAAAAAGTTAGAGCAGTAGTTTGTAAAGACAATCTCAGAAAATATTATCGGTTTCGCAACACAAAATTTTATGGAGGGTGTGCCACTGCAGATTGTTTGGGATGTAATTTACGTTGCATATATTGCTGGAGTCAAAAAAAAGTTTGGAAGCCCCGCTCGTTTGGACAATTTTATGCTCCCAAAGAGGTTGCTACTAAATTCTTAAGTTATAAACAGCCTTTAGTTCGAATAAGTGGTGGAGAGCCAACACTTTGCAGAACCCATTTAATTAAAGTATTAGAGTTAATCCCAAGCTCAATACTTTTCATTTTAGAAACTAATGGGCTTCTTTTTGATGAGTCTTATATTAGAGATTTAAGCAAATTTACAAATTTATTTGTAAGAGTCTCGCTAAAAGGGATAAATGATAACACATTCCAAATTATAACAGGAGCACAAGGAAAGTATTTTAGTAACCAATTGAAAGCACTGCAATTATTAAGGCAGTATAAAATACAACATAGAGCGGCAATAATACCAGACCTCTTTATCCAAGGAGATATTGCTAATTTGGATATAAAAAATATTGAATATGAATCCTTGATCTCCTATCCTTTCATAACGAAAGCACTAGAAAAAAAAGGAATTGAATTGCCCCTTAAATAAAAAATAAAGATGAGAAAGAATCAATAGGGAAATTTTAAACTTTGGGTGGTCTATAGATTCTTCCTCCCTGTAACCTCTCTTTAAGTTTAATTCCAGGACGCAAGAGAAATCTATAGTTATATTCCTTATTTGCTTTCAATTTATATTCACTGTGTGTAGAGGGTAAACCTGGAAGATCTCCTCCCACTCCTTTCTGTATATGATCAATATTTATTGTTAGATCCTCCCGGCGGGGCAATTCGTAGGTATGAGTTGCCGTTTCTAAATCCTCTATGGTGTAAGGCCAAGCGCTAAAATTCAAATAGCTCTCATCCATAGTGGCAACTAATAAACCATCTTTTTTCTTATTAGAAAACAATATCCAACGAATATCTGATCTGTTGCCGTTTTCCTGGGGTCTCACATAATTATGAATTATATCTTCCACATTCATCGAATAAATTCCCACCGCAGCACCATGTTTTCTATCTTCCATCGTTTCATGAGGTCCTCGACCAAACCATGAAACTTGACGGAATTCCCCTGACATTCGTGCTTGCATGCCAAATCGTACCATTTCTTTAGTGGGAACGAATGAATTTTCGATTATAATATCTCCATTCCCATAAACGATATAGCTAATTTTTAAGCCTTTATCAGAATTAGGAACATCAAAATATACGGATACTCTCTTTACGTTTTCACTTATATCTTCATAGATGAATTTAGAAAGTTTTCTTTCCTCACTTGCTTTTTTCCATGAATAATCGATATTTGAGGCTCCTTGATCAAAATCTTCTAAATCATCATCTATGAATCCAACATCATTATCGATTGGTACTCTCCAAAAATTTGGAAGTAAAGGAGAGCTTAAGATCTCATTTTGATTAAATTGATAAACTTCAATAACTCCACTTTCTTTTCCAATTGTAATCTCAACACTATTTGCTGTAAAAGTGATTTTCTCTTCTCGATCTTTCACTTCAATTGAGGGAAGAGTTTTGAGGGAGATTTCTTCTATTCCTAAAGGCTTAAATGGTAATTTAAACTGTTCCCATGCTATTATATGCTCCTTTTTTGCCCATGTTGTATCCGTTTTTAATTTAAATTCAACTTTAAGATGATATTCAGTGTCTGGACTCAATTCTGGAGGGGTAAATGGAATATGAACTAATTTCTTTTCTGAGGGGTTGATTTCTAAGTTCTTAATAATACCCTTTTCAATAATTTTTCCATTTGCGGTAAGCTCCCAGTGAAGTGAAACAAAGTCCAATGGGATAAAATTAAATTTATTCAAAATTTCTATTTTTCCTTGTAATACATCTGAATTGAGTACCTCAATATTCTGATAGCCTTTTTTCACTTCAAATAGGGATGGATTAGGTTTTCTATCGGGCATGACAATCCCATTGATACAATAATTTCTATCATTCGGTTCATCCCCAAAATCTCCTCCGTATGCCCAATACATTTCCCCCTTCTCGGTGAATTTACGAATTCCTTGATCTACAAAATCCCAAATAAACCCTCCAATGCAATTATTATATTGTTCAAAAATATCAATATATTCTTGAAAATTTCCCAGACTATTCCCCATTGCATGTGCATATTCGCAGAGCATCACGGGACGGGTATCGCCCTTCTTCATGTTTTTTCTGGCAATTCGCTTAATAGTTTTTGCGGGATAATACATATAACTAATAATATCTGTGATTTTATTGTAATAATCACCTTCATAATGGATGGGTCTTGTTGTATCGATTTTGAGGGTTTCGTCTTTCATCTTCTCAAACACATCCCCAAATCCCGCTTCATTTCCGAGCGACCAGATAATGATGCTCGGATGATTTTTATCCCGTTCCACCATGCTGACCATTCGATCAACACACGCTTCTAACCAAAGAGGATCGCTATTTGGAAGCTTTTCTCGCAATCCGTGCGACTCTAAATTACATTCATCAATCACATACACTCCATATTGATTACAGAGCTCATAAAATTTCGGATGATTTGGATAATGACTGGTCCTAATTGCATTGATATTATTCTGCTTGATTAGTTGGATATCTTGTTCCATAGACTCCACGGATACTGCCCTTCCTTCATCGGGATCATGTTCATGTCTGTTTACCCCTTTTAAAATAATTGACTTCCCATTGAGATATAATCCCCCATCTTTCTTTATCTCCACTTTTCGAAAACCAAATTGATTTTTCTCTGCTTCAATGATATTTCCCTTAGAATCATATAAAATTATTAATATGTAATAGAGATTTGGAGTTTCACCCGTCCATTTTTTAGGATTCGTTACTTCTTTTTCCAGTTCAATAAGAGATTCAGAATTTTTCTGGAGAGTAATGTCCTTTTCAAGCAGAAAATCTACATCTTTCTGATTTTGATTCTGCTCTAATAATTTTATTTTAAGAGTATAGTTATTAGTATCACTTTTACTATAATTTCTTATTTTTAATTTGAATTTTAAAACCGCATCTTTATAGCTCTCATCTAACTCGCTATACACGTAAAAATCTCTGATATGGACTTTTGGTGTTGAAAAGAGGAATACATCTCTATATATCCCGCTCATTCTCCACATATCCTGGTCTTCAAGATAGGAGCCATCAGACCACCGATATACTTCAACTGCTAACACATTTTCCTTAGATTTTAAATAGCTCGTGATATTAAACTCTGCGGGTGTCATACTCCCTTGACTATAGCCCACCTTCTCTCCGTTAATCCAGAGATAAAATGCAGATTTTACTCCCGCAAAATGGATAAAAATTTCTTGATCTTGCCACCTTTGAGGGATATCAAATATGGTTCGATAGCTGCCAACTGGATTGTACTCATGATCAATTCTTGGAATATTCTTAGTATCGATACTATAAGGATATTTGATGTTTGTATAGATGGGAATTCCATAGCCTTTCATTTGCCAATTACTGGGTACTGGAATTTGATCCCACGCATTATCATCAAAACTAGGGTCATAAAATGTTAATGGGCGATCTGCTGGTTTTCTTACCCAATGAAATTTCCATTTACCGTTTAATGACTGATAAAAATCCGATATTTTTCCAGATTTTAAGCATGATTTCACCTCTTTATAAGGAATTAAGGAATTATGTGGAGATTCTTTATTCATCCCAAATATTTTGGGATTTTCCCAATCATTCAAATTCTCTGTATTATTCATCTTTCTTGTAAAAATTTTGAAAAGTACTTTTTTATCAATAAGAGTATTAAATTAAAAATAAATTTAATAGAACTATTTTAAAAATCTAAAATTTTGAAGAAATAAAATTTAATAGATTGTTTAATAGATTGAAAGATGGATTATCTGGCTCATATTTTAGAAATAAAGAAAAATTTATCATGACCCCTCAAGAACACTCCACCTTTTACAGTAGATCGTAATTTTTTTTTTTTTTCACTAGCGTGCTTCATTTTGAAAAATTATACCAATTTTTAAGGAAAAAGTATAATTCCCAAGAGAGGAGGTAATGGGTATTATTACCAGAATTTAGTCCTTCTTGAAATTATCTCCCACACTCATCCATATATCTTTTGTGCTTTCTGGCAAGAAGGGATCAAATAGTTTTTTTCCGCTTATTGTAGTCTTGGGGTGGTCAATTTGATATTTCATTCGTAAATACCCAAGATCTTCAATTGATAATTCGTCAATTTCTTCGGAAGTAAATTCATTTAAGGTTTTTACTTGTAATAATCTCCTTAAATTGGGGGTAATTTCAACATTGCCCATTTTTTTTCCTTTTTGCTCTTTTTATTGATTTGAATTAACTTTCAATTTAATTATAAAGAATTAAGTTCCTGAAATACTATAAAGGCTTCACATTTTTGTATTCTATCATTTTGCTGCTAAATTAACTTCATATTTCTTATGGGATTAGTATATATCCTTTTGGATTTATGTAATCAATAAAGATTTCTTCTACTTTATCAGATGAATAGTTTTCTTTCAAGTAATTCCATAATTGTTTTCTCTCATCTTCGGCACCTAAAATCTCTTTGTTATATATTGCTATAAATTTGGCTTGATATTTTTCTTGGAGCTCTTGCATATGCTCATACATCCATTTAAAGCTCTCATTATGTATTTTTAAGATTTGAATGAGGCGATGGATGTTCCTTTATTCCTAAATTACTAAATATTCCCATTTAAATCTTATTTCTTTTTAGAGTATTTGATATAATATTATTTATTTCGCTTTTTGTTTCTTTAAAAAAATATGATAATATGTTTTAAGAGTTAAATCTAATGTTGATGATTACATCCAGCACCGCAAGAGTGGCATGTATCTGGCTCACAACCAGTTTCTAATATTTTTATTTTGAAATTTAGAGATTTTCCCGCTAAGGGATGATTTAAATCTAAAACTACCATATCATCTGTTACTTCTTTTATAGTTGCTGGGATAGGGTGCCCATCATTTCCTCTTAATGCCACCATCATTCCTACTTGGGGTTCTTGCTCGGGGGAAAATTGGTCTTTTGAAATAGAATGCATTAATCCATCCTTGTAATCTCCATATGCTTCTGAGGGCTTTAAATGGATCTCATATTCCTCTCCAACAGCTTTTCCTACTACTGATTCATCAAACCCGGGAATGATTTGTCCGGAGCCAACTTCAAATTTTAATGGAATACCATCATCTTTCTTAGTGCTATCAAATACAGTTCCATCTTCAAAAGTGCCTTCATACTCTACTTTGATAATATCGCCTTTTTTAATTGCCATTTTTTTACAATTCGCGTTTTAATTGTAGAAATAAACAATGTAAATTAATTTAATGCATTATAAATAATAAATGAATGAAATTTTTCTCGCTTAAGTTAATGAAGGTTTCTATTCTGATGAATATGATTTGATCGTGAAATACCGATTTCCAGAAGTTTCATATATATCCACATATATTTGTAGGTATTATAATCCTGTTACCAACAATCAAATATTTTGGACCTTTAAGGAATATGTTTTATTTATCTTATTTGAAAATCTTTTGAAATTTCTAAAAGAACAAATTGAACGATATTGGATAACTCAGAGGTTATATATAGTTTTTTAAACCATTTTGGTTTGTCTTTTTAAATAAAACCGTAATTTAAATAATTATAGACATCATCACTTGGGTGTCAGAGGATTTTTTACTTCGGAACTTATTAATAAACATCACTAAGGCGACTAATCCTATAATACCCATGGTAATTCCCCACCAATAGGGCTCAATCACATTTTCCACGCTTAAATCAAAAATTATTCCGCCAATAATAGGACCAACAATCTGGGCGATGGAATCTAATGAGGTGGTATAGCTATTGATACGTCCTTGAATTTTTGGACTTACTGATTGCGAGATCACGCTCAACATATTCCCTCGAACTGACGAGGCAGCAAAGCTTAGAAATATCGAAATGATGATAATTACAATTGGATTGATAGAAAACCCAATCGCAAAAAAAGTGAAGATAAATATACTTAATCCCATTAAAATCATTTTTCTCTCTCCGATTCTCTTTAGGATTGGTTTAAAAAGAGTAAAACGGGTAATCGCGCGAAAGAGTCCAGAAATAGTCAAGATAATACCGATATCAAGAGCAACAAGTCCGATTATTATTCCAAGATATTGAGAGATATTAGATACAAACAATGTAAAAGAAACTGTGTGGAACCCCCATAACACAAGAAAATAGATCGCCAGAGAATTTTTTGATATCTTAATTTTTTCTTTCGGTTCTTCTCTTACTTTATCCCGTTTCCATTTTTGCCATGATTCTTCTAACAATATAGCGGTTATAATAATGGTGAAAAAAGATAAAGCTGTTGCTATAATGCCTGAGAGCAAAATGCCACCAAACGAATACAGTATTCCTCCTAAGCCGGGACCGATTAGCGATGAGAGTACATGAGCAACGCCCACATTCGTCATCTGCAGTCCACGATCTTTCGGCGGCACTACATCACTAATTACCGCTTTAGCAAGTGGAAAATTACCCCCAAATATACCGTCCACGACCCTTGAGATGAATATTAATAGAATTGAATCTGAGAAGGCCAAAATAAGAAATGCTGCCATTGTTCCAAATTGAGATATTAGAAGCATCGGTTTTCTTCCGTAAGAATCACTTAGTCGACCCCACAAGGGTGCGAAGAAGAAAGTAAATACCGCATTTACAGCAATAATTAATCCCACGATTAAAGGAGAAGCGTTAAATTGAGTAATAAAATTGGGCAAAAAGGGTAAAATCAGATAAAATCCCAAAATGTCAATAAACACAGCCATCCACAGTGGAAAAAGGCGTGGATATTGAAATAGTTTTCCAACTTTAGTATCTTTCCATCGTGATGTTCTTTGTTCACTCAAACCCCAATTCACTCTACTTTTGAATTAATAAAAGTAATAAAAGTTCATTAATACTAAAAGAAATGGTAAATACAATTAAAACCTATTATTTATAAAAAATATAGCTCAGACCAGTGTTGGGAAATGATGAAATATAGACCAAAAAAAGATTTGCTTATTATTAGGTAATTGCATTTAAAATGGTGTTTAAGAACGAATTTGAGAACACCAAAAGATTAATCTGATTTTAAAAACAATATTATATGCTGATTTACTTCGGGAGCTTTTTCTCGAGGAGATTCATGCCCCGCTTTCTCAATTACGATCAATTTACTATTTGGAATATGTGCATGGATTAATTCATTCATGCTTTTTGGAGTTAAGCGATCTTTTTCTGCTGCCAGAATTAAAGTTTCGTTCTGTATTTTAGACAAATCTTCTACCACATCATATCTGCTTAGGGCATGTATTTGGTTTTTAATATCCTGGGGTCGTGAGAGGTTATGTGCGCTGATTCTAATTAAATCTTCAGCAGAAAAAAGACCATAAAACTTTTTCTTCGGGTTTTGTATCATTTCTTTTCGAAAAGTACGATAGAACCCTAATTTTGCACCGTTAAAATAAGCGGCTCTGGGATTTTCTCTTTTCTTATAATAGCCTTGAATTTCATTTTCCTGATATACTTGTAAACCTTTATCATCTCCTGGCCATTTGGGAAGTGTGTTAATAAGTACAATTTTATTAATCTTTTCAGGATACTTCACGGCAAACTGCTGTACTATCATCCCTCCTAACGACCAACCAAGAATATGGGCTTTTTGAATGTTCAAATGATCCATTAAGGCCGCAGTATCATCGGCAAACATTTCCATCGTATAAGGATGATCAGGTCTTTCAGATTCACCCGCTCCTCTATTGTCGAATCGAATAACTTTAAAATGTTCGGTTAAGGGATTAAACTGAGCTATCCAGACTTCTTTATCTGCACCAAAACCATGAACTAGTATTAAGGGTTCTCCTTCACCTTTAATTTCATAGCAGATTTTAGTCCCATTAATCAAAGCAAATTCTTTTCCCATACTATCTTATAATGAAAATTACTATAAGAAGATTATAACACAATCATATTCACTCTTGAAGAAAATCAACAATAAGATGATTCACTTCTGAAGCTCTCGAAAGATGGAGAAAATGTCCTGAATTCTCAATGATTTCCAACCTACTATTTGGAATTTTTTTCACCATTTCAATCATCGATGATTTTGGGGTAAGTCTGTCATGAGAACCCGCAATAAGTAAAGTTTCACTTTTGATAAGATGCAGCTTATCAATACTATTATGTGTATTCAGTGCATTCGAAAGATTTTCAATATCTTGCGGTTGAGAAGGATCCTTTACGCTTTCTGCTATTAAATCTTCGACAGACCATATATCGTGAAACTTCTTCTCTGGATTTTCCTTCATCTCCTTGATAAATTCTTTGTGAAACAAAAGTTTGGCTTTTTTCCAAAACGCTTTTTCTGGATTTTGTTTTAGTTGTGCAATCTCGTTAATTCTTCCTTGCTTAATAAATTCAACGGCTTTTTCATCAGGGATTTGAGGATTAGTGGTAATCAAAATTAATTTATTGACTCTTTCGGGAAATTTAAGAGCAAACTGTTGAGCAACCATACCTCCCAAACTTCTACCTATTAAATGGACTTTATTAAGATCCAAATAATCCATTAGTCCCTTTACATCTGTAGCTAGCATGTCCATGGTGTATGGTTCATTAGGTCGGTCTGATTTTCCCACGCCGCGCATATCGAAAGAAATCACCCGAAAATATGTTTTTAAATAGTTAATTTGAGCTTTCCAAGTTTCTTTTTTAGCACCAATACCATGAATTAAAATGAGAGCCTTTCCTTCTCCTTCATCATTATAACAAAGCTTTAACTTATCTATAGATGCATATTTTTCCATTTTGCTTCACATAAAAACAATAAGATATAGTTAAGATGAGAAATGAATAGAAAGACTAAAATTTTTATGCTATTTTCATATAAACTATATTAACATAATCTATATTCTTAACTTAGAATTGAGGGGAATTACAATTAAAAAAAAGTATGGATTTTTATTTATGGTGGCTATGCTCATAATGGCTGGAAGCGGGATTGGATTATATATTGCATTTTTTAATAGCAATAATATCGGTATATCAATTCCTTTTATTTCCAAGAATGATAATAATGAGATCGTGGATAGCGGGCTTTTAATTGTCAACCACACGCACTCTCATCTTGAGGACTTCGTCGTTATTCCACTTGAATGGATCAACAAATCAAAAGAAGATTTGCATATTGTGTATTGGCATACCTCTCATGGGAGCCAGCTTACTGATGGGATGGATCCATTGGACGAATTTATGGGTAATAATGATACATATGAATACAATAGTGCTGGGTCTGGAGGAGCTTTACATCTGAATGAGCCCGCAAGTGATGATCTTACTGGAAATACTAATGGATTTGATGATACTACTCGTACATTCCTCAATGCAAATCCCATATATAATGTGATTATCTGGAGTTGGTGTGGATTGGATACAAATAATGCGTCAATAAATGCTTATTTAAATAATATGAATCAATTGGAGAGTGAATATCCAAATAAAACATTTGTTTATATGACGGGACATCTTGATGGAAGTGGAGAAGAAGGAGATGTGCATTATTATAATGAAAGAATTAGAAGTTATTGCTTTACCAATAATAAAACCTTATATGATTTTGCAGATATAGAAAGCTATAATCCAGATGACGAAAATTATTTAGTTCAATATGCTAATGATGAATGTTATTATGATGGGGATGGAGATGGTGTGCTAGAGCAAGGTGGAGATGATGCGTCCTATAACTGGGCACAATATTGGCAAATAAACCATAATGGAGTTGATACTTATTACAATGGTGGAGAGTGGTATTCCTGTTCTTGTGCCCACTCTGAACCTGTAAATGGAAATATGAAAGCATATGGGGCATGGTACTTATTCGCTCGAATAGCGGGCTGGAATGGAACTTTGCTATGATTCCTTTATAGTTCTATATCATCTTTTTATTTATATCTTTATTTTCTCATTTAATAATTTACTTTTCTTAAAGGGCAAATCAGTAGTTCATCAGTCTCATATCCTTTAAATACTTTTGATGAAGTTTTCTATAGTAAGATATAATAAATATATATAGTGAATCAAGAAAACTCAATCGTGGTCATGGAAGATTTAATCAATATTCGCGATTCGTCACCTCGACTTAAGAATTTAAAACAATTGCAGCAAAAAAAGTCAAAAAAAATGCGGGGGAGGTTGAATCACTGGAATTTTAAGCAATTTCAAACGTATCTTGACTATAAAGCAACATCAATGGGGCATCTCGCTGAATATGAAGACCCCAGAGATACTTCTCGAATGTATCTAAAATGCGGAAAAAAGATGACCTGCACGACGCACATCTTTACATGTAAATATTGTAGGTACACCATTGACCGTCAGATACAAACTCCAATTAGCATTACGGAGAAATATATCGAGAAGAAATTAAGAAAACGGGAAGAAAAAAAGGATGGAGAGAGTTCCGTTTCCGCTGAACGACAATTGATGAAAACGGTGCGGGGAGAACTCCGTGAGTTCCGAGATCTCATCGTTCGAGAGGTAAGTCAACTTGACGAACAATATACCTTCATATCATTTGTAGCAACTTGACAGAACGGTTCTCGGTTTTATTAGAAATTATTAGTTTATTATGTTAAATTGAGTATATGTGAACTATTTATTTATCTATGAATTCGCCAAATTTTAAACATAAGGAAGAGAATATCGCAAAATTTATTCACGCCAGCGACATCCATTTAGGGTCTCAACAATTTCATAATACTGATCGATCGAATGATTTTATTGATGCCTTTAAAGAGATCTTATTCTTAGCTAAATATTATGAAGTTGATTTCATTATTTTGGGAGGAGATATATTCAATTCCTTGGACTTATTACCCGCAAAATTTTATAGGGTGGTGAAACTTTTAAAGAAATTTCACACATCAACAATTAATACAATTCCAATTATTTCTATCGAAGGAAACCATGATATTCGTAAATTTTCTAGAGCTACAAGGGTAAAAAAAGGTCAATCTTGGCTAAAAGTCCTAAACGAATTGGAATTATTAATTTTACTTGATGCTGAGTTGAAAAATGGGAATACCCCGGTTTTTAAAGAATTTGATCATAAAAAACGAAAGGGGGGAAAAATCACCCTAAAAAACGCCACGATTTACGGTAATCATTATCTAGGACAAACTCCCATTCGAGATTTGCGCAAGATTTATGATGCTATTGAAGATTCTGATGAGAACTTCAAAATTCTGCTTCAACATTTTGGGATTGCAGGACAAATGGAAAATGTTCCGGGAGTTCCTTATCGAGATCTTTCATTTCTTAAAGATAAAATCAATTATTTAGCATTAGGACATTTTCATAAACAATTTATTATTAATAATTGGATATTTAATCCTGGTTCTTCGGAAGCTGCTTGTTCCAGCGATCATTTTTACGAAAGAGGTATTTTTCTTATACAAGTGCTAAAGAAGATGGGGTATAATATAAAAGCAAAATCTATTAAACTCAAAAATCGAGAGTTTATCTGGAAAACAATACGCTTGAACACACATTTCAACACTTATGAATCCTTATCGAAATATATAATTAATTATTTGTCTACTCTAAAAGTGCCCCATAATTTTAAGCGACCCCCTATCTTATATTTGCGTCTGACGGGTACAAAACCCTTAAATTTATCGCGAAAACATATGACAAAGTTATCACATCTGCTAATACATGAATTAGGTGTCGTAGATGCGAAAATATACCAAAAATATGATGAAAATATAAAAACAATTGATTCATATTTATGTATTGGAAATTAATTATTGCTCAATTATTAAAAAAATCGATAATTTGTTGATCGTCTTTATCAGGTAGGAAGCTTTAATTGAGAATAATGTTAAAATTGATTTATCTACAATAAAAATTTAATTTTAATTACCCTAAAAATAGTGCAGTAAAATAAGGTATTAAGAGTATTAATATGTACTTTGTTGCATTATATCTTTCATCTTGATATCAAGATGGCGATAATAATATCCTTTTGCAACTATACCCGTTTCAATTGCCTTATTAGGACAAAAATTATAACACGCGAGGCAATTTTCACAACCATTTTGCCAAACTGGTTTTTTCTCCATAATTTCTATATTTTTTACAGGACATATTTTAACACAAACTCTGCATCCTGTACATTTTTCATTACTAGTTAAGCTTCTGTCTATCAAATGGATAAGTTCCTCAATTGGTAAATTGGATGGAGATCCTGAAAAGTCTGGAAAAGACTTCCTGTAGAGCCGCTTAATAAGCTTATGGATTGGATAAAGTATGAGGTAAAAAACTTTGTCTTTAAGAGGCATCCCTTTTATTTGCATTTTGATTTGAGTCCTTATTTTTTTCACTCTTTTATTCCATTTTTTAAATATTTTCTCATAATTATCCCAAGGTTTATAGAATGCATTTTGTGGCATATGAACACTAGTCCATTTTTTGACTTTTAGAGAATAAATGATTAAATATCCATATTTGTTTAAAAGAAATTATACATTCCCAAGATATACCCATTCTAATCCTTCTGATTTTGCCAATAAGAGTGCTCTATGCATAAGGTTAAGAGGTGTGGGCTTAATAAACCCATATTCTTCTGATTTATAGCGCGGAAATGATCGGGACAGATGATAAGGTGTAGATGCTCCCAATTCTTCCTTGATACATTTGGAAATGGTTTTAATAGAGGTAACATCTGTATTTAGATTTTCTATTAATAAAGTGGTAATTTCAACATGGACACCTTTCTCAACAAGAATCCGAGCATTGCGCCAAACCTTTTCCATATCTGCTCCACAATATTTGTTGACCATTTCTGGAGAGCCTTTTACATCTATATTGATGGCATCAAGCCCCTGATCAATTAAATCTGTGAGCACTTGTTCGGTCATATATCCATTAGATACATATGTATTGTAAAGTCCATGTTGTTTCGCAATTTTAAATACCGCAAGCGAATATTCAAATAATAAAGTAGGTTCATTAAAAGAAATAGATGTTCCTTGACATCCCTTTTCCAATGCTTTTTTCACTAAGTCTTCGGGTGAAAGATAAGTATGGCAATTTTTAATCAAATGTAACGTGGAAGGGCTTGGATGTGATAAATTCCAATTCTGGCACCAAAAACAATCAAAATTACATCCATAGGTACCCACAGTAAAAGCGGTTGTCCCAGGATGGAACCGATATAGAGGTTTTTTTTCGATGGGGTTGCATGATTGCGCGGGAATACATCCATATACTAATGTAAAAATCTCTCCTCTAAAATTTAGGCGCGTTCCACAATATCCTACTTTTCCTTCAGAAATTATGCATTTTCTCTCACACGTAAGGCATTGGCTCTTTGAATTGATACCTTTCTGTTGGTATTTTCCCCTTTTTATGAAATTTTTATTAATTGAATTCATTCCTATATAATTCGTGTAAACCTATTATCCTTTATTTAGCTCTTAAAATTAATGTTTATTCTTTATTTTAGATTAATCAAGCTAACATTAAAAAAGATGTCATACAAAATAATTGAGCGAAAATAATTCACATATAAAAATAGACTTTATATTCTAAAAGGGTTCTATTTCTCGGCTTCTTGATCGAAATAGTATCTCTACTTGAACCGCTCAATCTGTTAAATATAAAATTCATTAACAACAAATCGTGAAAATTGCATTATTTTTTGTCCTAAATCAACTTTATCCATTGATTTAGCTAAAATCCAGTTTTTTCCATACATCTTATTGAGATGATCTCCTTCGGCATCAATAGAAAAAGCGAAGATCTTAAACTGTCTTTGAACTTTTTGTACCTCATGCATTGCATGATTGAGTCCATAGGCATGTCCAGCCGGTTTACCATCGGAAACAATTATAAAAAGCTCATTATTGCACAGTTTTGAAGCTTCATGTTTAATGGAAAGCCCATCTAAGTTGCTTCGTTCATGCTCATGGCAGCCAAATCTATCTATTTTTCGCTCTTCTAGTGGCTCCCCAAAATCTTTTACTACTATATTCCTCACATTTCGATTCCCTGTAAAGAGCACAATTCTAATTGCTGCGAGCTGCTTTAATGCCTCCACAAACATTATCATGGCAATTTTCGCTGCTACTAGTTTTTGCCCCTTCATGCTCCCGCTTATATCGACAAGTAGAACGATACGCAACAATTTTTCATATACTTTTCTTGTAAAGCAATTTTTAAATTGATAATTTGAGGTGATAGTTTTAATAAAATTCTTATTTAAACGACCTCTTTTCTGATAATTGTCCAAATCAGACTCTGGCTTTAAATTGGTAAAAATCATCTTCATTTTGGTGATGATGGGACGATAGGTTGCAAGAATTTGTTGATAGGTTAATCTAATGGGTTGCATTTGTTCATTTTCTATTCTTGTCTCGATAATTTCACGTTTCATCTCAGAATTTGCACCCTCCGAGGACCATGTCCCCATCCCAATTTTTGCGATGCGTTTTGCTAGTTCTTCCTTTGTTTGTTTTATATCAATGACCAACTTGCCCAAAAGTGCTTTATTTGCTGAGTCATCCTCCCATTCCCCCTCCCCTTCCCCACATTCATCTTCTTCTACGCCCTTATTATAAGATCTTAATCGTGATAAAATTTCTTGTTTTTGAGAGTTTCCAATTTCATTATTCAAACCATCGCCTAATTGTTCAATATCTCTTATAATATTGTTTATTTCCTCTTTTTCCTTGAAAAAATTATTGTATTTACGTTTTATTTCTTCTTCTTTCTCTTTTTGTGTACTTTGTAAGCTCTGTAACAATTCTGCTTGTTTTTCTTGAAGATCAGTATTTGCCGAACTTGCCTTATCATCCAATGTATTGAAAAGATCTCCGATAAGATTTTGTAATTTTTCCTTATTCTTTCGCGTTTTATTATTAGCAGTATCTGTATTTTTTAGATATTCATTTAATTTCTTATGGATCTCCCCCTTTTTCTCTTTCTTTTTAATTGGATTATTTAAATTATTTAATTCTTGAAAATCATTTATAATGTCATTTATTTGGTCAACTTCTTCTTTTAATTGAGTTATTTCATTTCTTTCATTTGCTTCCTTATGAGTAATATACTTTTTAAGATCGTCTATTATCTGTTTTTTCTTAGTAATTTGCTCAACAAAAGGAAGTGGCTCTTGTTCTAAGCTCTCTATATCTTTAATGATTTTATCTAGTTCACTCTCCTTCTTTATAAATGGCTTGTTAATCTGGCTGATTTTTGTGCCAATTGCGGATTCTATGTCCTTTTCTTCAGAGACTCCTTCCTTATACTGCATTTGTTCCAGTTGGGTTGTCAGATCTTTGATATCTTCAACGGAAAGATCAATTTTATCGAGTTTTTTGAGCATTTTTTCGCTTGTTTTACTTATAGTGGTGGGATTTTCTTCGATAGATTCATCAAAAAAGTCTTCTACAGCTGTAAAAACGATGATATCATTTTCATTAGAAGGATTCGCCCTATAAGGTAAAAATACACCGCTACCCGGCCTATTAGTACTTAAAATTATTTTTGTGGATGTTTTTGGCTTTTCTATTTTTTTGAAAATAGTATGATTTTTAAGGAGTTTACAGAGCTGATCCAAAGCAATAATAGTCGCATTGGGTGTTAAGGCTTTCAAAAGAAATGTTTTTAAAACCTTTAAAATCTGCCATTCTTCATCAGATAGATGAATAGATTTAAATTGTGGTTTTTTTTGAAAGCCCGGATAATCTTCCATGAACAGATCAAGATAAATAAAAAAGTCTTCGTAATAGTTCATACGCTTTGTTATTTCGGGCAAGAGCTTTAGTGCATAATCTCTTAAATTCTTATAAAACCCGGGAAATTGTACTTTATTGATGGCATTAATTCGGACATCTTCCAATACATTTGTAAGTTGTTTTACGATGGGGATAGGAATCTCATATTTCCTTGAGACTAATGATATCAATTTTAAAAATCCAAGTTCAAATGAACCATACCCAATATGTCCACTCTCATGGGCAACAAAACCTTGAGCAGGCTTAATTTCCTCTCTACAGAAGTGAGGTAAATAGATACAGTGCCCATCAGTATATACCGCACCTTGATAATTAGTAAATTTTATCATTAAGTTTACTTTTCCACTGATGCGCTTACCCGTATTAATTAATGCCAATACATCTGAATTATAATCTCTTTCATAAAATTCGAATAGATTCTTCATTTGCAAAACCTCATATGTATTGATTAAAAAAATTAAAGTATGGGATAGAGCCGTTTCATAAATATGACTATGTCATAATTTTTATTTTGATAAATCCATTTAATATATTTTAGAGTAATAAGCCCCCCATAGATATGATCTTTACCCGTCTTTTGCTTATATTCTCTATGATAATCCATTTTCTCAGTCAGTTTGAAATATTCTCTTAGCACTGTTCGATGTCTATTCCAGAGCCATTGAAGAAATTTCCACATTAATTCACCGCTTGCATTTTGGATTTTATCCCGTCCGACTATTTCAATGTAAGTTTCCACAGCTTTTTTCATCTTCGGAATAATATTATTTTTATCTTCATCCGAGGGTGCCGTTTCTATAAACTTAGTTATGTCTTCTGAAGCACCAAGAAGCCTGCCTAATTTTTCTTTAAACATCTTACCATCTAGAATCATTGCAATTGTTTTCTTTTCCTCTATAGTCTCAGCAAGTTTGTTCACAATACAGTTTTGGATATTATGTTCTATATATTTGGGTGGCATTTTCGACACTAAAAGACAGAAGTTCACTGCCAATCGCGTCGAGAAAAGTTTTGAAATTGAAAAATCTTCTGTTGCTTGCTTGCGAATTTGCTGAGCTGCATCAACCACTAGTTCTGCCACTCCTTTTTTACAATCGGTTACCTTCTTGACGATTTCAATTTCTTTGTTTTTTTCTGGATATGTTATTTCAGGAGAAATTAAAAAGCGATCTCCGAATGCCTCTTGTAATTTGTTGATTCCAACCACCCCTTTATTCATGGTTCCTATGATAATCAGTTTAGCATTTTGATTGAGTTCATGACGTTCAAATCCTTTTGAAATTAGATTAATATGGTTTTCAGATAACAATGAATTGAGCGAGATTTGTTCGCTTTCCCTGATAGCATTAATCTCATTGATTATTATAAAACAAATTCCCTTTTCATTAGCATCTTTGATTGCTCTAGTCAACGGACCGTAATTAAACTTGGTGTATCCTTTTCTAAGTTCCCAGTTCCCCTCTAGATCTCTTCTATCGAGATCAGGCGAACCGTCAATGAAATAATATGTAGAATTAAGAGACTTTGCAAGAGTAATAGATAAGAGCGTTTTTCCGGTGCCTGGATTACCAAAAAGAAGTATACCTATTGATTTTCCATTGTCTAAAGATTTTATTAAACTTTTTAAATAATCAAATTCATCATTTTGTTGAATATATTCTACTTCTTTACTATTTGCTAATGTTGACATACTTATTGACCTATTTTCTATTGGTTTATTAATTATTTTTTTTTCTAATGATGTCATTTCTTTTCCACAACTGAAGAAATATTTAAATTTCTAACCGTAAATATTTAAAAACAACGAAAATTCCGCATTATGGCGCATTAAGTTTTTATAATGGGTTTAGGAGTTTTCAATATTTAGGAGATTTTTGTGTTTTTCTAATATGAAATAATTTCTTAGATCATATTAAAAGGATCAAAGTATATGAATTTAGTAATTTATTCATTTATTTTTCCATATTCTAAACAATTTAGTTCTCTGTTTTACATATCATTGCAAGAAAAAGTATATTTGTGAAATCCTCTCTATATTATAATCCAGTTCTATTGCAAATGAAGTTAATCAATTTTCAAATATATTTTTGTTTTTAAAATCTTAAATTATTTAAGTTGGGCAATTTGCGCAAACTATTTATATTTTTGAACATAGAAATATTCTTTAGTATAGCTATGACATTAAGAACGGCATACATATCATTGTCGTCAGACGAACAAGCAACATTAAGAAATGATTACAAATTCACCATTGGGGGCGAGCTAAGCGAAGTAGATTTTTTCATTTTGATGGCCATCATCATTACCAACCAATTAGATCCCATTATGCGTTCAAGGGAAATTGTAAATTAAAATAAGAAGTATATATAAAGGAAAAAACGCCAATAATTTGTCGAAATGGGAGTATTTTTAATTATTTGGCTTGGCTTTGCGCTGAAAAGTAAGAACTCATTGGATATAAACCTAAACACATCTGCTCCAAAATGACGGTCACTATAATCAAAACGGGGGCTTTGATTGAACACGATCTTGCTCATCGCGCAATTTTTATTGGAGCAAGAATAGAGATTTACCACTTGATTTACATCTCTTTTAGCGTGTGGACGAGCTTGCCGTCGTCTGAATATTGATATTTTACATCGTTTCCGCAGACGAAGCATTTATTATCCAACTCAAGCGGATAGGAGAGCCTAACTGTATCGTAATCCTCGGAGTAAGTTTCTCGCTTCATCAATATATAATTGATCATCATGCTTTTTTAACTTTTTGTAGTTTTTGTCGCCTATCTTGAAGTTACAGCTCGGTTACTGAGATTATTTTGCTACCTTATAAAAAAAAATTAAAAAAAAGAGGGCAAAAATTATTTTTGAGAAGTACCTTTTCTCTTTACTATTTTAAATACAACAGCAAATAAAGCACCTGCAATAAAACCTCCTATATGTGCAAAATGAGCTGTGTTACTGGAAATGACTGTAAATGAGGCAATTCCATACATTATTTCTGTGAGAAAGTATATAATTCCGAAGTTGCGTGCTTTGATACGATAAGGGATTCTGCGCGTTACAATTTGTAGAGTAATATTTGGAAAAAGGATCGAATATACAGCAATTAATCCATAGATCGCTCCAGAAGCTCCCAATGTGGGAATATCATAAAATGGAGATATAATGAACGCTGTTAATCCATGTAATAATGTACCTACAATTCCAGAAAAAATGTATGTAATCAAAAACCAAGTATGTCCCATTGTATATTCGCAATTGTCTGCTACCACGTAGAAAAACCACATGTTCATGATAATATGGAGAGGGTTTGCGTGCATGAACATTGAAGTAAATAATGTCCACCATTCTTTCCCTGCAAAAAATTCAGCGGGAGTAAATGCAAAACCATCTAACAGCATATTTCCTGCGGGATCTAAATATTGAAGAATATATACGATGATATTCAGAGCAAGAATTGCTAAAGCTACGTACTGTTTGGAAAACGGTATTCTATCATTCTGAACTTCTATGACCATTCTAATAACCTTTAGAACACTTTATTATATAATTAATTATATGAGATTTAAATAGATATAGGTATTAAAATCTTTCTTTTAAAAAGAATTACGATTTTTATCAAGGCAAAACAAAATGATTTTATGCCCTAATTAATAAACCTATTGATTTGAAAACTCTCAATTCTGAGATTTTAAAAACATGGAAATATTTCAAATTAAGAGTAAAATCAAACATTTTTACTATTTATAATTTAAAACAATGAGATTTTAAGAATTAGGATATTTTACCTAATCTGAGTAATTAATTATAATTCACAATGTAGAGAATAAATTACTTTGGAAACTTCACCGATAAAAAAAAAAATTAAAAGGAAATTTTCTTTAAACGAATTAGGTGGTGCTTTTGGGGATTGGGGAACCCTCGTGCCTTTTATTATAGGATATATTTCAATAGTGAAATTGAATCCTGCAGGCATATTTCTCTGTTTGGGGGCCACCAATATCTTTTTGGGTATTCGATACAATCTTCCCTTACCCGTTCAACCTCAAAAAACGATTGGTTCGATTGCTTTATCAGAAAAATGGTCAGCAAATAAAGTCATATCTACTGGTTTTGCGACCGGAATAATTTGGGGAATATTGGGCTCAACAAGAATCTTAAATAAATTAAGCAAGAAGATCCCCGATGTTTCAGTAAGAGGGATTCAATTAGGCTTAGCACTTATTTTGGGATGGAGTGCTTTTGAGATGTTTTTAGAGGATATTATTTTTGGTATTATTGCATTAATTCTTATTTTGGCTTTTTTTCGATTTGAAAAAATTCCCACCGCAGTTATTTTAGTGGTATTGGGAATTTTTGTATTGATATATAATGGGGTTATAACTGCAGATATGTTATACTTAACTATTCCCTCATTCACATTTTATCTTCCTTCATTAGAAAATATATTAATAGGGATGTTAACAGCGGGAATAGGTCAAATCCTCTTAACCTTAACCAATGTTATGATTGCAACCATTTCGCTTATTAAAAAGCTATATCCTGATCAAGAAATTCCAATAAATGCAAATAATTTGGCGTCTAATATGGGTATCATAAATATTATCTCTCCCTTCTTTGGAGGGATGCCCTTATGCCATGGTTCGGGAGGACTTGCTGCTCAGTATGCGTTTGGAGCGCGTACTGGGGGGTCGATGATTATCGAAGGAATAATTGAGGTAATATTAGGGCTATTTCTTTCAGATTTACTTTTTAACATATTTGAATCTTTTCCACAAGGAATTCTTGCGGCGATGCTTTTGTATACCGCATTCACGCTTGGTAAAATTTCAGTATCCAAAGTTAACCTTAAAATCCTTCCAATCCTTATAATTTCTGCATTACTATGCTTCTTTATTAATATCACTGTTGGATTTATAATAGGGTTAATAATTTATTTGATCTATAAAAAAGTAAAGCAGATACAATCTCAAAAGCACAATAAAGAAGTTTATAATGGAAAATCATAAAAAAGGAAAACATAAATCGTGTTATAATTTCACTGAAAAAAGTATACCTTCAATAAAACGTTTTCAAAATCTTTTTATTTAGAATAGTAAGATTTAAATACTATATGAGACATAGTATTAGTAACCATACCATTAGAAAAATAGTATGGCATTAATACTATATATAATTAAAACTTAAAAAAAGTGATAAAATACCCATGATAAAACGAGTCAAGGAATTACGACCCGATGCGGATATTGCTTCTCCCAAATTTAGGGAATTTCTCGAGAAGTTCGAATCAGAAATTAATCGAGGCATTAGTACCTTATGTGTTCTCTCGATCATCAATAGCTATGAAGAGAAGGGAATTTATGGATATAAAATTCTCAAAGTATTAGAGGAAGAGACCGAAGAGATGCTCATTATAGAAGAAGGTACCTTATACCCTCTTCTAAAGAATTTAGAGCGCGATGAAATCATACACTCACAAAAACAAACCACGGGAAGGCGCAGGAAATATTACTTTTTGACTGAAAATGGTAAGAAAATCTTAAATTATTTGACGGGTTATTATTCAAAACTTACAAAAGCAATCTCTCTATTAGTTGATATTAAAGTAGAGCTAAAAAACAGTTATCTGTATTGTCCTATGTGTGCAAATAAGATTGATTTATCAGCAGAAGAAAAACGTTTTTGCGCAGTTTGTGGTTATAATATTGAACAAGAATTAAATGAAAGGAGGAAAGAATAAAATGATTAATGAAGTAGAACAGATTTTTGAAGAATATTTAGATAAAGTTAAGGAAAAGCTGCCTGAATGGTTGAAGGAGGATAAGGAAGAGCTTAATAGCATTTTAGAAGAATTAGAAGACCATCTAAGGAATAAGGCCGAAGAATTATCAGATGTGGATGGTCCAACACCACAATCTGCTCGCTTAGCAGTCGCTCATTTAGGAAGCCCCAGTAGCATCGCCAAGGAATATAAACGACGTGGAACGCCTCATGTATATATTAGCAAAGAACTCTGGCCTATTTACAAGAAAGTATTAATGATTGTGTTTCCGATTCTTGCTGCAGTGATCACATTTTCCATACTTTTTAATGTCTTTACAGGCAATTTTGAAGATGCTGCAAATATTATACAATATTGGACAGCTTTCTCCTCTGCATTCTTGATTATTAGCTTGATCTTTGTAGGATTATCGATGGAAGGATATTTTCCCGAAGATTTCAGATCTAAAGCAGAGCAAGAACAAAAAGAGAAAGAAAAAAAGAAGGGTGAGGCATTAGGATTACCCGTCTCACCTAAAACTGGAGAGCAGCTTAAACCATTTGTGAAACCGATTGAAAAATATATCGGAGGTGCGATTAGTATGGTGATTGCGATGATACTTATTACCCAAGCAATACCCGGCTTTTTTTCCGTGATGGAATATGAATTCCGAGTAATTTTGTTTCTTTTTGGTATTCTAATACTCATTGATGCCATTACAACACTGATTCGCGGATTTTTAGGAAACAGACGAGTGTTAATCCACCAGATTATCCATGGAATAACCATCATTTTAAAGATAGTAGCGGTACCTTTGTTCATTACTTTGTTTTTAAATCCAGAGTTATTCCCCGTAGTATACTGGGAGGGTTCAAAGTTTATTGCTTCTGATCTTCCCGAGATCTTAATAGAAAGTATAGGATTTTCAATGTTAATATTAACAATAGTCATGATAGCGACAATTGCCAGTAATATCTATGAGATCATAAAGCTGGAGAAGTATAAAGGTTAATTTTTATTTTTTCTCTTCTTTTTTTTCTTATTTTTTCTCTTCTTTTTTTTCTTATTTTTTCTCTTACTTCTTAATTATTTTACTATATATTTTTTTCTTAATTTAGGATATTGAACCAGTTCTTATTTATCAAAATTTACTTTAGTATACGGAAAAACAACGGCTCTTTAAGGAAATCATAAATTGTCTCCTCACAATTAAACTAACTTCTCACAGCTCATCGCTTTTTAAAGCAATGCGCTTTTACTATCTTTGCTGCAATTGGTTATAAACCAAAATAGAATCTATATTAGATTCTTCAAATAATCCATTAAAACCAACTTAACTTTTTTTTTAAATTTTTCTTTCTACTTCTAATAATTTGAAAAGAATTAATAGTATATCATAGAAACTAATGGAATTTCTCAAAGCTAAAAATATTTAAATTAAAAAAATAAAATAATGAATTATTGAAAAATTTAAAATTTTTGAATTTTAAATTTTCAGAATTTATTAGTAAAACAAAAAATACAAAAAAATTATGTCAAAAATCGAAACTTCAATAAAACCACGAGCAGTTGCTCTTGATACTGGCGGAACAATGTCTGATTCTTTTATCATTGATGAAAAGGGTTATTTCTCGGTTGGTAAAGCGATTACCACCCCTGAAAATGAGTCTATAGGAATAATGAACTCTATTAATGACTGCCTTAGTCCTTGGAAAATCACTATTGATAAAGTGGGCGCAGAAGTTGATGCCCTGGTATATTCTGGAACTGCTATGTTAAATAGACTTTTAGAAAGAGAGGGAAATAGTAATATAGGAGTCATTGTTAACAAAGGATTTGAGGATTTACACCGATTAGGACGAGCTCTTCAATGCTGGATTTGGCTCGATTATGGAGGAAGATTGCACGCAAGAGAACATGAACACCCCGAACCTTTAATTTCCCAAAAAAATATAAAGGGTGTTCGGGGCAGAATTAATTTTTGGGGTGAAGAACTTATCCCGCTCTACAAAGATGAAGTTGAAACAGCAGTTTATCAGCTAATTGACAGAGGAGTGGAAAGTATTTGCGTATGTCTCTTATGCTCCTATATGAACCCTCGACATGAAAAGCAAGTAGCCAGAACAGCTAAGCGAGTCATGAAAAAACGAGGAGTTGATATTCCCATTATTCTTTCATGCGAACATAATCCAATCAGAGGTGAAACACCCAGACTAAATGCTCTTATCATCGAACAATATGCAGCGGAACCCTCTCGCGCACAGATGATACAAATCGCAGAGCAATTTAAAGGGAAAGGTATACAAGCGCCCTTGAGAATTTTAACATCTTATGGAGGAACTATCTCTCCTTATCATAAAAGTCTTATTCCCACGATGGTTTCAGGACCAATTGGAGGGATGATTGGAACTAAATTTCTCGCCGAAAAATATAATCTCACGAATTTAGTATCTTCTGATGTAGGTGGAACTAGTTTTGATGTAGGTATTTTAAGCAAACGATATATCCCTACGAAATGGGAGTCAAGCCTTGGGAGATTTATTCTCAATATTCCAATGATCGCATTAGATTCTATTGGTGCGGGAACAGGAATGTATGTGCGCTATAACAATATTTCTGGAAGGTTAGAATTTGGACCTGAAAGCGCCGGACATTTAATCGGAGTCTGTAATGAAGATTCTGGAGTGGAAACAGTTACTATGACCGATTGCAGTTTAATATTGGGATATGTTAATCCTGATTACTTTTTGGGAGGAAAAATACCGCTCAAAAAAGAACGAGCCCTTGAGTATATTGAAACTCAAATTGCAAATCCACTTAATTCCGATCCATATGCCACCGCCAGGGGAGCGCTTGATTTAATCGATATCAATATGAAAAATCATCTTCAAGCAATGATACAAGGATTGGGATTTCGCCCTGAAAATTACACTTTAGTATCTTTCGGAGGCGGAGGTCCTCTTCATGTAGCGGGATATTCAAAAAATTTGAGATTTGAAGACATCCTCATACCAGAATGGGCCGCAGCCTTTTCGGCTTTCGGCTGTGCGTGCGCAGATCATTCATATCGCCATGAAAAAACCGTTGATCTTATTATCACTCCCGATGGAAGTATGAATGATGCCGTTGTTATGATGTTAAATGCAACATGGTCTCAACTTAAAAAAGATATTAGCGACGAGTTTAAAAAAGAAGGACGGGATCCAGACGAAATGATCTTTAAACCATCCCTAAAAATGCAATATTTAGGAATGCTGGACGATTTGGAAATAGAATCCCCTTTTGAAGTGGTTTCAGTGGATAACTTAGATGTACTTAAAAAACGATATGATGAGTTATTTGAACAAATTTTTAGACGAGGAACGAAAAGTCCAGAATTAGGGTATCATATTACAAAGGCGGTTGCTTCGGGAATCGTACCCGTACCTAAACCTAAACTTCCCGAAATGAAACTCGTAAGCAAAGAACCTTCTGAATCAGCTTCTAAAGGAGCAAGAGAAATCTTTTGGGAAAATGGATGGCATGAAGCTTCTCTATGGGAAATGGAATTACTAAAGCCAGGCAATAGTATTGATGGTCCCGCTGTAATAGAAGCTCCCGCAACAACCCTTCTTGTACCCCCAGGACATAGGGTTAATTTGGATAAGCATAGAATATTTCATATGGAGGGATATTAAATGAATAATAAAAAGATTGGATGGGATAATAATTCCCTTATGGAAATGTTAGAAAGAAGTGAAACTCTTTTTGAGAACACCGGAAGATATTATGGATTAGATCTGTTATCTCTTAAAGAAGAAAATCCGTTTCGGTACGAACGAGCTTATGCCAGTCTAAGAGGTGCCTTAGTATCGGCAAGAGAGACTGCTCTTCATATAGCTGCTTCACCTATAGTCAAAGAAATTGGAGAACTGTGCTTTGCCCTTTACTCTCCCGAAGGTGATTCCCTCGTTGTATCAACGGGAATATTAGTTCATGTCCATACAATGAGTGAGGCAATTAAGTTCATGATTGAACAGAATTATGAGGAAGATCCCGGAATTCATCCCGGCGATATCTTCTTAAATAATGATCCTGAAACGGGAAATGTACATACAACCGATGTACAAACTATAATACCCATTTTTTGGGATAATGAGCTTATTGGATGGGCAGGCGGTGTGACCCACCAAATAGACGCAGGAGGAATTACTCCCGGACATGATCTGGTTGCCGCTATTCAACGATTTGATGATGGAATGTATTATACATGCCGAAAGATTGGATCTAATGATAAGATATGGAAAGATCATATGATAAATGCTCGTAGATCGGTAAGAACACCGCTCTATTGGGAATTAGATGAAAAATGCAGACTTGCCGGAGATTTGATGATTAGGGATGCTGTATTAGAATTTATTAAAGAAGAGGGAATAAAATATTATAAGCGATTTATTCGGGAAGCCATCGAGGAAGGAAGACAAATTCTTTTAAAACGAGTAAAAGAACGACTCCTTCCGGGAAGATATAGGGCAGCAGCATTTTTTGACCTTCCACTTAAAGAGGAGGCGTGGCAACCACGAGCAAAAGTGAATAAATTAACCAATGAGCCCTTAGAAATTATTGTGGATGAGAATGGAGAACTATCCTTAGATTTTGATGGATGCAGTGGTCCGGGGGCTAATCCTATGAATTGTGGAAAAGGGGCAATGGAAGGAGGGCAATGGGTATTACTAACGCAAATTTTAATTTATGGTGATAAGGTGAACGATGGTGCATACTTCGGGGTAAAAAAGAATTATCCTTTGGGTACATGGTGCAATCCCGGAGACCCGTACTTATCCTATCAATCACCATGGGGAAATCTAATCCCCGCCTATACGGGTATGATGAAATGCCTTTCCTATGGTCTATTTGCACGAGGCTATCGAGAGGAGGTAGTACCGGGATATGGATTTACGGGAGATGCTATTCAAGGAGGCGGAGTCTATTCGAGCGGACCTCTTAAAGGAGAGCGTTGGGCATTATCTACCTTCGAAATTAGCGGTCAAGGATTGGGAGCAAGCGCAGTACGAGATGGCTTAGACTGGGGATACGCCATGTGGAATCCTGAATCAGACTTAGGAGATGTTGAAACATGGGAACTGTTTCAAGGAGGTGTACCTTATCTGTCTCGAAAAATCAAACCAAATACCGCGGGACATGGAAAGTATCGAGGTGGTGCAAATTATGCGGGTGTTGCAATGATTGCAAATTCAGAGGATGTTGATTTTTTTGGCGCAAGAGATGGTTTAGTATTTCACGGTGCGGGAGGAATGCATGGGGGTTATCCACATGCGACAGGATATCGGCTGATTGCGAAAAATACCAATATGAAAGAAATTATAGCACAACAGAAAGAATATCCTATTGGAGATTCCGATCCGAGCAACGGAGATTTTGAAAGATTATTGAAAGCAGAAATTATCAGAAAACCGTGGTCTTCTATTTATCCAGTAATGTTGGAAAATTATGACCTCGTCTACTTCCCATTAAGTGGAGGACCCGGATATGGAGATCCTTTAGAACGAGATATTGAAAGTGTGAAAAAAGATCTGGATGAGGGTATCTATACTGATGATTTTGTCTATAATATTTACGGAGTAAAAGCTTCCTATAATGAAGAAAATGAAGAGTGGATCTTAAATATTGAAGATACTAAAAGAAGAAGAGAAGAAATAATAATGGAAAGAAAGAATACTTCAATGACCTACGAAGAATTCTGGAACTATGAAAAGAGTAAATTAACAGAGCAAAAATTAAGTGAACAAGTAAAACGTATGTATACAGAAAGTTTATCACTTTCTGAAAACTGGAAAAAAGAATTTTTAACATTTTGGAAATTACCAGACGATTTTAACCTTAACATAGAGGTGGAATAAGATGGCTCAAAAACATGATAAAAAAACATTGGAAAGAATGATTAAAGGAACATTAAAATGGGAAGAATTAAAACCTATAATTGCCGGTGAAAAAGACAAAGAGCGATTTTCTATGATTCTAGAATTATTACAAGAAAGAGTTGATTGGAACGAACCAATTATATTACCTCTTCATGAACATTTGTATATTGTGGCTAAAAATAATCAAAGAATCGTAAAATGTGATTGTGGATATGAATTTGGTGACTACCGAGAAAATTGGAAAACAAAATGCAGGATAAGAATCAGAGATACTCCTGAATCTATAGAAGAATTGTATCCTAAATATATGGGATGTGATACTGAATGGTTAGAGCTAAGAGAGTTCTTCTGCCCCGGATGCTTCACATTATTGGAAACTGAATCTGTTCCACCCGGATACCCTGTGATCTTCAATTTTTTACCCGATATCGACACATTTTACGAAAAATGGTTGGGTGAAAAGCCTCCTGATAAACTTAAATAATCTATTTCATTTTTTTTTTATTAAATGAGCTTATTTAAAATAATAAAATGTCTTTTTAAAATTAACACAAAGAAACTAAAATATCTGCTATTAATTATTTAGCTAATTCTGAGTTATTTTTCTCGTATTTCGTAGAATAAGTAATATTAGTGAGAAGATCAATAATTCTTGATGATCTTTTCGAACTAAACAGTTCTGGTATATATTTTGCTAGCACTAATAAATTATCGGCAGCTGCCTTATAAAAAAATTCATCCTCTTCGTACTGCAGTTTTATGATATCAGACAATCCTTTAAGTGAACCTTCCAAATTCTTATAGAATTCCACTGATTTAATTATTCTCTTTTGAGAGGTGTTTTCAACCTTCATGATATCACTTATTAGAAATATTCTGTTCTATGACTTAAAAAGGAAACATCACTAATAAAGACGACAGTTTTCTTACTAAAAACACCATAACTAGTAACGAATCACTCATATTTCTTAAAAAAAAGTACCAAAACCCGAAAAATTAAGCTGAATTATAGATACTCCACAAATTACTTAAATCTTGAATCAAGAAGCTGATGCACCAAGACTTGAGTTATTTTTTCAAATTAGGATGGTCACGCAGAAGCTCGACTCTTCTCCGAACCGCATCGATGATAAACTCAGAATGAGATCGATAACCTAAATCGCTTTGATCCTTCATAATCTTGATGATGCTCTCGACCAAATCATTTGGTACTCTTATTGTTCTATATTCTACCATTTTCTCTATCCTATTAAATCCTCCTTAATTAATAATATCCTAACTTAAAATAAGTTTTTATATAAATAAATTATCCTTTTTTAAAATATTAATGTCACAAATTGATCACACATATTAATAATTAATAAGAACTCCCTATGAATTCATATAGTAATAAAATGTTAAACTCTAAGATAAAGTGCTTCAAAATAAGACACTACTTGTAATGGTTTTATATATAACCACTTACTTGAACTACTCCTTCCTAAGGAAGGGGACTCGTGTGACCCCCTCCTTCGTGGTGGAGCCTCCTCGTTCCTTGAGACATGCCCGTACAAATCCGAAAGGATGGTGACTGGCTTTACGATCTCTCCGGAAGCGTGAATTCCCGTAGTCCCTACGGTAGTATCATCATGGATGATCATGAGCGGGTTCTCGGACACTAGCTCGAGAAGCCCTTGATAAAGAAGGTTCTGGGAGGCATTCACATCCCGGTCGTGATGCGTTCCGCACTGGGAATACGTCCTCTCTCTCATGTCCGCCGTGAGGTGATTGGTTTTCTCACCGCACGCAAAACAGATCTGAGAAGACGGATGAAATCTATCGATTTTAAGTAAATGGTGTCTGTTCCGTCTCATTTTATATCTCAAAAACATGACAACTTGATGCCATGAAAAGTCTAGCGTGACTGATTTGCTCAAGCCCGAATTAAACTTCTGTATGCCTTTGATGTTGAAGTCCTCAAGAATGATGGCCTGGTACTCATCGGCTAGCGTGCGGGTGAGCTTGTGAGTGCAATCCTTCTTGCGATTGTACAGTCTCTTATAGAGTCGTGCAACTTTTAGCCGAGCATTCTCGTAATTCTTGGAGCCTTCTTGTTTTCTTGAAAGAATCCGTTGATCCTTCGCAATCCTTTTCTCTTCGGCTCGATAGAAGCGTGGGTTTTCCATTTCCATAAGATCATTGACCAAGAAGTCCTTTGCCGACATGTCAAAGTCAGCAATCTTGGAAAAAAAAAGATGCATGAGAAGAGAACTATCGAGCTGTTTTTCCAAGGTGAGCGACGCATAGTACGTGCTCGTCTTGGTCTTGGACACGGTAACATGTGTAATTTTTTGAGTAAAAATGCGGTCATCAGAATATTAAATCCAGCCGAGTTTCGGAAGCTGAATCTTCTTTTGCTGAAAATCAAGTTTGATGTTTCCGTTAGTCATTTTTGTGGTATAACTTTCCCGTGCTTTCTTGGACTTAAACGTGGGAAAGCCGGAGCCATTGTAAAAGTTCGTATATGCTGCCTCCAGGGGTTCTCTCGAGGCTTATAAGGCAATGTAATCCGCCTTTTTCAGGAACGGATAGTCCGTCTTATATTCGGCCCCCGTTTTGTACGTCTACTCGTAGATTGCATCCTTATCGTTTCTTAATTGCTCATACACCTCTTTTTGTTCCGCTAACATCTGGTTAAACATGAAGCGAGCACACCCGATGGTGTCGTGTGTTTGAATTCGTTGCTCTTTGTCCGGGAATATTTTTAGCTTAATGGCTTCAATCATCTATGATATGGGAAAAGAAATCATCACTTAACTATGTTAGAGTGCGAGGTTTTTCTGTTTTTTTTTTTGTTCCAAAAAAATAGACCTCAATTCATCTCCACCTTAAAAGGTGGAGTTTTTTGAGGGGTCATGATAAAATTAATGAAAGTTTTAACGAATAAGAGTAGCTTTAAGATATAATAAATAAAAAAGAAGAAGCTAAATTAAAATATGAATTGTATTGTTCTTTGAATTAAATATAAGTCACTTGAAAATAATACCCTGTTCTAATTCAAAGGACTATTTATATGATTATGCCTATCCCTTACGTTCTCATGCACATTCTTTTTGTAAAAAGTATAAAAATTTATTTAAGATTTTATCAGAAGGTCATTCCTTTTTATCTTTTGTTAAAAAGCTTTCCACTCTGCGCCTGACGGCATCAATGATAAATTCAGAATGTGACCTATACCCAAGATCCTTATGTTCCTCCATTATTTTAAGGATAGACTCAATTAAATTAGCTGGTATCCGCACAGTTCGATATTTATTAGCCATTAATATCCCCAATAAAAATATGTAATTAACAAATAAAACCTATGTATTATAATAAAAATAAAATAATCTATATATGTTTTATTATAAAGTTCTATCTATATTATGTAACAATCTTGCCATCTTCTTAAATTAGAGCCTAATATCTGTAAAGAAGTAGATTTAAAAATATGGAGATTAATCTTCTTTAAAGGGATTGATCCAAAATATAATTAAAAATACTTTCTATTGATTTTTTGCTTATAGGTAAAATTTATGGTATTTTCAATTTATAAATCAAAAGATAAAACATTTACTTGATGACAAATGTAAAGCAAAACCCATATATTAAAATGTCAATAATTCCATAGAAGATATAAATATTAAATCAATTATTTATAGGAATGTGGAGTTGATTAAATTTGGGAGAAAATAAAGATGATGGCTTATTAACAGTTGAAAAATTCGAAGGAAGGAGGATCTGTCCAAAATGTGGGGAAGAAAATCCTCAAATGATCCATGAAAGTACTGATAAAACTAATATCATTATGGATTATCCTCGAATATACAGTAAAAAGTACAAATGTGGACGATGTGGGACCGAGTGGCGTGAAAAATAGCTCACAATGTTAGTTTGTTAATTTACCCCTTATTATGCGAGAATGCATCCTCTCTTTAGGGCGCTGTTGATTCACATCCTCACTATTTTACTAACTCATTATGGCTCAGCGCTTTTTAAAAGAAAGCGCTATTACTAGAGAGAATGAGGTGCGTTTAGAAAACCCATATGTATACCTCATTCTACCGTAGTGACTACGGGATGCGGGATAGAAAGCGTTTGAATGGAATCTAGGACGCATACTCTACAATACGCACTTCTTGATGAAATAAGAACCCACACCGCTCAAGGTTTGGTAGTTCAAAATTACTACTCAAAAATAATGTAGTCAAAGTTTGACAAGTATATTGTTATAATTTAAAAGAATTAGGAATAATAAAGAAGTTTTCCAATAAAAGCTGCCAAGTCCATAATTTTAATCTTATTTTTTCTCTCTTTTTGATTATGATTCAAAGAAGGTTCTTGTAAATAACATTCAAAATGCGAGAGACATTTAGGACAAGAGACTAACATATATTCTGCTCCCGTATCAATCGCTTCTTGAATACGATTTTTTCTCAGCACACGAGTATACTCATTGCATCCCGAAAAGGCAGAAACTCCACAACAGAGGGCATCCTCTCTTATATTTTTCATTTCAATTAATTTCACTTCAGGGAGCAATTCAATTAATTTTCTTGGGGCATCATAAAGTCCACCACCCAAACGTCCTAATCTACAAGGATCATGATATGTCACGGTAACTTCTTCTGATTGTGGAAATCGCATATTATCAAGAATTTGATTTTCAAGCAGAAATTCTGAAAAATGAACTATTTCAAACTCGAAATCTTCTATATATTTTGGATAATCGTATTTCCAAGTTCTATAACCTTCTGCACATCCAAAGATGATTGTTTTTACACCTGCTTTCCTATATAATTCGACATTATATTCAGCCAATTTTTTAAAAGTTATCTCATCTGCTTTTCCCCAGAGAATATCGTGACCACAGCATTTTTCATTAAGCACCACTGGTTTGATGCCTCCCTCATTGAGCAATCCAATAATCGTCTTTGCACTATTTACATAATTTATATTCAATCGATATAAGGTATGTTCTAAAATTGGCAAACATCCTACAAAATATGCAATTGAACCTGACTGAGAGATTTTCAAGTTAGAATCGTTTAGAAAATCCAGTTTATTTGGTGGTAGGGGATTATCCGCCTGAAGTCGTGCGATTGTGGAAAAGATCCCATCATGAGTCTCACATTGAGCCACTTTTTCTTGTTCAATAGCCTCCTCCTTAGTTATTATTCGTAAATCTAGTATTAATTGGGGGATATTTACACCCTCTTTTTCATTTGTCATTGGACAGTATGTATTACATTGTCCACATGATAAACACAACCAAATGTTATTCCTTTCCATCGCCTCTTGTATAGAGAGAAAGGATAAATCATTAATAAGATTTCGAGGAGAAAAAATGCCCAAATGGCTGAGAGGGCAGACATTAGTGCATCTATTGCAATTATAACAATAATTTATTGATTTTTTTATCTTATTGATGATTTCATCTATACTGCTCTGAGTATTAGTATTTGTTTTTCGTTTGCTAGCTTCCATTATTTTTCAGTTTGAATAAATCACTAATTCTATTTAACTAAATCTTTGAAGATTTTTGAAGATAATGCTTTCTTTTGTAATATGAGTTTGGAGATATTTAGAATCT
>SHMU01000017.1 GCA_008080765.1 Promethearchaeota archaeon | reverse complement strand
TACATGGAGCGGTCAAGACCTTCAGTTACAGGTCATTAAAGAGGACGTCCAAGGATGTCCAGATTTTAGGTAACTGTACTCTATATTGTCTTCAAAAAGAGATAAGATAAGCTTTCAAAATTAGCTAAAAAATTAGTAGTTTTTAAGTAAAAGATTTAATTTACAAGAATATTAAAAAGCTATTTTAAATTTAAATTTAAAGTATACTGTATTAATAAACAAGAACTCTACAATGCCCTCCAAATTTCGCTTACGTTATATTTTCAAGCCCCTTATCAAAGGGATTGCAAAACCCCTTTCTAAAACTGGGTTTACGGCTAATATGGCAACGGGAGTGATGTTTCTCAATGCCATCCTCAGCTTTGTCTTTTTAGTGGTTCTCTTTAAAAATCTCATCCTTTTTTCAATTTTTGTGTTCTTGACGGGAATTTTTGATGGAGTAGATGGAGCAATCGCTCGATTAAGAAATACACAGAGCGCATATGGGGGATTTTTCGACTCATTTATGGACCGCCTCTCGGAATTTGTTATTTTTTTGGCATTATTAATTCATTTTTGGGATCAAAAGTTATGGAATATAATTGATATTAGTTTTATAATGCTTATCTCATTAGTATCCTCCATTATGATAAGCTATTCAAGAGCAAAAGCAGAGTCTCTGTTTGAGGGAGACTTCGATATTGGGTTAATGGCGCGCTCAGAACGCTTATTTTATCTCTTTATTACGATGATAATTACCTTTTTTATCGGATATGGACTTTATTTTCTTTTTCTCTTTATGCTATTGGTATCTTTGACTGCTTTATTTAGAGGGATTAAGATTTATAGAGGAATAAAAACGGGAATTTACCAACAAAAATTATATTAAAAAAAGACCTATTTAAGCTATTTATAGGTATTATCTTATTTGTTTTCCAACCTAGCTTAATTGAAATAAAACATTAATATAAAAAGCGTTAAGACGTGCTTAATTCGATTCGCAATCGATCTCCATCCTTCAGATTAAAATAATTCCTCAAATAGGGTTTTGCCAAGATTTCTACGATATTTTTTTTGTGATGGGTCCTTTCAATATCCAAAATTGCAGCTTTCTTTTTCTTACTGGCATCATCTAATCGAGAGAGATAGCAATCATAACATCGTACTGCTCCGTAACTTCTTGCCGCAGATTGCATGTCTTTTTCTCCACCTGTAAAGCCTTCGATAATGATGGGAATTCGAGTTTTTAAGTTTTCCCGCAATAGGGCATAATTAAGGTCGCTTAATTTTAGATTTAAGGTCCCTTTATACGGCGGAAATCCTAGCTTTTCTTTAAACTGCTCGTAATATCCCTTAATGGAAACATAAAAAGCTCCCTCACCCATACCTTCGGTTACAACGCCCACAATCAAGATGTTTTCTAAGATCTTTTTTAAGCTTTTATACATCAGAAGCATGATATCTGCTCCTTGCTTAGTAATGCGAACAATATGATCATTTCCCATCAGCTTTCTCTGAATCCATCCCATTTCTTCTAATGTTTGAAATCTTCGAGAAGCTGTTTGTTGTGATACATTTAAAAGTCTTCCGAATTCTGTACTACTCATATGAATCGATTTTTTGTCTCCGATGGTTTTACATAAGTGATATAAGGCAAACCAATTTGAATAATTCTCGGGGTCGATTTCTTCGGGTACTGATTCATTACCAGATGTATTAGCCATCCTTCTCACTCCTTTTTAGCCTTATATCGCTCATAAATCTTTTGTTTAATCTTGCTGGAACTTGTCAATTCGAATTTATCATAATACTGTTTGAGACGCCTCACCTCAATTTCTCCTAAATTTCGTTGTTTTAACCCTTCTCTAAGTTCGCTAACATTATATTTCTGATCTGGCCCCAGTAGAATGATGTCGGGGTCGAATTCTTCCACAGTTTTTAGTGTATTATTATCTCGCCGTCCTAATCGTGCCTCCTTCACATTTTTAAGGCCTTTTACTACCTCAAGGCGTTGCTTTTCGGGCACAATAGGGGTTTCTCCTGAGTATTTTTCTCTATTTTCATCTGTAGCAACAACCACATATACTTCACCTAATTTTGCAGCTTCATTAATCAAAAAAAGATGACCTGGGTGGATAATATCAAAAGTACCTGCTACAAGTACCTTAGGCTTTTCATTCATATTGTTTCCCATCATTATTTGTTTAATTACATCTCATCCATTATTTCATAAGAAAGATTAATGAACACAGGGCCTCTGACATCTATCTTATTCTGAGCGGAATGAATATATTCCATGATAATGTCGTCAATTTCCAAATTTATTTCAGATGCTCTATAGCACATCTTTACGCGATGAGTAAATTCTTCCTTATTTTGATCTAATAGCACTTCGATATTATATGCCATTTCATTAGCAATTCCTTCTAAATATGTTTTCCCCGTATCATATGCTCCTTGTGGGGCTTTATCGGGTGCAAATCCTAAAATATTCCCCTCCTTTATCCAAATCTTATTTAACGCCGCGGGTCCTAACAATTTTACTCCTTCATCCTTCTCCCAGAGTGAAACTTTTATAGGGTGATCCTTTATTGTCCCTTGCCATACAATAAGATCCACGGGAGATGCTTTTTCTTTGTGTTGCATCGCTTCCCGAATTATCGCATCTTTGATTTCCACACCCTTTTCAGTAGATGGTATAAACTTATAAGATAACCCGCCGGCGATCTCCTCATCGGTAAATGAGAGGTCTTCATAAAAATAGGGATAAACCAATTTTCTGATATCTGATATCCCCGTTTTAATCATACAAATTCTTTCTACACCGAATCCCACGTTAAAGACGGGATATGCTATATCATATTGCGCCAAACTCACGGGACTATAGAAACCTCCATCCCCAATTTCAATCCATTCTTCAGTTTGAGGATGTTGAACAAAGATTTCAAACTCGGTTTGAGGGGCGTAATATTTTGAAGTTGCCTTTTTAATTTCTGTTCTACTCTCCGAAAATCCTAACTGTTCACAAACAGTACTAGCAATTGATTGGCAATCTTCTAATGATATTTTTTCTGCCATCACGACTAAGGATAATGTATATGAATCATATAAATGAGTAGCATCCAGCTTTTGTTCTCGCCTGAATTTTTTTGCCACTGAATAATATTGTAATGGGAGTTGTTTCTTCTTACTGAGCACTCCTAAGATTTTAAACCAAAGCGCAGTGGTATGGCTCCGAAGAGTTAATGTGGTGGGGAGAGGTTTTAGCTGCTTTAGTTCCGGAAAAATCTCATCTATAATTCGCGTTGCTTGGCTTTCTTGAATCTCTAAAGTTTCGAGGAATACTTCTATTAAATCATCTGCCTCTATCTCTCCTTTTTTATAATCCCTAAAAATCTGCTTTAATTCTTTTACTTTATCAAATTTTGGTATGATTTGTTTAATCTGTTCAATTTTTTTATCGGAGATTCCAATATCAGGACGGGGGAGTCCTGCCAGATAAAAAAGCCTGTCTAGTATTAACGCGGCCTCTGGACCATATTGTTTATAAATTTCATTTTCTTCTACAAACATCGGCAGAATTAACTCTTCAAATCCTAAATCAATCAATATAGATCGTGCCTGTGAAATAAAGTTTTGGATGGGGTGTCCCTTTCCTTTTTTTTGGAGAGTATAATATCTGCCTTTAAGGTCAAGATATTTTTTTGATTCTCGCCACGCTTTCTCGTAATTTTCTTTTGCTTCCCGCTTAAGTTTATCAATGTCAAATATTGTCATAAAAACTCAATTAAACTAATGATTAATAAATAAAAAAAAAAACAATTCACGCAATATGCGAAATCAACTATCTGCTGTGAATTTTTAAATCATTGATTTTATTAGAATTTTTCCATTAGATTCTAATACATTCATTCCCAATTCGCTGGTTTTTAACGGTAAAAGTATATTTTTAAAACAATATTGGACTATTCAAGATTTAAAACATCTGAATTCTAAGATGATATATGAACAAAGTGCACATCCCTCATCTTTTAACCTTATTTCGAATTTTTCTTGCATTCATAGTCTTTAATTTTATAGAGATGAATGCGGTAATTATCAATATTTTCATATATCTAACTGCTCTCTTCACGGATATCTTAGATGGATTCGTTGCAAGAAAATTGAATGTCTGTTCAACATTTGGAGGATATTTTGATGCTGCTGCTGATTTTATTCTGATTTTTAATATATTTACTATTTTTATGATAAATGGTATATTTCCCTATTGGGTTTTACTTTTACTATCATTTATGTTTTTTCAATTTATTATTTCTTCTAAACTTGAAAAACCAATCTATGATCCTATAGGAAAATATTTTTTAACATATCTGAGTATTATTATTGTTATTTCTCATATCCTTACAAATAAACTGGTGCAGAATATTAATTTGATTATTATCGTCACTATCTCTCTAATTTCTTTGATATCACGATATGCTTCATTTTTGAGGCAAAAAGATAAGGAAAAACTGATTTATTAATTGGTAAAAGAAATTAGTAGCTTTTAGTCAATGCTATCACTTTCAGATACCTCAAGGCTCTCTGATTAAAGAAGTAGCAGAATGGGGTCTTGCAAATCCTGAAAAACATACTGCATATGTACAATTTAACGCATTCCATCCCATTTGTAGATCTCAATTTATTTTCTTTTCAAATTCTTCAACTATGGAATGTTTTTTATACATCAATAGCTTTTGAACTACTCCACCATAAATGGTGGAGATTCATCTTTCGCAAGACGAAGTTCCTTGTTCCTCGAGGTGTGCCGATACAGATTCGTGAGAATACTGATGGGTCTTACCTCCTCTCCGAAGGCGTGACTTCCCGTAGTCCCTACGGTAGGGGTATCATCATGGATGAGCATGAGCGGGTTCTCGGACACTAACGCGAGAAGCCCTTTATACAGAAGGTTAAGGGAGGCGTTTACATCCCTGTCGTGATGCGTTCCGCAATGGGAACATGTCCACTCTCTCATGTCCAGTGTGAGGTGATTGGTTTTCTCACCACATGCGGAACAGAGTTGAGAAGACGGATGAAACCTATCGACTTTAATTACATGGTGTCCGTTCCATTTCATTTTATAGGTCAAGTACGTTACAAATTGATGCCACGAAAAATCTAACGTGACAGATTTGCTCAAGCCCGAATGAAACTTCTGCATGCCCTTGATGTTCAAGTCCTCAAGAATGATGGCGTGGTACTCATCGGCTAACGTGTGGGTGAGCTTGTGAGTCCAATCCTTCTTGCGATTATACACTTTTTCGTGGATCTTGGCGACTTTACGACGGGCTTTTTCGTAGTTCTTCGAGCCTTCTTGTTTTCGGGACAGAATTCGCTGAGCTTTCACAATCCTTTTCTCTTCGGCTCGATAGAAGCGTGGATTCTCCATTTTAACGAGATGATTAACCAAGAAGTCCCTTGCCGACATGTCAAAGGCAGTAATCTTGGAAAAGAGGAGATACCTGAGAAGAGACATATCGGGCTGTTTTTCTAAGGTGAGCGACGCGTAGTACTTACCCGTTTTGGTCTTGGACACGGTGACGTGCTTGATGTTTTGGGCAAAAATACGGTCATCAGCATACGAAATCCACGAAAGTTTCGGAAGCTTGATCCTTTTTCGTTGAAAATCAATCTTGATGTTTCCGTTGGTCATCTTCGTGGTGTAGCTTTCCCGTGCTTTCTTGGACTTGAACGTGGGAAAGCCGGAGCCATTGAAAAAGTTTTTATATGCCGCCTCCAGGTGTTCTCGTGAGCCTTGTAAGGCAATGGAATCCGCCTTTTTCAGAAACGGATAGTCCGTCTTGTATTCTGTTTCCGTCTTGTATGTGTACGCGTACAAAGCATCCTTATCGTCTTTTAATTGTTCGTATACCTCCTTCCGTTCTGCTCACATCTGGTTGAAAATGAAGCGTGCACAGCCGATGGTGTCGTGTATTTGAATCCGTTGCTTCTCGTTCGGGAATATCCGTAACTTGATGGCTTTACTCATCTATATATAGGAAAACAAATCATCACACTTAAATAGAGTAGAGTATGATGCTTTTCTGATTTTTTTTGGAACAAAAAAAATAGACCTCAATTCATCTCCACCTTGAAAGGTGGAGTGTTCTTGAGGGGTCTGATAAATTATTTCCACTACTTATAGCTGTTGAGTCAAATTTATTCTCTCCTTTAAGATGGTATCAATTTTCAGAAATAATTTATAAATATATAACTCATATTATTCATTTTATCCGAAATTGATGCAACAAAAATTCTATTACATCATCATTGTATTACATTTTTTTATTGCTATTTTTCAAAAGTTTTGTAAGTTTATGCATTTGAATTGATACAGAAATATCTCCCCGCGTTTTTTCTAATAATTTTCGTGCCACGTCTGTTTTATGCCGCAAATCTTTAGTTAATCCGCTTGGATAATCTAATGAAAACAAATGTGAATAAATTTCATCCATTGTTTCTAAAATCTTATTTATCTCAGCAACTTTAGAATCTCTAATCTTATCTAAAATATATCTCCTCAATTCTCCGACCACATCTGCGAACCCTAATGTATAATGAAGAGGATCAATATTCAGATCCAAATGAGTGGGAATTTGTTTTTCCTCTATAATTGAGTATAACAGTATTGCTTCGGCATATTCTTGTTCAGGAGTTTTTAGATATTTATAAAAATATCCGGGATAAGTATCCACTAATTTTCTGAACTCGCCTAATCGTTCCTCTATTTTTTTAATCTTTGTATGGTATTCATCTAAGTTTTTTCTATGAATAGATTTTATAGAAATACTACATTCACGTATTATCTCTCTCGATATTTTTAAAATCTGTTCTCTTTGCTCGTCTATTTCATCCAATTTCTCAGTAACTTTCGAAAAATTTTCTTTCATTTTTTCTCACACCTTCAGTAATTTATTAGTTAAGAAGCTTTAAGAATTAATCATTTAGTAATTATTAATTGGAATTTTTCATATTAATAATTAGTTTGCAATATAATGAACATTCTTAATCTTCATACTATATTTCAAGAAAGATTCTTAAATGAGATAGATTATAATGAAAATCTTATTAATTCATTCTAATGGTGTAGAAGTCCACAAACAAAAAATTGCTACGTCTAATCCTCAAGAATTTAAAAAAGACATTATCAAAATGGACGGCTTAATCTTAGTTGCATTTGTCTCTGTAGAAGATCAAGATACTTATGATGTTGAAATCATTTCAAAACAAGGGGCGGATGTGATTGAACAAGCTATTTTTTCTATTACGGAATTTCCAGAGCTAAATCGTCAAAAAAACGAGGAAATACGTGAACATAACAAAAAAGTAGAAGAGGGAAAAATACCTGGGAAAAAAAGAAAATTAAAAGAATTAATATTAGATCATACCCAATATCATGTAGACAAGGTATTAGTATACCCATGGGCACATTTGAGTAAATTTCTTAGCAATGACCCTCAGGCGATGGAAGTATGCCCGATGATTGCAGAAAAACTAGAAGAAAGAGGTATAGAAGCGGGGTATTCTCCTTTTGGTTGGTATAAATCCTTCAAGCTAAGTTGTCTTGGACATGAATTAGCAGAAATGTATCGAGATGTAAAACTCTATATACAACCCGAAGAACATATGGAAAACGCAGAATTTAAGGTTATCACCCCCCAAGGCACAGAAATTGAATTAAAGCTTGATGAAAAGAATAATATAAAAAATGCACAAGATTTTAAAGACAAGGAATTTCTTCTCTTTCTTCAATCTGAATTGGGGGCACCAAGAGAAGATAAAGGGGAAGAACCTCCCCATATTAAATCTATGCAAGAATTTGAATTGCTTGATTTTGATCCAAATACAGATCCCGGAAATTTACGATGGTATACCAAAGGGCTTATTATAAAGAATCTCATTAAAAATTATTTAGAAGACAAACTAATTGATTTTGGAGCAATCTTAGTGGATACTCCTTTGATGTATACGGTTAAAAATAATAAACTAACGGCTCAAACCGCACGATTTCCTGCAAGAACCTATTGGGTTGAATCTGGTCGTGATAGATATCTATTACGGTTTGCGGGAGACTTTTTACAGTTTGATATGTTTAGTTCGATGAACTTAAAACCTCAATATTTTCCATTACGGGTGTATGAATGGGAACAATATGATTTTCGGAGAGAGCAAGAGGGTGAATTAACGGCATTACGAAGATTACGCGCCTTCGTTATGCCCGATTTTCATACGCTCTGTAAAGATCTTCCTTCATCAATTGAAGAATTTAGAAAGCAATATGAATTAGATAAGTCAATAATGGAAGATTTGGGACTAAAATCTCATATTATCTTCAGAACCACTAAAGAATTCTATGCTCAAAATAAAGAGTGGATAAAAGCATTAATAAAAGAAGAAAATCAACCAGCATTGCTAGAATTATGGGAAGATAGGTATTATTACTTCATCTTAAAATTTGAAAGAGCCGTCCTTTCGGCACAAAATAAGAGCGCTACCTTGGCTACCATCCAAATTGATGTGGAGAGTTCCCTAGAATACATTGAGCAAGGCGGTAAAAAACGCCAAAAATACAATATTTCATTTGAGGATGTGGATGGAAAGGTAAAACATCCTATTATTCTTCATAATTCACCCTCGGGAGGATTGGAAAGAATTTTATGGGGATTATTGGAAACTGCTCAAAGAGAAATTGATAGCATAGTACCGGGATTTAAAACATGGTTTTCACCCGTTCAAATACGGATCTTAACGGTGAGTGAAGCTCAGCATGAATATGCCTCTGAAATCCTAGCTATTTTAAATCAAAAAGGTTATAGAACCGATTTTGATGATCGCGATGAAAGAATAGGTAAAAAAATCAGAAAAGCCGAGGTAGATTGGATTCCTTATACGGTGATTATCGGCCCGAAAGAAGTCGAAAACCGCACCATCTCGATTAGAGAACGATTGATAGGAAAACCCTTTGGTTCAAAGAAAAGAACTGCAAAACAAATCAATAATATCCCCATTGAAACGCTTTTAGAAAAACTAGACTTAGAAACAAAAGATTATCCCAAATATAAGCTTCCCATCCCATTTCGTAGATTTTCCACTAAAATATATTTTCGAAAATGAGGGGTCATGTCAGCTATTAAGGCTTTTATCATTGATCTCGGAGGAGTACTTGTTGAGTTGGATATATCGCTTTTTTTTCAAGATATTTATGCCCCCTTTCCAATGAGCCGACCAAAAACTCCCTTCATGTTGAAGTTTTTCAAACAATCCGAAAAATATCATATGGGACAGATGAGTGATGCTGATTTTTATCATCTCTCTTGCGAGATTTTACAGATAAAGCATAGTGAAATTTCTCAAGCACAGTTCTTTGATGCTTTTAATAAGATAATAAGCGGTATCAATAGTGAAATGGTCCAAATACTTAGGAAAATTGCTCAAAGCAAGCAATATATGCTTATCTGTCTTTCAAATATTAATCAAAGCCATTGGGATTATTTAAATGCCGGATGCTGTGATTTTTTGGATTATTTTGATGAAATTATTTTATCCCACCATGTATCATTGTTAAAACCCGATCAGAGAATTTTTAAACTGGCAATCGAGAAGGCGGCTTGTAAACCTCAAGAAATTATATACATCGATGATGGAATCAAAAATGTAAAGGCAGCAGAACTGTTGGGAATTAAAGGTATTATATTTCAGGATGCTTCCCATCTAAGAAAAGAATTGAAGAAATTTGGCATAAAAATTTAAAGGTACCAGAAATCATCTTATTTGTTCAAAATACTATGATACTATGAATTATTTAACTTTCTATACATGCTCTTGCCAGTTTTTCGAACACTTCTTTGACATTTTCCCCGGTCTTTGCTGAAGTCTCCATGTATTCACACCCTAATCTATGAGCTAATTCTTCTGCTTCCTCTCTTTTTACCACTCGTTCTAAATCAATCTTGTTTCCCACTAAAATTATTGGAATACCTTTTTTTACTGATTTTTTAATAGAGCTAACCCAACCGGGTACCTTCAAGAGAGTTTGTTTGTTTGTGACATCAAATACGCCCAATGATGCGTTACTACCTTTAAAATAAATGGAACGCAGATTCGAAAAGCGTTCTTGTCCGCCTATATCCCAAAGTAGAAGTCTTACCTCTTTATCATCAATATTGAGGTCTTTAATTAAAAAATTACTGCCTATCGTCTTTTTTAAGTTATGAGAGAAAAAGTCCTTAATATATCTAAGCAGAATACTTGTTTTTCCAACAGCTGCTGGTCCAAAAAGCGTTATCTTATACTTTAGAATAATTTACACCTATTATTGAGCAATTTGCACTCTATTTTTTATAGGTAATATACTATATCACGATTATCTTAAGAATTACAAAATAATGTAATACTTTCTAATATAAATATTATTAAGAATATTCTATTGATTCATTCAATTTTGTATTATTTGTTAACCTATTTAATATTTGTATCTATTTTTTAAAAAGATTATTCCTCTCCTTCCGAGTGGAAATTAAATAAAAAAACAATGAAAACAAAAGAAAAGATAGAGTTAAATAAGAGTTGAATCAAATTAGTTGATTATGTGTTCTCCATTTTAGGTTTAATCTTCTGTTTAATGCTTTCCTCGGTCTTTTTGATACTTTCCTCTGTCTTTTGAGTAATTCTACTAATCTCAACCATAATCCATTCGGGGCTCCCGACTCCTTTGAAATATTTCATCCAAATATACATCAGAAAACCCAATAACCCCGTAATTCCAAGCGTAGCAATCACGAAAAACCATATTGGAAAGACATCATAAAAGAGAAAGTCAAATACAAATACAAATAAGAATAACGAAAGGGAGACCTTTCCATAAAATACCAGCATCTCCGTGAAGTGATTCCTTTTCTCTTTAATATCTAAGAAATGAAGACTAATTGCAATCAGGAGAAGAGACCATCCTATTAAATAAAGAATATTTGAAGCATAACCTCTCACCATGAATTCTGGGATACCGGGAATCCTTATCTCGGGTATGATGTATTGGTCATTTGCACATAATACTAAATCTATGAATGTATAGAGGGTTGATTGCCCGGGATCTAAAATATTGGGGTTATCCAATCGAAAGCCAAGAAGAATACCACAAATTAGAAAAATAGACCCCCAAATACCAAATATTCGAGAGAGATAAATTAATTCTTGTTTTGTTCCTTTCATCATTGAATTATACAAATATTCTCCAAAAACTGTGGATATAAAAATAATACTAATCCAAGGTAGCAAGGGCAGTTGTGGAATCGGGCTGGAAATGATAAAGTTTAGGAAATAAATGATAAAATCAAATTCTTGAAAAGGATAATACATTTCAAGAGTTGAATAAAAAATAATTTCCCGTACCGCAGGTCCAAAGAATATTATTAATAAGCCCAAAAAGATTCTCGTTCGTTTATCGAGCTTTAGCGATAAATATGAGAGAATCTGAGTAAATCCCAAGAAAAAAAGAATATTCCATCCCCATAAATTAAGGGGAAACGGGTTTGAAGCAATCCAATGTGGGGGAGAGAAGACATTAAAAGGAAAGGGCATTAAATATTCTCCTGTTAAAGAATATAATAAATTAAAAAGTGCCCCTATCAACATTATCGATATTCCTCTTGATAAGACACGGTTTCGAATAACTACTTCTGGGAGAATCCCTTGTTTTCTTTTTACAGAAAAAATTACTGATAATGCCGATAAAAATACGAAAAGGGCGGGCCCTAACACATCTAAGATTGGAAAAAGCACACAATGAAGGAATGCCCAGTCACTTGAAAACCATTCTGCTGATGTATGAGCAAATATAATAAAAATGATCGCAAAACCTTTAATAAAATCAATGGATTGTAATCTTTTAGGTGAGGCATAGTCCTTTAAATCCTCTACGGGGATCTCTTCTCGAAGGTAATTAAAAATATCGGGGCTTTCGCTGTCAAGTTCATAATCCTTGTTGTCGGACATTTTTTCTCACATATTTTAAAAATTATTCTAAACAATTTTAATCAATGTTGTTATAGAATAATTTTATCAGATTCTATTTAATCTTTTGGTAACATTTTATTTTTTTTCCTTCATTTTTTGCATTATCTTTTCTCAAGGGATTTGTTTTTATACTTCAATATATTATATTGAGTTTCAAATATATTTGAATTCTTCCTTCTGAAGCGGAAAAAAGTATAAAAGTCATTATGTTTTTTCATACATATCGATAAAGAATTTCTAAAACTTTTATAAAAAGAAAAAATAATGAGCTTAGAAAATTTGGTGTTAATAACTGGGCAACAGATTGATCAAGGAGTCGCATTAGAAGCAGGAAAAACTAAGCAGAAGTATGTACAAGCCGCCGGTGTCTGTAAATTTGATAAAGAAGACTTTAGAAAGTTAGGGTGTCTTATTGGAACGCCTGTAAAGGTTTCTACAGAATATGGTGAGGTTGTAGTATATTCTATACTATCTGAAGAAGCACCCCATCCCGGAATTATATTCATCCCTGCCGGGCCTTGGGCAAACCAATTAGTAAATCCTGATTCACAAGGAATGGGTACTCCAACCTATAAGGGTATGAAAGCGAAAGTAGAAGTTGTAGAGAATGGGAAAGTACTTGGTACAATCGCCTTATTAAAAAAATATAAAAAGTGATAGTATATGATTAACAAACATGTAAAAACTCATACCGATGTGGTATGTCCGTTTTGTGGGTCGCTGTGTGATGATTTAGAGGTGGATGTTGTGAATGATGAAGTAGTAGAAGTGAGAAATGCATGTAAAATTGGAACACAAATCTACTTTTCTTCAAATTCTGATAATTCCGATCGATACACCTCACCCATGATTCGCAAGGATGGAGAATTACATCCTGCTACGTGGGAAGAGGCATTAGAAAAAGCTGCTACTCTTCTTGCCAATGCAAAACGTCCCTTATTGTATGGATGGTCAAGTACCGAGGCAGAGGCAATACAATTGGGAGTGGAATTAGCCGAAATCACAGGCGGAATCCTTGATAATTGTTCTTCTATTTGTCATGGTCCCAGCATTATGGCAATGCAAGATGCGGGAATACCTAAATCAACCTTAGGTGACTACAAGAATAGAGCTGATTTGGTAATTTTTTGGGGATGTAATCCGGTACATGCCCATCCACGACATCTGGGCAGGTATAGTGAATTTATCAGAGGTTATTTTAGAAAGGATGGATTAAATGATCGTTTTATGGTTGTAATCGATCCCCGTACTACCCATACCGCTCAACTTGCAGATTTGCATATTAAAGTAAATCCTAGTGAAGATTATGAACTTTTTAGCGCTCTTAGGACGGTTCTTAAAGGTATAGAACTTGAAGAAGAATATGTGAGTGGGATACCCAGAGAACAAATTGAGCAATTAGTTGAGGTTATGAAATCATGCAATTATGGAGTGATTTATTATGGGCTTGGTTTAACGCATAGTTTGTCTCATCATAGAAATGTTGAGAATGCTATCTGTTTGACACGAGAATTAAATGATCATACAAAATTTTTAATTCAACCAATGCGAGGACATTACAATGTTGCGGGCTCCAATATTGTATTTTCTTGGAATACAGGGTATCCATTGGCTATTGACTTTTCTCGAGGTTATCCGCGATATAATCCGGGAGAATACTCGGTTGTTCCAGCACTTTTAAGAGATGAAATTGATGTTACTATTGTAGTGGCTTCTGATCCCGTATTAAATTTTCCTGCAGCAGCAGTAGAAAATATGCTTAAACATCCTTTAATTTCAGTAGAGCCTCACGAAACACCTACCTCTGCTTTAGCAGATGTTGTACTGCCGGTGAAAATATGTGGGGTAGAGGCAGAAGGTACCGCGTATCGTATGGATAATGTACCTATACGCTTAAGAAAAGTCAAGGATGGTCCCAATGGGTTGTTAACGGACAGAGAAATAATGAAACGATTAATTAATGCCATTAAACAGAAAAAAAATCTATGATCTTCTTTTTCCTCTTCTCCAGAAATTTTTTGCCCTTTTCATGAAAGTATTTTAAAATGATTTTCTTTAAAGAACCGTTTTATTTTTTTTATTCTTTTTTCGGATTCAAAAAAGGAGCTTTCTTCTGTTGCTATAAAACACGAATATTTAGATTTTATTAATGACGAGTGCTCTTCTGATAAAGATTGAACTGTTATTGGAGGAGTCAATATCTCAGGAATCAATTTAATAAGATCTGGGATAGTTTTTTCTTGAAGCTCTTCGATAGGTTTTTCTCCAATATATTCAAGTTCTAATCGCAAGAATTTTGAATGCTTTTTCTTCAAAGAAGGTTCATTTAAAAGTTTTAATGGTTCTAATTTGGCTTGCACAATTAATTCTGCAGGATTGGAATGCAAGATGTTGCAGATTCCTATGTAGGAAGTAGTTAAACGAGGATTGATTTCAATCAAGTAATTTTCTCCATTGGATTTTCGTATAAAATCTATACCAAAATATCCTTGAAACAATTCAAGATTTAGGCAGTTTAATACCTTAATAATTTCTTTCTTCACCGTCTCAAAATTTTTTACAGGTGTATTTCCCCCTATATATTCCGAGCTCGTGTTTTGAGCAGAAATATTAATGGATTGGCTATTTATACTTAATATAATAGGACTATTAGAAGTGCCGATTAAAGATACACTTAAATCTTCTCCTTCGATGTATTCTTGGAGAATATATGATTTTTCAGGATCTAATTTATGAGAGAAATCTTCAAAAAAATGATGTATTTGTTTCTCCGATGTGAGAAGAAAAATACCGTCAGCACCCACTCCATCTTCCTGTTTAATCACGATGGGACCTTTCAATCGTTTAAATTGACGAATTGCAAAATCTTTATCGAAGAAATTGTATATTCGAGGAAGTAAGTATGTTTGAGGAGTTTTCACACCATATTGTTTAAAATATTGAAAGGTTTTGAATTTATGAGTTGCCAATTTAATTCCCGGTAGATTAATGCTTAAAAGAGTTTTTTCATTTTTTTCTACTATTTTAGTGAGGTTATAGAGAATCTCAGAGAATTCGGGAGCAATGATAAAACAATAATCACATTTTTTCACATGATTTTCAAATAAATCGTAATATTCATCGCAAGCAGCAACAAAATCAATTTGATCTGTCTTTAAGTAACATGATAAATAGGTAATTCGATCATCTAGTAAGGTAGTGATTTTGAAACTTAATTCTTTAAAGCTTGCGATAGTCGCCCGAAGCATTGCAAATCCCTCACAAAATAGAGAAATTGGAATATTAATTTTATTAAAACCGCCTCCGGAGACAAATTCATAAATGAAAACCGATTTGTCAGACATCTTTTCTTATTTTTCACCTCTATTTAAGAGAACGTAAGAACTCTTCTCTTTAAAGGAATTGAAATATACCTTATAATTAATGAATGATGAAATATTTAATATATTTAAATATAATTGTATAAAAATTATTGGTTGAGTAATAAATGAGTAAATATTTCGAAGATGAAGAAACCTTAATGCGGATTCGGTATCTCCACTTTAAGATCAAGCATTTGGAGGAAAATTTGGAAAAAAATGAAGAAGAGATAGATTTGGACGATTTAAATTATGTTTTAGAATATACCAGAACATTAAATATTAATTACGGAACGGATAACCATCTTCAAATCCTTCAAGAACTGGATATTACCCCCAATTTTCATGATCCCGAAGAAAATATTGATATAGAGATCCAGGATATTATGTATGAATGTGCTCGGGTAATTTGGGTGTTGGCACGATCTTATAATTTAATCTCAGAACGATATGAAGATAAAGAGGATTTTGAAAATGCTATTATTGCCATGCTGGAATGCAGTAAAATGTTTAAAGCAGCGGCATATTTCAGCGCAGCATCTATCCATCAGAAAAAGATTGGAATGACTCTTGCTCCAATTAATTTAGAATTAAATTCTGAAGAAACGAGAATCATTGCTCAAAGCATTGCGGCATCGAAAGAAGAGAAGCAAAATAACCTGTATTTTGCCTCAAAATTATATGCTGGGCTCTCTGCACTTTCAAAACGCCTCCTATATTTAAAAAAGCATGAAGAAAAAAAGAAGCAACAGGTGAGGGCTCAATTTCATTATGATATGGGAAAATCATGTTTTCTTAAAGCTGAAGCATCAAATAATTCGTCAATTACAACCATTAATCATGAGAGGGTTTTGAAGCTAAAACAAAAAGCCAATTTTTATTACGAAAAGGCCAAAAATATTTGGAGTATGATGATTGATACATTAAAAGACATCTCAAAGGAGGAGAAAGAAATCTTACAAGATAATCTTTCCATTGTGGAGGAAGATATCAAACAAAACCAAGTAGAAAGTTTAGAATACGAAGAAATTAAAAAGATTCAAGATCCGGAACCAATCATTGTAATCCCGGAAAATTTGGCTCCCTTTGTTCCTAAATCTACTGTATATTTAACACAATTTGTACCAAAGGATGTCAACCAATACAGATTTATAAAATTTAAGAAAAAGAAATTGGAAAAGAAAATTCCCTATTCCAAAAAAGAGAAGCTTTTGGATAAAAAAGCAGGAATGTTACGTGCTATCAACGAATTAAAGGCTCTGAAGCAAAATAATGAGATAGATCTTACAAAATTTGCAGAATTAATGGAAACCTACAGCACAAAAATAAAGATGGTGGACAGAGCTCTTGAAAAACTGGCAAAACGGTAACAGATATCTTATAGTTCCCTTTTTCTTGCTTCCAAATTGAGAGTTATGACCACTCACTTTACTCTTAATTTCTCCCCGTCTCTCTTTTCTTTCGAATTATTATATTGTAGGACTCTTTTATTATGATGCATATTAGGATGAATTCAAGAAAGATTAATATACTGCTTACTATAGTTATAATTTGATAACTCTCCCTAATAAGAATTATAATGAAATAGATGATATGGGGGATAAAAAACAATACCGCAATACTTTCTCGTTTTTTTGTTCCAGAAATATTTTCATTTTCTGAGAGGGGCAATTTTCTAATGCGTAGAGTTTCAATTATGAAGTATATGCTCAATAGACAATTGATGATGCTTAATATAAAGAGTTCTTGACCGAAATTAACCTCAAGATCAAAAATTTGAGTGAAATTTACAGTCAGAACGATTAATATGAATGAGAAAATAATAATTAAAAAACTCAAAGAAACCACAGCCTCTTGAAATTCATCAGCTTCCATTCTTAATTATTCCATATTTCTATAACTATATTGCGATAAGAACACATTCAATTTATTTTTTTCATGATATTTCTTTGAAGAAACGGTATATGACAATTTTAAATTTTGATTTGAAGATTTTTTATTTAAGGATTTCTTTATCTAATTAACTATGTCTGCTGATAATGTCTCTCTTTTAATATACATAAAGGAAATGATTGCTGATTTAATATATATGAATGGGATTATCGCAACTGAACTCACAAAAATTACTGAAAATTTAGCTGCTATTCGACACGGGGAGGATTTCTTACAAAAAAGTAGATGTCTTCCCGAACATGCTTCTATAAACCAGTCAATCATAGATTTGGTGAAAAAATATAAACAATTACCTAAAGATCAAGAAATGATACATCATTTAGAGAAACATGTACTTAAGCATGATGAATCATAAGAATAATTATCTTCGCTTTTGTGTTAACCTTAAAAAGATTAAAAATTGGAGTGGATATAAAATTGGATGAGAAGAAAGATAGTTTTGATGAATTTGTAGATAATCTCCAGAAGCAAATAATTGAGCAGGAATTGGAAGATTATAATGAGTATATCGTGAATCTGTTTCACGATCCTAAGAATTGGGGAAAACCAAAGGAATATACCGTCGAAGAAGCCTATAAAGGACCTTGCGGAGATACCATGCAATTCTTCCTTACAATCGAAGATGGAGTAATAAAAGATGCTCATTTTATCACAGATGGCTGCGGCGCTTCAGTCGCAACGGGTTCCCAAACAACACTACTGATAAAAAGTAAGTTAGTAGATGAAGTCAAAAAATTAACACCAGAAGAAATTGATGAAGCTCTTCACGGATTACCGGATGATCATAAACATTGCGCTGAATTAGCTGTTAGAACTCTGAGAAAAGCGATTGAAAAGTACACTACTCACAAATAAGTTCTCTCCATCCTTATGGAAGCCTATACTACACATGATGTAGAAATCCCTATAAACGGGAAAGAACTCACTTTAAAAGGTACTATTTATACTGCTGCTAAACCTAGCATGCCCAACCAATGGATGATCATTTTTCCTGGATTATTAGAACATAGAAAAAGTTATTTAACAACTTTTTTTTCGAATCAATTCGCAAGCACGGGGGTACATATTTTATCATATGATTATAGAGCTCATGGTGAGACAGCAGCTCAAACCGGTAAAAACTGGCTCAAATTGTTACCTTCAATTTTTTCAGATGCTCATCAAGTAATTGAATGGCTTCTCGATACATATTTATATGATAAGAATGAGAACGATTATAATCTCAGTTTATTTGGAAGAAGTCTGGGTGGTGCCATCATCCTCACCCAAGGCTATATAGAAAAGAGAGCTCAGAAATTAATCGCACTCTGTACGCGTTATGATTATCATAGTGTAAGCAAAATCAAATTTCCCGAGAAAGTAATCAAACATATAAGTCCCATCTATTATCTTAAAGAAATTCCCAAAAATAAAGAACGAATTTTGCTTGCACATTGTAAAGACGATTCCCAAATACCTTTTGAGAATTTGCTATTAATAAAAAATCATTTGAACCTTCCCGAAGAGAATGTTTTAATTTTTAAAAAAGGCGGTCATTCTTTTAAAGGACACCGAGAAGAAATTTTTAAAAAAACCCTTGAATTCTTAAAATTTTAAACGAAAGAAATTAATTCTTAATTATTACTTATAACTAGAAATATACATGATTAATTGAAAATGACATCATCAGAAAAGTTTCTCATTGTAGGTCCCGCATCCCAATTATTGGGGGTAAAAATAGCGAATGGTTTAGGAATTCCGTGCATCAATACTGAGTTTAAAACCTTTCCGGATGGTGAAAACTATCTACGGCTTAATATTGAGGATGAAACAGTCTTAGAAGATAAAGAAATCATCATTGTGCAATCCACAGGTCCTAGCACTACTCGAGATCAAAATGCACGAATATTTGAATTATTTATGATGATTGACGCAGTAAAACGAATAGGTGTATCGAAAATAATTGCTATCATCCCTTATATGGCATATGCTCGCCAAGATAAAATATTTCGACCGGGAGAATCAGAATTTGCAAAAGTTATTCTCCGTATTATTAATTCCATGGAAATAGATGAATTATATGTAGTGGATATTCACGCCCCAAACACACTCGAAGAATTAACCTGTAAGGCGGTTAATATTGACTCAATGAAATTATTAGCCGATTATATTAAGTCATTGGGAGCAACCGATATTGTGGTCATTTCCCCGGATAAAGGCGCCTTAAAACGATCCAAAGCATTTGCCAAACATTTTGGAGAAGATGTACCCGTGGACGTGTTTGAAAAGAAAAGGGATGTAAAAACCGGTGAGATTACTATGTCGGGACAATTAAGTTTAAAAAATAAAGATGTAGTAATCGCTGACGATATTATTGCTACAGGAGGGACCATGGCAAGTGCCATTAAAATTGCCAAGGAAAATGGAGCAAAAAAGGTCTACGCGACCGCTACTCATGCATTAATGCTGGAAAATGCGAAGTATCGAATTCTAAAAGCTGGTGCGGATGAAATCATCGGAACCGATTCTATCGATAATGAAATAAGTAAAGTATCATTGGCAACGATCATTATTGATTATCTTCAATAAATCTTCAAAATCTTTTTTACCTTTTGTCTTGTTTCCTTCTTTAATTGTGTAATCGATCCCTCATTAGCAATTCTAAAATTAGCTTTTTCAATAACCTCTTTCAGTCCAAACTGGATTTCTCTCTCATCTCTTAACTCTAACTCCTCCAATGAGCTGGGATCATCATCCCGTGCCCTGTTTCTAATTATTTCAAATCTTTTTTGTTGACTAATTATAATTGCAACAACTGGAAATCTCCAATGACCTCTAAATACCTCCACCTCATCCATTGATCGCAATCCATCGATAAAAATAACATCTTGAGATTGGCTTTTAATTATATGTATACATCGTTTTGCAATAATATTATTTCCATACACTTCTCGCAGGTCTTTTGCAACAAATCCTAAATTCTCATCTGTCAAGGAAAGACCCCTTTCTATTGCTTCTTTTCTAATTACATCTCCCATAGTAACGATCTTTCCCAAATCTGCAATTGCTTCTATTGCCGTCGATTTTCCAGAACCCGGCAATCCGCAAAACCCTATTACCCGTTTGGTCATATTTTTTCTAATCAATATATTTATCTATAAATACTTATAATTCCAAAAACACAATACTATTATAGTGAAGTGGTAATAATTTAATTAATGAGATTTACCTTTTGAATTTGAAATCTATGATGATTTATGAAATTATTCAGCAGCAGCAAAAGTAAGAAAAAAAAAACTACCTTTGAAGCGTCATTGGAATATCCAGAATTTCTCAATTTTCTGTTAAATAAAGAAAAGAAGGAGGAATTTAAACAAAGAGCAAAAACTTTTGTACTTTTTTGGAAAGCATATAAGAGGATCGTGGGTTATGGGATTAGATATGCAAGCGATGAAATTAAGAAGAAAAGATGGAGGGAAGTGTATGGAATTCTGGTAGGCTCAATCGAGAAAAACTTTGTCTTCATAAAAGATGCCATCCCTATGGTTGCGGGAGAGAGGGCAGGAGTGGAGTATGAAGATAAGCAATATGTAGATATGGCTGAAATCGATTATCAAATCTATGAAAAAGCGCTCAAAGATGAGAAAAATGATTTTATCGTTGGTTGGTGGCATACACATCCAGGATTCGGCTTTTTCTTTTCGCCTGTCGATTCACTCACTCAGTTAGGATATCAAACCAATAATCCAGATGCTATTGGATTGATTTTTGATCACACACAGATGAATAAAAATTCTTTGGGAATTGCAGCATTACACCTAAAGAATGCCCAGAGAGGAATTCCCGGAGGATATGAACCCCTCAACCTCTTTTTTAAACCCGAAAAAAAAGAGTTGTTCCGAAGGATTCATACTCTTATCAAAGATATCCAAAAAAATCAAACAACTTTGAAAAAACATCTAGATTATGTTGAGCAGAATATTAGAAATAAGGGGATCGCTAAACTTCAAGAATTATATGGAGTTATCCCTATTCCAAAAAAAAATTCCGCTCAAAACCCGATATGGACAGTACCAGAGGAGTCTTATACGTGGAATACCGATGAGGATGAAATTGAATATGTATTTCCTCCGTTTCGAGACGCATTGGAAGAGAAGATTACAGAATATGAACAAACGTTAAACCATTTGGAAGAGTCTGCTCAATTCTCCTCCTATAAAGAAAAAAAAAGAGAATTCATTCAGAACGTCTTAGATTCATTAGAGAAACCTAAAAATCTCTGTATTATGATCTTGAAAGACCTTAGCAATAAAATGAAATTTATCAATAAATGGTGGGATTATTTAGGTACTGATGAGCGACTGCTCTGTAATAATGCTTTTAAACAAATATCTAAATATACCAAAACGCTTAATGAAGTGGAACTAAACGCCTTTGCAAAACTAAACTAACCCTCCTATATATGTTCCACTCATTAAATCCATAAGAAACACTTTATATCTCTTCTTTTATTGGAAAAAATCCTTTCTAAATTCTTAATGAATTAGAAATGTATAAATGGGATTAAAGGTTCTTATAATTAAAGGATTTATTATACTTAAATTTCATAAATTATAATAAATATTTGAGAAATTTAGTTTTAGTTACCGTATTTCTTAAAATTGTACAAAATAATCTATTTTTTGATAGGATTCTATAGTATGAATAACTCAATTATTAAAATTAGAAAGCGGGCAGAAAAAAATGATTGCATTAAAACTGCAATTTTTGCCTTAAGCGGTGGAAAAGACTCCGTTTTGATCTGCGGAGAAGGAAAAGAAATATCAACAGCGGTTGAGATTGCGGAAATATTACGCCAGAGAATGGGGCCCGCAATTGAGATTTCGGACATCACCTTAGGAAGTCGTCCCTTTTATAGAAAAGGAAAAAGATATCAAAAACGAAAAGATAAATTTAATGATATTATATCCCAAATCGAAATTGAAATTTCCAAAAAACTGTGAACGAAAATATTGACATTCGATAAATTAGGACCATTATTGGAAGAAACTAGGACTCCCGCCGTATGTGAGAAATGTTCGAATTATATTTATAAGCGGATCTATTATGATGAGAACTCTGAAAAGAAGCGAAAAGTGGTATTTGTGTGTAAGAACTGCTTAGAAAATTCTTCTGAGTAGCATAAGAAGCATCGCCATCATATTTAGTAAAGTAAAATAAAGCATCATTTTTCAAAATGAGGTATCACCTTACTTAATTCATGATAGGAACATATATTCTAGGATAATTCTTCTTAAATTAATAAGCCCCTCATTTTTAGATTCGACTTAGATTAAAAAATGCAAACTTAATACTTGATACAATTCAGATTTTCGATGAAGCCATCTCAAAAAGTAACTAAGAGGAATTACAACTAATAGCCCTTAAAAATCTGCTTATTATTAATAACCCAGAGTTTATAGACTAGAGATAATCACTTAGAATTAAAATTTATCATCTCATTCCCCTTTTCCTCTAAGAATCTCTCCCAATTGAATGCCATAATCATATACATAAGAAAGATCGTAAATAGAAGAAATATAGCTTCTGTAATAATACTTGATGTATCATCTATCTCAATTCCCGCATTGGCAAGTCCTAGAGCAATTAGAATTGGTAACATACAATAGAAAAGAGTCGTCAGATTTTTACCCATCCAAGCTGCAATAATTGATGAGATAAAAGAAAATTTATAATTATCTTCATTTTTAACCGTAAAACCAATGCTTGCCCATAATGGATCATCTGGAAGGGGTAATGCAGCAAAGAGAAAGATGTAAAAATAGCTTCTTTTAGGATTTTTTAATACAAGTTTTCCAAAACCTTCTATATTTCGGATTACTTGAGACTGTTTTTTCCCCACAATAGATTTTGCTTTCCATCCGATGATATAACTCAGTATTTCACCGCATGCACTTCCCAACCCTCCCGCTAAGGTAAGTCCTAGGATCTGGAGCCAGAACGGATATATTAAAGTAAAAGGTCCTGTGAATATATTTAAATGACTATAATTTTGATAAATAGAATTAGAGATCTGAAATAAGATAAATGGATAGGGAATGGGAAATCCAAATGAGAGATTACCAATAAGACACACAATAAGTACAAATATTAGTGCTATAAAATAATTTGTTTCATAAATGAAGATAGTAAAAAATTCACGAGCATCAATGATTAGTTTTTGAAACTCAGGGAAGAGAACAATGCAAACTAGATAAATAAAAGTAAATACAAATAGTAGTAAGAATAAGATATTCAATCTTTTTGAAGCCGCCATTTCAGAATTTTTTCTCCTTTTCTGCTTTCTTTTTTGCTCTTTTTAATTTAACTTAGTATTATTTGATGTTAGTAATGATTCATAATCTAAGAAGTTATGCTCGATTTTTACAACATATTCCTTTCTTGAAGATACTCAGTTCACTCCAATATTCTTATACTTCTTCTTATATGGGAGCAATTTTGGTATTCAACCCATTTCTTGCTTTTAAAACAAGCTCGAGATTTATTTCAACTTCACCAATTAAATTTACTTTAGTTGGAAGTTCTTGATCTTCCAATATTATCATTAATTCATCCGTCTTTGGATTATATACAATAGCTCCCTTTTTTACTTTTTTATGGGCATTGGTATTTAATCCCTTATAAATTTCTACTCCTGGAAGTGTCCAATATTGTTTTGATTTAAATGTCGGACCAAATCTTCCTCGAAGCACTAATGGTAATTTATCGATGATCGCATCAGCACTTAATGGCGCGTGGTGTCTAACTAATTTTGCTTTTAAATTTCCAATTCCATAAAATTGGATTATTATTTGAATATTTGCTGATTCCAATGTGGTTCATCACTAAGTTAGCTAATTAATATTTTAATATGAGATTCTATAATAACTTTTATTATTATAGAAATTATACGGCTTATGCTTTTTAAATTTGTTTTATCTTTAAATTGTTAGTAATATAATAGTATTTTTAGATAATTGTCATAACATTTAAATACTACGATTTGAATATTATATATGGATAATAGGAAATTTATTGCATCGGTTTAATAATAATTCCGTATCAATGAGACATATAGTTGGTTTAGTTCGGGTAAACTTGCCGACATTTTTGATATATACTGCTTAATAACAAGAAGTCTCTCATCTCTTACCAGAAATATCTATGGTACATGTTTCTATTTACTGTGAAAAACAACCTCAGATTCATCTAAAATTAATATTCACATCAAACCTCATCACTTCTCGGATATTTTTATTGCAAGGATCTTTGAAATACTGATATCAAGAGGTACAGATACCAATTGAAGAAGATTGTACTGCTTTAATCTCTAATTACACTTTTACATCGAATATCAAGATACAATTGAGATGCTAAGCTGGAGAGCTCCACAAAATATCCGCTTTGAATCATTGAAACAATGCACAATAACAAGTTGTTTCAGTGAACACCCTATTATCCTTTTTTTTTGTTTCAAAAGGTATTAATGATTACTCCTGTTGAACTACTCCTTCCTAAAGGAAGGAGATTCGTGTAAATCCTTCCCGTAGGTGTGAGCTTCCTTCCTCATTGAAAACCGCCTGCACGCATTCTGAAGAATAGCGACAGGTCTTACATCGTCTCCAAAGGCTTGACTTTCCGCCATCCCGGCGGTATTTTTATCATCATGGATGATCGTGATGTGTTTCTCTTCTTTTAAGATGCGGATTCCTCCGACTTTCAATTTGATGGAGGCGTTGAGGTCTCTATCATGCGTTGTTCTGCAAGTGGAACACGTCCACACTCTAACATCTAATGGAAGGTCATTGGTTATCTGACCGCAGTGTGAACATTTCTTGCTCGAAGGAAAATTCCATTTCACTTGAATGAAGTGCTTTCCCGTCCATTTCATTTTATATTCTACATAGGTTTTGAATTGATGCCACGAAAAATCTAACGTGACCGATTTGGACAAGCCTGAATTGAACTTCTGCATGCCCTTGATGTTGAGGGTTTCCAAGACGATGACATCGTATTTATTGACCAAGTCACGGGTGGTCTTGTGCGTCCAATCCTTCTTTTGGTTGTATATCTTTTCATAGTGTGTGGCTAATTCTAACCTCGCCTTTTCCCAATTCTTGGAGCCTTTCTGCTTCCGCGATAGGTTTCTGTGAGGATGCTTGGGTTTCTTTTCCACCGAACGATAGAATCGCGGGTTTTTCATGCGAACCGCATCATTGACCAAAAAGTCTTTCGCCGACATGTCGAACGCCGCAATGTCCTTTTCATGTATCGTATTTTTTGGCTCTGCATCGTCTTGAGCTTTCAGCGTGATGGCAACAAAATACTGGTTAGTCCTTGTCCTGCTCACCGTGACGTGCCTTATCTTTCCCGAAAACACCCTGTCATCCCGAAAGGAAATCCACGATACCTTCGGAAGCTTGATCTTATGTCGCGTGAAGTCCATTTTAATGTTGTTGTTGACATTATCGTTAGTGTATTTCTGCACGCCTTTCTTGGACTTGAATTTAGGATGTCCTACTTTTCGCGGGATGTTTAAACCCTCGCAAAAATTGTGAAACGCGGTGATCAGGTTTCGCGTCTTGTTTTGAAGTGCCCGTGAATTGGCTTCCTTGAGGAATAGAAACTCTTGCTTGTATTGTTTTTCTGTCTTGTATGTGTAGTGGTATAATGCCTCTTTATCGTCTTTTAACCGCTCGTACACCTCGTTTCTCTCCTCTAACATCTTATTATAGAGGAATCGACCGCTACCTAATGTCTTGTTCAACTTCGTCCGTTGCTTCTTGATTGGATATATCCTGATCTTTATTGCCTCAATCATCGTCAGTTGTACCTCCTGTTCTGGTTCTCAATGTAGTGTTTCAAGACATCAATGGACACGTTACCTGTCGTGGCGATGAAATAGCTTGGAGACCAAAAGTGGTTGCCCCAGAGCTTGTATTTGAAGAAATCGTGAAAGGGTTTCCTCACGTAACGTGAAGAACGCCCCTTTAACGCGTTAATGTAGCTCGGCATGTTCAAGGTGGGTTTGGTAGATACCAATACGTGAATGTGATCCGTTCGGCATTCCATTTCCTCTATATCCACCCCGTATTCCTCCGAAATGTCCTTGAACGTGGCTTTCATGAACTTGATGAGTTCATGATTCTCTACAAACACGTTTTGTCGGTATTTAACCACGAAGAAGAGGTGCTAATGCAAGGAATACACTTTGTGAGCTTCTTTTGTATATTTCAAGATGTCATGCCGATTTTTTTTTGGTATAGTATAAGAAGCAATACCCATTTTTAACGTTTGGGGGAGTGATGATTTAATGATTTAGTGATGGAAGAGTTCATTCACGAACCCAATGGGATCACTTGAAAACAGTTTCAAACGGGTTGAATGAAATGAAAAGAATCACCCACGCCCTTAAGGGCGTGGCTTTCTTTCATGGGTAAAAGGTTCCATCCTTCCAACTAATAAGATCCTCAGTAAAATTCGTTGAAGTATACCTCTTGGAGAGTAGATTGATCATCAATATCATAAAAGAGATATATTTGTTCAAGTTCCTTTGCATATATTGTATATCCTCTCTTTGAGAGATAATTTATTATTTCCTTGATGGAGGATACTTCTATTTGCTTTTCATATTTTATAATCATCTTAATGATATTAGGTGATAATAAAAATGTGGGATAGACGTGATTGATAAATTCAAATGTTCCATATTCTTTCAAGCTTTTTGTCTGAACCTTCTTTCCATAGTTTTTCTGAGTTGGAATTAGTTTAATAATGGAGATTGCTTTCTCTTTGTTATAGTTAAAAATTTTTTGTAAATCTTCTTTTTTACAATGTATATAAAACACTACAGGATGATCATCAATTATTTTCTTCGTAGAATTAATAAGACCTCTAATCGCATGAAAATAGGACGGTTCAAAGAGAGTATCTCCTGGAAGAATTATATATAAAGTTCGCCTTCGAAAAAAAACTCTATTTTCTTGCAATGAAAGAAATGAATACAATGGCCCACGTTTGTATTGGTCTTTGGAATTAATGAGTTCGAGTTCAATCTCTTGTAACCATTCCTTTTGTCTTAATGAAGTAATATACGCTTCGATTTTCTCGCTTAAATGCCCCGTAACTATTTTAATCGATTTAAATTGAGCTTTAACTAGGAAATAAATGATATAATAAAGAATTGGTTTATTTGTTAATTTTTTTACTTTTATGAGGGGTTTAGGTACACGCTGGGTGATATCTCCGAATCGTGTTCCTTTTCCAGCACATAATAGAATTACCTCTATATTGATTGAAGTCTTATTTTTTAGTCGTGACAATAGTGTTACCATCCAAATCAATTACGATTGTATGCTCGAATTGAGATACGGGAGCTCCCGTACGTTCAATTAACACATTGTATTTATCAATGATATTTTTTCTTAAAAATATGTTTAATATACGATCAATTTTAGGAGTAGGAATAATTTTGTGTTTCTCTAAAAGGCGAGGTGAAAAAGGAAGGCGTTTTGTGAGTTTTTCTAATTTATTCATATAATTTAGTTGATCATAGGAGATATTTTTTGTTTTTTTCTTGATAAATCGATATATAAAGGCATCTTGCCCATTCACCACTGTGCCCATACCTGATGTCGCAAAAGGTTCGCATGCATAAGCATCGCCTGGTTTTAATATTTGAGAATGACGCTTTTCCCTGAAATTGGGGATGAAGGCTCCAGCATGAAGTATATATCGCTCCAATTTATGCCCTCCAAGATTCGTTATAGGTTTTAATCCTCGCTTTGTAATTTCATTGGCAATTGCTTCTCCCAATTCAAATAATTTAGTTCCCGGGGTAAATCTATCTATTGCAGCATTTAATCCTTCTTCTGCTGCCTCACAATAATTTTGTAGATTGGGATCTCCATCTAAATTAATAGTGATTGCAGAATCAGCAATATATCCTTTATAATGCGATCCAATATCAATTTTAAGAAGTCCTTTCTCTGGCACTAATGTTTTGTCTCCAATGGGAGGGCTATAATGAGCAGCGATTTCATTTAATGAAATATTGATTGGAAAGGATAACTCACATCCATGATTTAGGATTTCTTGCTCACATTTCTCGGCAATCTCTAAAAAAAGAACTCCTGGTCGTGTTAATTTTCTTGCTAATTCTTTAGCAGCGATAACAGCCTTTCCTGCTTTAATATAATTTTCGGTAAAATTCTCATCAATATTAGATGACATGTATTCTAAAAAATAATGTATTGTAGTTAAAATTAAAAATAAAATTTTAAGGGGCTAATCTGTCAGGAGTCCGGGGATACATAACTGCTTCTCTTACATCATCTAATCCACAGATGATAGCAACCCAACGAGCAATTCCCAACCCTACTCCAGCGTGTGGGGGCATACCATAATCAAAGATCTCAAGATGAGCCTTGAAAGACTCAGGATTTAATCCCTTATCAATTAAGGCCTGTTCCAACATAGCTCTATTGTGCACCCGTGTTCCCCCAGAAGTGAGTTCTAACCACCCCTTCTGTAAATCAAATGATTCACTATACTTTGGATTTTTCGAGGGCATGATATAAAATGGCTTTATAGACATGGGCCAGTGAGTAATGTAATAATAGCCCGGTAACTCCGCATCTAACTGGCGATATGCTTCAGTTGGAATATCCTCCCCAAATTCTAAAGACATATTAAACTTATCATTGACTAAATCAATAATTTCCTCATATGTATATCTCGGAAAGGGAATTTCTGGTACTGTAGTGATATCCTCCATATTTAAGAATTTAAGTGCATCCATCTCATTCTGGCGTATATCTTTTATTACATTATGAATTAACCCTTCCAACGTTTTTAACACGTCCGACATATCTGCAAATGCGATCTCCAAATCTAACATAAAGATCTCACAGAGATGCCGTTTGGTATGACTTTTTTCTGCTCGAAAACAAGGACTTATTTCGAATACACGCTCGTAAACTCCACTCAATTGTTCTTTATATAATTGGGCAGATTGTGTCAAAAACGCTTCTCTATCGAAATACATGATGGGAAATAACTCTGTACCGCCTTCAGTAGCGGAACCAATAATTTTAGGTGTTGTAATCTCTGTAAAATGATTCGCAAAGAGATATCCTCTCGTAGCTCGTAATAATTCTCCCCTAATTCGAAAAATTGCTTGATTTCGTAAGGATCGCAAATCTAAGGCACGATTATCTAATCTTATATCTAAAGCACTTACACTTTCTCCCGTCATATCAATTGGAAGCTTTTCGGGAGTTTTATTGAGTATTTTTAATTCTGAGGGGATAATTTCTACGCCGCCTGGAGCTTTCTTGAACACTTTTATTTTCCCTTTTACCATTATACAATATTGGTATCTTAGATCTGTTTTCTCAAATAATTCATCCGATACAACTCCCTTCTTAATCGTGATCTGACGCTCACCCAGTTTATCTTGAAGATTGATAAATTTCAATCCTCCAAGATCACGCCAATTACGAACCCATCCACCAAGAATCACTTCCTTTCCTTCCATTTCAGCAGTTACTTCGGCTGTATAATGCGTTTTTCTCCAATCGTTTAAATCATCTGACATTTTCTTCTTAAATAATATGTTCTTATTATTTCTTAGATAAATAATAGATATAAAATTAAATTTTTGCTAAGATAGTCATAAATATATGGTTAATTTAGTGTGGGACCCTCCAAAAAACCCCTCAAGAATAAAAAAAAAGGAAGCTCAAGTACAATGGAGTGAACATATCTCTCCTCCAATAATTGAGGCATTTGAGAAGGAAAAAGTACTAAAAAGCACTCGGGTTGAAAAACACCTTCAATCTAGTGAGAATGAATGGGAGAATAAATTGATCTGGGGAGAAAACTTAGCAGTTATGACCTATCTATTACCCCACTATAAAGAACGCATTGATCTAATTTATATTGATCCCCCTTTTTTTACCAAAAGCGAGTTTTATTATAAAGTCTTTATTGGAACATCAAAAAAAAGTTTTAAAAAAACAGCCTATGATGATAGATGGAGCAATGGGATGGATTCCTATTTGGATTTCATGTATAAGCGTCTTTGTGTAATAAAAGATTTATTGTCAGAAAGAGGCTCAATTTATCTTCATATAGACTGGCATATTAGCCATTATATAAAGGTATTAATGGATAAGGTATTTGGGAGCCAAAATTTTCGAAATGAAATTATTTGGCATTATCCTGCGGCTTCTGCACAGACGAAGCGGTTTTTTGTAAGGTCATATGATTCCATCTTATTCTATACTAAGTCAGACAAGTATATTTTCAATGATGATCCCAATATCTATATGGAATATTCAGATAGGGTAAAAAATGCCTTACAGAAAGATAAGAAGGGCTACTTTTATTTGCGGGGAGGATCTCACGATGGTAAAAAATTAAGTCGAAAAGTATATGTTACTCAAAGAGGAATCTTTCCCCGAGACGTATGGACCGAAATACCTTATATTAGAGCAAACACTCAAGAATATCAAGGATTCTCCACCCAAAAGCCCGAACGATTATTAAAAAGAATCATTTTAGCGTCCACTACAGAGAATTCCACTATTGCGGACTTTTTTTGCGGAACCGGAACAACCCTTGCGGTAGCAGAGAAGCTCCAACGTAGATGGCTGGGGTGCGATCTAAATTGGCATGCTGTCTATACCTCGCATAAAAGGTTGCTCAGTTTGTCGGAAAGTAATTCTATCTTAAACTGGGATAACTCTTATGATAAACCATCTCATCAATATAAAATCATAAGTTTACAACCTCAACGGCTAACATTGCATCTAACCAAAAAAGTTGTTCAAGAAGAAAGTATTAATGAGGCTGTTATGGATCCCTCTAAATTGAACTTAAAAGTCGAGCAAAAGGAAGATCAAGTGCGAATTACCTTGGAACATTATGATTGCCCATATTTAGAGATACTGAAAAAAACCATTCAGAATAAGATACAAAATTGGAAAGAGTTAATCGATTATTACGCCGTTGATTTCCTCTCTCAAGAGAATAAATTTAATCCACAATGGATTTCTTATAGAACACCTAAGAAACGTGATATTATTCTCACGACTGGCTGGTACGAGTATGAATCTCTCAATAAACAAAAAATTACAATAAAAGTAAAAATAACCGACATTTTTGGACTGGAAACCATCAAAACAATTTCACTTAATTAATTCTCTGAGGAGCATAGTTGCATAACATCCTTTATTTAGTGAAAATTCGATTTTAAGTTTCCTCTTACCCTTGTATCTTTCATCCCCACTCACATCAACTAATTGCAATCCTATCGGATTTGTCATCATTGCGCGAAAGGAACCTTTTAAATTGAATTTATTAAGTAATGTACTATCAAATATTTCTTCATTAAGTTGTTCCTCTCGTTTTATTTGCTCAAATAATGTTTTCATGAGCGGAAATTCGTTCAAGTCTGTATCATAACCAATCATCGGTACAATAATTGCTCCCCGATTACATTTCATTGCTTCTTCTAAATAGGGGTCATAAGGACCTCCATAAAGATAAGTGGCATTTGTCGTATGACCGTTAATATCATCTAAAATACTGATTACATCTCCTTTTACTGGTTTAAATAAGGATATTCCCCTTTCTGCCCTCAGAGAAATTAATTTATTAAAAAGATAGGATTGAAATGCATTTATAATGAGATTAATGATTTCTTCACTCAAATTACCAAAAGCCCCTTGAAAGTCACCTGGATGAGCCATGATATGCTCAATTAGCTGACACTCATAGCTAAGCCCTTTGGGAAATGACTTATAAGCCACCTTTAACTTCTTAATGTTATTCAAGGAATTACCAATGTTTTTACGAATTTTTGAGAGGCTTTTCATTTCAGTTGAATAAGTGGTGCACACGAACTCTCGGAAAGCCTTTTTGAAATCCCCTTCTAATAAATATCTACCGATTAAATGAGAATTGGGACGATAGGTACCAAATCGTTGTAGCCCAAAATAATTAGGAAATCCCTTAGACTTTAATTGATCTAAAAGTTGGTGTATTTTTTCTTTCAAATTAGGGTGATTTTCAACGTTTCGAATGGTAATAACAAAATTATTGCCGCGATTGCTTCCTAGCATTACAGCTCTTCTGGTTGGAGCAATAGATCTGATAAAAATATCTTTTAATTTAAGAGCTCTCAAAGCTTTAATATGATTCCCTTGAATTGAGACTTTTTGAACGCTTATAGAATTTTTATCTTTGAGCCCAGAATATGAAATATGCCATTTAGAAATACCAAGACCTTTACATAAGTCGTCTAATGCACTAAAAGTATCTTTATTTACTTTTATTAGATTAAAAGTGGTATAATTATCTCTTTTATTCAAAAAAGGAGTGGGTTCTCGATCTTCTTTTAGTTCTAATATTTTTCCTGTTTCAGTTATCTCTTTTACGATAAAATCCTTATAGGAGTCTTTGTAAATCCCACCGATTCCTTCAATTTGAGATGTACTAAAAGATTTTATGCCCACAAACCGTTCTACTTCCCGCTCATTATTATGTGGAAATTTGTAATTGTAGTCCATTGATTTAACCCTAATTATGAATGTTAAGTCTTGTTAAGTTATAACAGGAAAATTACTTCTAATTATAGACTTATAAAAGTTTTAATTCTCCGGTAATTTTATCTATTTTATCCGATTCAATAGGTCCTATTCCTAAAGCTGTTGTAGTCCCCGGTGAGAGTTGCGTTAAACCCGCATCATTTATTAATGCACTCTCTATGGTTTCCCGTTTCAAGTTCTCCTGAATTACACCTAATTCCTCTAAAGATTTTACTTTTAAAATAATCTTTTTTTGCCCTGAATGGAGCCAATTCTTCCATAAGGCAACATTCCTTCTCCTTACTATGTTTGAAGCGCTAATACTGGCATGACACGCTTGTGCACATTTCTTTCCGGTGCTCATCCCTAAATCGGTTCGAATAATAATAACTTGCTTTATTTCTTTCAATTGAAATACCCTATATATAATAAATTATGAAATCAATTAACTTTTTCGATTCATTTCCATTTTCCTTGTCAACAGTATTAAAAAAAGCAAACTACTAGATAAAATTGGATGAATAGCAACATACTACAAAAAATAAAATAAGAGTGTAAGCATTGAATTGACATTAGCATTAATGCTAAATAAATTCGACTCTTATCTGTTGCCCACTTAATTCTAATACCAAATCTTCCAATTCTTGCTTGGTGAATAAAATTTTGTTCTTATCTTGTTTTTGAAGTACCGCTTTATATTCAATATCCCCCGTCGCAAGAAAAATTTCATTGAGAGAAATAAGACGCGCCGGGGAGATAAGAGCCTCTACTATGGGACGAGGATTATTCGTTTTTTCAATTAGAATAAGCTGCTCGATTTCATATATATCTTTAATCCAATTAATCAACTCTTGAGAAAATCGTATTTTATCTCCTTTTCCCACGATTAAAATTACTACATCTTGGTAATCAATGGCCTGATAAAAGGAAATGTTACTAAGTGTTGGAAATTCTCCACTCTCCTCTACTTCGATAAAATCTTTAGCTAAATCCAACTCAAACGGAGTGATCTCTCCCTCATCTAATTTCTCCTGGCATCTTAAACATAATAATCCTGATTTAATACACGTTTCACATGCTGGCAAGAATTTCATATTCAATTCACTTTTCAAAAGAGAATAGCATTACTTTCTAATGTGTCGCAGTATATATGACAAAAATACACATTATAGACCTTCTTAAAGCTCGATTACATCACAATCTATCTGGCTCAATAATTTTTCTGCCGTACCCGGATCCACTTTATAAGTGTATAAATATTTTTTTGTCCGGAGTTTTAATTTGACATTATCCTTTACGCGCTTGACCCGACAATGAATTGCACGATCTGATAATTCTAGAAATTGTTCTTCACTAAATATTTCTTTAGGCATTTTGAATGCGTTTCTTTTTATTAATTATTATCTTTTATCAAATATTAATTTTGATATTTATGAAAATTACGCATTGCCAATAAATTTACTTCAGACAACAAGTTAGGAAGATACAAGATAAAGTTTTCTATTCTAACTCCCAGTTATCTATAAATTTTTATTAGACTCTACATTACTAATAATACAATTTATTTCATTTCAATAACACTAGTTTTTGAACTATCAAAATGCCGTTAGATGACCCATTTAAGAAAAAAATCGCGCGCCATCATTTATTAATGAAAAGTGTCTGTCGAAGCTGTGGCGCACTTAATCCCATTAAGGCAAAAAAATGCAGACGCTGTCGTAGCAAAGATTTACGCCTAAAGAAGCGTGAACTTCCTAAATAACGGATTTTATTCCCTATTATTCCCTATTATTCCCTATTATTCCCTATTATTCCCTATTATTCCCTATTATTCCCTTTTTGGTTTTAAAAAAATTCTCCTCTTTTTAAATAATATCATTTCTATTCCTAGATCTTTATTCTATCCCGGATAGTTGTCAATCAAGAAACGGTAATAATATATTCCATCTCTTTTGTTATTAGAATTAGTATTTCAAAAGAGATACATTTTTATATTGAATTTTCTTCTTTGTGTTTTATGAACTCCAAATCATCCCAATCTCCCGAAAAAATTAAACAAATTGCAATGGAATTGGATAATGCCCTTGAAAATAAAGATTTTGCCCTCTTAAAAACCTATTTTGCTGAAGATTGTACGATTGAATTTCTTAATCTCACTTTAAAAGGGAAAAAAGGATTAGAAAAATGGTTGCATTTTGTATATAATTACATTGAAATGTTTACCTTGGAACCGATTGTAATTATGGTTCAAAATGATGTATTTTTCGAGGAGTTTATGGTAATTGCCCGCTTATCGGATGGTTCTACAATCAAATCGAAATGGGCAGAAGTTCTTATCTATGAAAATTATAAAATAAAATCCTTACGACTTTATTTCGACAGATTAGATTTTGCAAAAGCAGTTGCCCCCAACTGGATTGTCAGAAAAATTCTCTCATATTTAGATAAGAAGACTCTCGAAGGATTGGTATAATCCTAAATCTACCGCATCTTCCATTCTATATTTTATCTCATCTTAGTGTAATTCATAGTAGAATAAAATATCCTTAAACGTAGACACTATATTAATCAATATCTTACTTGAATACTATTGTT
>SHMU01000016.1 GCA_008080765.1 Promethearchaeota archaeon | reverse complement strand
TAAAAGGTTTCTTCATGCTCTTCATGCCTAATATAAGAATAACAGGTATTTTTACACCGCACAGCGAAGCCGGAACAGGTACGGAAGATTATGTGAATCAAGCATATTGCCCCCGAGATAAATATTCAGCACCATATCATGGCACTATTAAACCAGGCGGATTTAATTGGTTCGGAAAAATAACTTATTATAGGTATCATATTGAAGACCCCATTTATTTTAACAGAAAAATCATAGTTACAATAGAGCATGGGCATGATAATCATAGAGCAGATGATTGGTCATCAACTGCATATTGGTATCAGAAAGAACCCCATGATTACACCCTATTTCCAAAGTTGCCCGATTATTCGGGAAGAGAACCAAATACCAATATTGCTCATATTGTAAGAAAATCGGCGTGTATTTTATTTCTACTGCTGATACTTTCATCAATATTGTTTCTGGTTCTTAGTTGATTTATTCCATCTCTCGGTTAAAACAATTAAAAATAAAAATTGGCATAGATAAGTATTAATAATTTATTATTCTTTTTATCTATGAGGTCTAATAAATGGAATCTAGTAAAGCAGAAACGGCATTTCTGATACTCTTAGGAATCATAGGGATAATAGCACTCCTCTTTATAATATTTGGGCTCTTATTTCTAACTAATGCGCTTGCAGGTTTATTTTAATTAATAATAAAGTTATCTATATTTATAATTTACATGATAATCCATTTATTGAACAAAGGTTCCATAAATTTGTTCTCAAGCAATTCAAGTAGAAATTTCCAATTTTATATCTATTTTAACAATAATTTTGAGCCTTATCTTTCTCTTTTTAGGAGGAGTTTATGTTAAAATTTCGTTGACCTTTTTTAATAATTCTCTTCCTGAGAAGGGTTTTGTTATATAGAAATCGGCACCAAGACGTTTTCCCTTTTGAATATCTTCATTAAAACTTTTCACAGTAAATAGGACCACAATTATATCCTTATATTCATCATTGGTTTTTATTTGTTCCAACACTCCATAGCCATCAATTCCGGGCATCATAATATCTAAAAGGACTAAATCAATTGATTTGTGGTGCTCTGAAATTATTTTTATGGCTTCTTTTCCATTGCTGCATGTTAAAGTATTATAATTTCCTAGATCCAAGAACTTCTTGGTTAAATTAAGAATGTCGGGTTCATCATCTACTACTAACACAGTCGGTTTTGCTTGAGCACTTTTTTCCTCTTCTGACATATTGATCATCTTCTAATAATCGTCTCTTCTAGTGAATATTTATATAAAAGGTAATACGTGTGAAGGTTAACCAATTCAAATTTATATACCTTTGTTTTTTTCATAATTTTCGTTCTTATCACTAGGACACCAATAAAAATTCTTTTTTATATACTATATACTATAAAAATTCATTTGGTTGAGAATATGTATAGTTATATAGAAATAAAAGCTTTTAAATAATTTTATTTAAAAATTAATATGAGTAAACAAATGAGAAATAACTCCTTATGACTCGAAAACACTCCCTTCCATACTTTCCAAGAGATTATCTCGGAGAAAAAGCCGTCGAATACGATAATTTAGCATGGATGGAGAGGAATCAAAAAAACACGACTTTAAAATGTGTAGAATATCTCTTTGATCCTACCTTAGGTAATTACGAATTAATGGATTATTCCAACTATCTTATATTAGATATGGGCTGTGGAACAGGATTCTCCACGGAAGTTCTTTTTAATTTAGGTTTTAATGTAGTTGCAATTGATATCCTCATGGATATGTTAGAGAGGGCTTATCAGAAAAAAGTTTGTCGGTATGAAAAGTCTTTAGAAGAATTACTCCTAGCAAGTATTTCAATGCTACCTTTTAAACCTCAAATATTTGATTTTATTCTTTCTATTTCTGCCTATAATTTCATAATACACAATAAATCGGAAATAAAAAGCATAAAAAGAGTATTAAACGATACGGCGCGTACCCTCTCTTGCATTTTAAAGGAAAAAGGAAGAATGGTTATAGAATTTTATCCCCATAATGAAAAAGAATTGCATCTATTTGTTTCTTCATTTATTAGTAATAATTTTAATGGTTTTTATATTAAGGATAACCCAGATCAAACCGGAGGGCAGACCTTCTTATTATTGAAGAAGGAGGTTAAATAAATGGGCAAATGTAAATTTTGTGGTTTGGAAAATAAAATTATATCGGAAACTCTTAAAATTTGCAGGAATTGCATACTTACTGAAGAGTGGGACAGAGTAAAGGATCATATTATGGCAGTACATAAACTGGTACGAGAAGAAATAGATTTACCCTTCATAACTCCTGAATGCTCAGAATCAGAATTAGTGGTTCAATGCAATCTATGCATAAATGAATGTAAATTATCCGCACAAGATATCAGTTATTGCGGTCTACGGAATCCCCAAAAAGATCAGAACGGAAATCTTCCCTTTCCAAATAAAACAGAAGCATATCTTCATGGATACCTTGATGGCAATCCTACCAATTGTTGTAATGCATGGTTTTGTCCCGCAGGTACGGAACGAGGATTTCCTCACTATTCAAATTATCATGGTCCGGAATATGGCACCCATAGCTATGCGGCATTCTTATATGGATGCTCGTTTGATTGTCTATTCTGTCAAAATGCCTCCCATAAAATTATTTCAAAAAGAAATATGGTAAACATAGAAGATATCGCAAATCAAATTGCTCAAGATGACACCATCACATGTATCTGTTATTTTGGAGGTACACCCGAATGCCAGCTACCATCTACCATCCATCTCTCTAAATTAATACTTTCAAAAATAAAAAACCAACCAAATAGAAAATTCCGTATATGTTGGGAATGGAACGGAACCGGAAATAGAGAGTTGGTAGAGAAATGCATGGAAATAGCCCTAAAAACGGGCGGCAATATTAAGTTCGATTTAAAAAATTTTCATGAAAAACTTAATTATGCCCTATGCGGAGTGAGTAATAAGCAAACTCTTACTAATTTCAAATTTTTAGCAGAAAAATACTTTGGAACACGGGGTGAAGGAATGCCTGAAATAAGCGGCTGTACTTTGATGGTTCCGGGATACACAAATGAAGAAGAAGTGAACCTTATAGCTAAATTTATTGCTGAAATAAACCCTCTCATACCCTATAGTCTTTTAGTTTTTCATGGCGCCTACAAAATGAGAGATTTGGGAATCACTCCTCAAAAACAAGCAAGAAGATCATTAGAGATTGCCAAAAAGTATTTAAAAGAAGTACATTTGGGAAATGCATTTCTTCTAAGATAAGAATTGATACTATTTTGAGATTTCTAAAATTTCAGATAAGAACAATTCAAATAAAATTTTAATCTTTTAAGAAATTCTTTTTACTAATTTGTATTGATAGTCTAAAAATTTTATGTGAAACAAATAGAGAAAATAAGAGATAAGATTATATGAATGAAGCAATAAAAAGAATTGTTGTTATTGGAATGGGTTATGTTGGCATTCCGATGGCTGCACTTCTTGCGGATGTACCAAATTTTTATGTCACAGGAATTCAGAGAAGATCTCAGAGAAGTGGATGGAAAATTGATTGGTTAAATTCTGGAAAAAATCCTTTTAAGGGAGATGAGCCGGGACTCGATGAATTAATCAAACGCGTTGTAGAAAATAATAAATTTAAAGTTACTGATGATTATGAGGTAGTGAATGAGGCAGATTATGTGCTTATTGATGTACAGACACCTGTAGATTTACATAGTAAAGTTCCTCGTTATGAATCGTTAATTGAAGTATCAAAAAAAACTGCGAAACATATGAAAAAAGAGGTAACAATAATTATTGAATCTACGGTAGCTCCAGGTACGACGGATAATATTGTTAGCCCAATTTTAGAAAAAGAGAGTGGATTAACGCGAGGGGAAGACTTCTATTTAGCTTTTTCTTTTGAAAGAGTAATGCCTGGAAAATTATTGGAATATATCACGGATTTTCCGCGCGTTATTGGCGGAGGATGTTCTGAAGCTAACAAAAGGGTAAAATATCTCTATGGAAAAGTTGTAAAAAAAGAACTGCAAGTCACCGACACTCTGACGGCAGAATTAACTAAATGTATAGAAAACTCTTACCGAGATGTCAACATTGCTTTTTCAAACGAAATGGCGCTTCTATGTGAGGATTTTAACCGTAATATATTCGAAATTATTGAATTGATTAATTATCGGCATGATAGAATGATGCACTATCCTGGTTCAGGTGTTGGAGGTCATTGCTTAACAAAGGATCCTTATTTGCTCCTTTACGGCCATGATGCCTATTCCCAAAAGGATTTCAAGTCCTATATTAAACTTGTTCCTTATAGTAGAGAACTTAACGATTTTATGCCGGTTCATATGGTAAGTTTAATGGAAGATGCATTAAGAGAGGCTAGAAAATTAGTAGATAATATAAAGATTACTTTAATGGGAGTATCCTATAAAGCAAATACAGATGACACTAGAAATACTCCTGCTCAAAGTATTATAGACACATTAATGAAACGCTATCATTCCCACAATATTGTTTATATAGCTCATGATCCATACGTAAAGAAAAGAGATTATGATCATACAGAATTAACCGATGATCTGGAAAAAGCAATAGAAAATTCAGATGCTCTTTTATTTGCCACAAACCACCATCAGTATTATGATATAGATTTGGATGATTTGAAAAACAAAATGAGAACACCTATAATTATTGATGGGAGAAATATTTTTAAAAAAAGTGAAGTAGAACAAAGAGGATTTATCTATCGCAAAGTGGGAGAAGGTCCGAAAAACAATAAACTAGCTTAACTACTAGTTTGAACTTAATAACCAATTAATTTACATCTTTTTCTTACCTTATTCTATAATACTTAAATAACAAACTAATATTACACAGAACATAGATAAGAACAATTTAATAGTATTAAAGGTGAATAAAGGGATATTTCCATAGAATTTATCTCCCACCGCAGTAAAGAATTCAACCTCTCGATAGAAATGCGAAAAAATTAACAAAATAAGCAAAACGATTATTACATATAAAATTTGTTTTTCCCTCATCTTTTGTAAGAAAAAGTACGATGATAATAATGATGCCACTACAATATCAGAGATTAGAAATACATCTTTTTTTAGAGTAAGCCAATTGAAGCTTTTTTTTTGGTATATTCATTCCAATAAGCAAAGCAAGTGCTTCTCCAATAATTATTAAGGAATTGAGCAAAACCAACCAAAAACATAGTTTTCCTAAGACTTTCATTTCATTGGAAAATAATTAATAATATTTGATTTTTTTTTGTAATTATGAATAGATATTCAGAAAGCTTTTATTTAATCAACAATTCTTTAATATAACAGAATAGAAAGGTTGTGATAATTATGAAAATTGCGATAGCTACAGATAATGGTCAAGTATGTGCTCATTTTGGTCGAGCACCACAATTTACATTTGTCACCATAGAAAATAATGAAGTGATTGAAAAGGAAGTATTATCAAATCCTGGGCACACTGTAGGAAGTATCCCCGAATTTGTTAATAAAAATAACGCTTCGTGTATGATAGCTGGTGGAATGGGTATGCGAGCCGTACAATTTTTTAAACAATATGGAATAGATGTCATAATGGGTGTACAAGGTTCGATAAATGAGGTTATTAAAAAAGTCATTGACGGAACGCTGAAAGGAGGAGAAAGTCTGTGCAGTCCCGGAGGAGGAAAAGGTTTTGGAGTAGAAAAGATTCACACAGACGCAGATGATGAGCATCCACATCACCATTAAAACTCTTTTATTTTTCTCTCTTGTCTTACTTTCCACAAGCAGTAAAATTTAATTTTGAAAAAATGTTATTTCTGATTAATTTGGTTTACTACATTTAAGGATTTTTTTTATTTCAAGAAAAAACCCATGAAATAACATAGAGACTACAAAAATGTTAGGTATTAGAAGTCTTAAAAAAGAACTTACAGATCTGAATAATGAAATGAAAGCGGTACGAGAGCAATTGGAGAAGCTTTCAAGTCAGGTGGACACCGTAAGTCTCCATTTAACAACCTCCATGGACAAAATCTCCGATACATTAGAAGAAACGAATGAAACTATTAGAAATTCTTTAAATCTGACTTCAGAAACTATTAATAACATGAGTATCACGTTTTCTAAATCGCTAGAAAAGGCTTTACAAAAAGTCTCTGATTTTAAGCTCCAAATGGATATCCGAGAGACTATTTTAAAATCTTTAGGACTTAAAGACATTATTCCGGACTTTCTTAGGAAGAATAAATAGGATTAGCATTATTTTAGTAGACTAATCATAAGTGCTTTCTGCAGGTGTAACCTATTTTCAGCTTGTTGAAATACAATTGATTGATCTGAATCTAACACTTCATCAGTAATTTCTACACCTCGATGAGCAGGGAGACAATGCATAATAAAAGGAGCTTTTTGGGTATAACTTAAGAGCTTTTTATTTATTTGATATGGTTTAAATACATCCAATCGTTTCTCTTTCTCATCTTCTTGTCCCATGGAAACAAATGTATCAGTATATATTACATTTGCCTCCCTTACAGCCTTTTTGGGGTCATTTGTGAGAGTCAAGAGATCTTGCTTATTATTGGAATGAATCCAATTGATGACCTCTTCATGGGGTTCATATCCCGGGGGGGTTGCGACAGTAATGGGAATATTTAATATAGCACACCCCAGTATAAAAGAATTACATACATTATTACCATCCCCTACCCAGGACGTATTTACTTTATTAAAAGTTCCAAACTTCTCTTTAATAGTGAGTAGATCCGCAAGAATTTGACAAGGATGGAATTTATCTGAAAGGCCATTCACAACGGGCACTTTTGATGCCTTGCTCATAATTTCAAGAATGGTATGCTCGAATACCCGTGCAACAATTAGATCAACATAGAGAGAGATGCATTTCATCTCATCTGGTAAGGATCCCAAATGAAGATTAGTGGTAATCCAATTTAAATAGATAGAACCCCCACCCATCTGATTTATACCGCCCTCAAAGGATATTCGCGTACGAGTAGATGTTTTCTGGAATAATAAGGCAATGGTTTTATTCTTAAGAGAGGACGAATACTTTTGTGGATTTTTTTTTATAATTTCTGCGAAATCAACCAATTTCTTTATTTGCGTTTTGCTCAAATCCATGAGGGTTAACAGATCTTTCATAATCGACACCTATAATCAAATTATATATTATTTTCTTAGATTAATAGAATAGAAATCTTTCAAAATGGAAAGAATTAAGTAGTAGTCTTTTCATATTTCTTTAACACAAAATAAAGTATAACGAGCGAAATACTATATATTACTAAAAATAACGACCAAAGGATCAATTCAATCTCATTTTCCTGCAAAAATGCCATAATCATTTTATAGATAAAATAAATAACAAAAAGGGCCAATAAACTTATCTTATTTGCAACGTTTTTCATAACAATAACTTTTTCACTCACAATTTATATTAAATACTATATTTAATTCAATTAAAATTATTCACTTACATTTAATTTTCCTAGCAAAATGACGTGTTTTGTTTGCAAAAAAGAGCTTGGTGCCCTCCTTAACACTTATTATTGTTTATGTGATTCTAAAATATGTGATGAATGTATTGAGAAGGTCAAAATTAACGAGCGAGAGTGGAAATGTCCCAAGTGTGGCGAAATAAATGATCTTAAGGAGAGTCAATTATTTAGAGAGAAATCATTATAGAGAAAACGCTCCATTCGCACGAAGATAATTCATAACTAAATTGGCGATGATGATACTATTATAATGAAATAAGGAAGTTGATGATCTAAGATTGAGGAAGACTGAGCCATAAAGTAACCCAAAGATATATTTTTGACTTATTAATATTTAAATTGTCAAACTATTATTTTATAAGTAGATTTATGAACGTTTTTCTTATAATGATAATTAGTCAGTGAGCTGAAAAGTTATTCTAAAAAATCTAAAGGAATAAAAAATTAAATATCTTAAAAAAAAACTTTAATTGATGAAAAATGCCTTCAGATATGATATCAAAAGTTGTTGAAGTGGCTTGTTCTAAAGAGGAGCTCTTAAAGGCAATGTATACACCAGAATTATGGGAAGAGATTAGTCCCGTAAAAAAGATTGTCGTAAATTTTACAGCTCCAAACGTGTTTCACAGCGACATTTATGATGAGATTGATTTGATAAAAATTCCTATCGAGATGTCGGGTGATCTTGTAATGATTGATAAGGGCGAAGAGCCTAATAAGGGCAATTTAATTGACTTAAATGTACGTAACAATAAGGATATACACGCATTAGAAGCACGGTTACGAATAAAATCGCTTGGTCCTAATTTATCTAAAGTGGGGGTTTTTATCCATAATTTCAAATTGACCAGTGACTTTTTAAATCTTTTAGGCGGAGCAAGCGAATTAGTCTTAAGAACCAAACTATCTGAAATATTAAGAAACTTAGAGAAAAAATATAAATAATTCAACATCACCACCAAAAAAAAATATGAATGTCTGGGTCTTAGATGCGCGTTCGGGAATAACTTTAGTATATCTCTCCTATCAAGATTTAATGGTCAATGAAGATTTAGTGAGCGGTCTGCTAACCGCCCTAAATAAATTTACTGTATTTGAGTTTAAGCAAGGGATAGAATCTATTGAGATGGGAGGTTTAAGATGGGTATATCTTGAGGAAAATGACGCTAATCTTTTATTCATCGCTGCCGATAATAAAGATGTGGGTGCAGATATGCTCAAAGCGCGATTGAATGTGATCAAACAGACTTTTATTAAAGAGTATGTGGACACAAATATTTTCGATAAGGACGATTGGAACGGAAATACCGAACCTTTCGAACCATTCAAGACAATAATAGACGAGTATTATCGGCAATGGAAAAAAGCAGAGAGTATAACTACACTGGGCGAGTTCTTTGACATATTGGGCATATTCCAGCAGGTGCTCAACATAATTATGAATACAATGCAGAAAGTGGAAGAGAGAAAAAAAGTGAAGATCTTAAATAGAATTGAAAATATGTTCAAGATCATGCGATCGAATCAAGAATATCAGGTAGATGCCGAGCTCCAAAAAATTACCTTTTCTCTCGAAGAGGGGTTCAATATAATTGATATTAATCCCAATAAATGCGATATGATGCTTGTAGAGAAGTTTCTTATTCAGTTAGTTAAAGCAACTGTGCAGATTATCAAGAATGAAATGGAGAGAGAAGAATTTGTTTATAACTTTTTAGAAGAATATCTCTTTACCTATCTTCTCAATAATCTCAATTTGTTAAATAAATTAAATTTAGATCAGTTTCTTTTAAAATTATTTTTAACATAATGAGAACCTCTAAAAATGATCAAGCAAAAAATCACTATTAGTTCCAATTTATTTCCCTCTCCGGTGGTGTTAATAGGAGTAAAATCAGAAACCAAACCCAACTTTTTTCTTGTAGCAGATATTATGCTTTCCCAATATAAACCTCTACTGGTGTTATTTAGTTGTTATAAGAAGCACTACTCTACTCCAATTCTTATTGAAAATAAGTGTTTTAGCTTAAACATCCCCTCTGAAGACATGGTTGCGAAAGCAGATTATTGCGGCATCGGTTCGGGTAAAAATACCGATAAATCAAATGTTTTTTCTGTATTCTATGGAGAGAATATAAAAGCGCCCCTCATCGAGGAAGCTCCTATAAATGCGGTTTGTGAACTTAGAAAAACGGTAGATATGAATGGTACTCACTATATTTTCATCGCTGAGATAACTGAAATGTATGCCGAAGATGAGATTCTCACAAAGGGCAGACCAGATTACCAAAAAGTTAAACCATATATTTATACGAAAGATAATACCTATCGACAAATGGGCTCTATTATAGGAAAAGCCTATAAAGAGGGAAAGGTCTATAAATAATTCATTTCATTTATTAGACTAATCTACAAGCATATTTCTCTTAAACAAAGATTTTTCTTCTTTATAAATTGAGAGTTTAAATCTTCTTAAGATTCTTTAGAAGTTTTCTTATAATTTAATAAAAGGACTCCGATTAAAACAATCAATCCGCCAATAAGGTTCCATATAACAATAACTTCATTCCGCTGAAGAAGAAAGGAAAACCCAAGTGTTAAAAAAGGTTCAATATAGAGAAAAGAAGCTACTTTTGAGGATTCCATTTTTTTCTGGGATAATTGCCAGATCAAATAGCCCACCACATAACAACCTATCCCCAAATAAATTGAACAAAGAAATAAAAGAGGATTAAAAAGATTTCGTATAAATATTGGCAACTCTCCCGAGAAAAGGATTATAATACATAATTCTATTGTACCGAAATAAGATATATATTTTAACATAGTTAGGTTATCTTTATTCTTGATTTGTTTTGTTATTGTCGAGTATAGACTCCATAATATCGGTGTAAGAAGAGCAAAAATATATCCCAGAAAATTTGGTGAACTTGGAGTTAAAACGGAGATATTGCCTCCCGTTACAAGTAAGAACCCACCCAATGTGGCGATGATAAATCCACTTATTTTATAGTGATGTAGTCTCTCCTCAAAGAAGATTAATGCAAGTAATGAAATAAGCACCGGAGATAATAGACAGACAAATAAAGCGGGAAGAGAGGGTCCAATCAAATTGATAGCATTATATTGTGTAAAAAAAAATAAAGAAACCCCTGTCAAACTGGCAAAAAATAGTAAGAGCCAATCTAACTTATTGTAGTGGTCTGCAGATTTACCTGCAAAATTTTCCGAGGTTCTTATAGGTTTTTTCACTTTTTGGATGATATCTATCACGAAAAAAGAAAGAGAAGCAATAATAAAGCGATATAATGCAACGGAAAGTGGTGGAATAAACATAACAGCGATATCTACAATGATGAACGAAAAACTCCATAATAGAATCATAGAGAGCAATAAGAGGTAAGTGCCAATCATTAGCTAACTATTAAGATTTTCTAACCTTAAAAAAGTCTATTGTTTATGTGAGATCTCTTGTAATTTGTTCTAATTATAGATACCTACAAACTTTTAATTATGGTGAGAAAGATTAAATATAGAATAGACACTCCAAGATGGATAAACGCGAAGAGAGAACCATTTTTTAAAAGACGTTTATAATTGAGATTCTCAACTCCAGAATCTCTGGCTATTTTAAGCGTCATAAGGTCACATGCGGCACCTTGAGGCAGAAAATTACCCCCCAGATTAATCCCAATGATGAACGCAAAGAGTATTGGTGCCGGAATATATCCCGCATTTATTATTGATTGAACTATGGGAATAAAGATAAGTGCTGTTGGTGTATTTGCGACCGCACCGCTTAATGCACTTACAATAAATACAATAATAAGCCCTAGCAAGATAGGATGCAATCCCGCTTCTATTGCAAACAATTGTTGAAATCCTGCTTCTAACAAGCATCCAACAACAATATAAAGTGAGATAAAGAAGAAGATAACTTCCCATTCTACATCCTTAAGTAGATCCGTTGTAGATTTCTTGGTAAAGCCCCGATTAATAAGCACTAGGATCATTGCAGAAACTATAGCTGTTATATAAAGAAGAGGGAGGAGGGCAAAAAGCACTATAGTAATTATGATACCAATAGAATTGATGATAAACATCTTTTTGTTTTTTACTACCGTATCTGTATCAATTAATTCGATAATGAGCTTCTTCTGTTGTGCCTCAATTTTCGGCTCCTTTCGTAAATAAAACCTATCTAACAGATAAATCGTTAAAAATAACAAGGCAAATGAAAAAATCCAGAAGTTCTCTATAAAGTAAAGTGTATCAAGATTGAAGGCTGTAGAAATGATGATATTCTCTCCACTGGAGAATGGGGTGATTATAGAGCCTATATTGATACATATGGTCATACCCATAAGATATGTGCCCGAACGGATCTTGAGAAAGTGGCACAGCCGAATAACGACAGGTGCAATAATTAGAACAACCACAACATCGGTAATAATTGCCGCAAGGAGTGTTGTAATGATACATACAAAGTAAAAAAATCTATATTGATTTCCTCCTGATATCTTAAATAATTTAACAGCCAGATATTCTAAAATGTTGGAATCCTCCGCAATTTTGGTTATAATACTCATACTTAAAATAATTAAAATCGCTTCAAATTCTATATGACCGATAAAGGTTTCGATGCCTAGTTGAAGCATAATACCCGTGATAAGTGCACATATGAAGGCACTAATAAGACTTATGGCAACAAAATCTAATTTTTCAATCGTATAAGAGAGGATAATAAAGGCAAAAAAGCATAAGGACATAATTAAGATGGGGAGATTCAATTGAGGGGGTGTTTCTCCCAAAAATACTGCCCTATAAAATTCCTCTAATGAGGCTATGATTTGTTCCAGATTAATCAATGTATCGAAATTGTAGCTATTTGTTATTAAATATTAAGAATGGAAATGCAAAAGTGAATTTATTTTTTCTTATAAACGAAAAAATTCATCTATAAGGGCTTAATTCTAGTAGAACAATTTGGAAAGTTTGTTATTGGTGAATTTTCCACTTATACTCCAAATCCGGATTTTTCACAGTTTTCATGATATATTTGGCAAATTCTTCTCCGGTTCCTCCCGTACTTCGTCCTGTTAAAACTACTTCTTTCTCATAAATTGTGCAGATGTCAAGTGCTCTTTCCAATTGAAATGCCTTTTCTTTCAAGCCGATATGATCGAGCAACATAATGGATGCTCTAAGCATGCTTGAGGGATCAGCATATTTTGCTCTTCCTTCTTCTACCATCCGCGGTGCAGAGCCGTGAATAGCTTCGAACATTGCATATTTTTTTCCGATATTGGCACTTCCTGCTGTTCCCACTCCGCCCTGTAATTGAGCAGCTTCATCAGTAATAATATCACCATACAGATTGGGAGCGACAAATATTCTAAACTGCGATTGCCTGGAGGGGTCGATTAATTTTGCGGTCATAATGTCGATATACCAATCATCCCATTCTATTTTGGGGTAATCTTTTGCAACCTTCTTTGCAATTTCTAAGAATTTACCATCCGTGGTTTTGACTACATTTGCTTTGGTAACCACCGTGATCTTATTAATAGTATTTCTTTTAGCATATTCAAAGGCTAATCGAATAATCCTTTCTGAGCCTTGCGTTGTAATCACCTTAAAATCAATGGAAAGATCATCAGTAATTTTGATTCCTTTAGAGCCCAGCATATATGCTCCTTCGGTATTTTCCCTAAAAAAGACCCAATCGATATTTTTTTCGGGGACTTTTACCGGTCGAATATTGGCAAACAAATCTAATTTGCGGCGCATTGCAACATTCGCACTTTCGATATTGGGCCATTTATCTCCTTTTCGTGGAGTAGTCGTGGGTCCTTTTAAGAGGACATGGCATTTTTTAATTTCTGCTAAGACATCATCCGGGATTGCTTTCTTTTCCTTGGCTCGATTTTCAATTGTCAACCCTTCTATCTCTCGGAGCTCAATTTTTCCCTTACTCATCTCTTCTTCCAACAGAAATTCAAGAACAGACTTGGTATGCTTAGAGATTTCAGGACCAATCCCATCACCTCCGATGATCCCTATGATAATTGGTTTAATATGGGAATAATCAATCCAATCACCTTCCGCTTTCAGATGTTTTATTCGTTCTAATTGATCTTTGATTAGTTTTTCAAAATGAGCTTTCGCATCTTCTATATCTTTTTCATTTTCCATATGTATTTCAATTAAGCAGTGAATTAATAATTGATTATCCCCATAGCTTAATGAAGAAATGAAACAATTCTTCTATAGAAGTCCTTTTTGGAAGAATAATTATCATAGAGATATATTGTAAGAAGCAAAGAAAGAAGAGAATAAAGAGGTAATAATAAGGCTCCTTTTTTATTTCATCTCAAAACCACAATCTGGGCAACTCCAATCGAGAGGTAAATTAATTTCTGTTTTTGCCCCACAAGAAGGACATTTCCAAATAGCCTTTTCTCTACTCTTAAAAGAATATGATGTTGTTTGTAAATCAGTAAGAGTTGTTGCCTTTCTTTTGAAATATGGTTTTTTTTTTCCGCACGACAAACAGCGCCAGCTGTCAGGAAGTGTTTGAAGACTAACCTCATCACCGCATTCCATGCATTTCCATATAACATGCTCTTCGTATATGAGATTAAAATATTTTTTTTGGAAATAGGAGGCTAATTGTCCGCAAGAAGGACATATCCAATCCTCCGGTAATTCATATATAGATATTTTAAATCCACAACCTTGACATTCCCAAAAGGAAATTTCTTGTTTTTTCCTTAAAGGTTTATTATCAAAGATATTAACTAAAATTTTTAGAGTTTCTAAAGTTTTTTTTTCGGATTTAAGTATTGTATTTAATGGAATTATTTCCCTTACTAAGTTTTCTTTTTGTTTCATTTCAAGAAGCTTAGCATTCAATTCATTTAATATAGTTTTTTCAGCATTAAAAGCAGTATAGAGATTTTCAGAAGTAGTTCCTATAGGATAACAGTGTTCCAAGTCAAAAGTTATATTGCTAAAATATCTTGTTTCTTTAACTTTTTTACTTTTAAGAATTAAAATATAAATCCATCTTATATGTTCTTTTTTTACTTCTGCCATTTCTTTAAAAAAACTCGCTATGTTCGGAAACCCTTCTTGTTCTGCTGTATATGCATATTGTTCATAGAGAAATCTCAAATGACATTGAAAAAGATAGGAATATAATAAATTTGGTGCTGAGTTGTTCATCATTATGTTGCTTTACCTTTTCTTGACTTATTTAGAGGTATAAATATGGAAAATATAAAGAAGTTAAAGAAGATAAAGAAAAAAATTAGAGATAAATTATTCAAATTTTTTCAGAAAGTTGCTAATTTCTCCCGGCATGAAAATTATAATTTTTTGGGAGGGCTCTTGGGAGATATCTTGTATCGTTTGTAAAGTGCGTAGACTTATTGCACCAGGAGTCTGTGATAACACTTTTGCGGCTGCGGCAATATTTTTCGAAGCTTCATATTCGCCTTCTGAGGCAATAATCGCAGCTCGTTTTTCGCGCTCTTTTTCTGCTTGAACAGCCATCGCCCGCTTCATATTTTCTGGTAGTTCAATTTGTTGAATCTTAATTTGGGTGATCTCGATACCCCATTCTCTTGTTTCTTCATCAACCACCTTTCGGATTTCCCGTGAAATTTTTTCTCTCTGGGTGAGTACTTCATCCAACTCCATATTTCCTATCACATCTCTGAGAGCACCTTGTGTATAATTCATCACTGCGCGCATATAATTCTCAATCTTTGTCGTTGCATATTCTGGGTTGATCACCTTATAAAATACAGATGTATCTATGGTAATAGGAATATTATCTCGTGTAATAATTTCTTGACGAGCGATGTCCAGAGTCTTTATTCTTAGATCCACTTGATATCCCTTGTCAATCCCAGGCACTAAAAACACAATTCCCGGTCCAATAGTTCGATTATATTTCCAAACCGGAAGACGACCAATCTTCGATATTCAGTTACTGTCTTTAGACTGACAGCTAACATTAAGATAAAAATAAGAGAAAAAGTTACAACCAATCCTATAATTAACAATAAATTTACCATTGTTATCAAACCTCTTTGAGTATTAAATGTTTCGCGATATTTAAAAATGATATTAAACTGGAGTAAAAATCATTGATGATCCTACATGAATGGAGTATTCTTTTAGAATTCATCAAAAATGCCTTGTTATTCATGCTAAGGAAGTGAAGCGAGAAATACTTACAAAACCTATTAAGTAGATTTATCTCTTTTCCAAAATCTTTTGTATTTTTCTTATATCATTTGTGATTATGCCATCTACACCCCAATTTATAAGCTTTTTCATCGCTATTGTAGAATCAACGGTCCAAGGATGCACTCGAATATTATTTTCGTGAGCCAACGCAATCAATTGTTCATCTATCAATCTATAGAGTGGATGTATAGCATAACAGTTGAGATCCTTGGCTCTTTTAATTACTTGTTCTTTAAAACCCCCTTCCTCGCTTAGATTAGGAGTTGTGGGTTCCAGTGAAGCAAGTCGCAGCTCTGGTTCTAATTCTTGAACTTTTTTTAATTCATCCATATTAAATGAGCTTACAATACTCTCCTCTATAAGAGAATAGGTTCTAAACATTTCAACAATGATTGATGCTAATCCTTCAGCTTTAATTTCACATTGTAATCCAATTTTTCCTTTTGCAAGTTTAATCAATTCTTTTAAGGTGGGAATGGATTCACGCCCTTCACATTGGAGCATTTTAATTTCTTTCAACGTCATATCTTTAACAAGTCCCTTTTGACCGGTGGTTCTATATGTATCTTCATCATGAATGATGATAACTTCCTTATCTTTCGTCAAGTGCACATCAAATTCTACAAAATCGGCTCCCAATTTTATTGCTTTTTCAAATGCTTTTAAGGTATTTTCGGGCGCCTCTTTAGAAGCTCCTCGATGGGCTATCACCAAAAAATCTCTATTTTCAGTCATTAGTTATATAATGATGTAAGTAAGTTTTAATTGTTTTATTGCAACAAGATGTATATATAAGTAATTAATAAGGTTTTTATTATAATTTATATTACATAAAAGAAATATTATGAAGAGCTTATAAGCTATTAACCAAAGGATTATAAGCTTAGTTGATTAATAAAATAATGTTTTTATTATTAAGATTGGAATAAGATAACTTTAAATAGTCTAAGTTATTTTTATTGTAAGTTAAGGTAAAAATAATTAAATAAATGGTATAACAACAATTATTAGGTGATTGACTAAGATGAAATGGTGCAAAAATTGCAATAACATCCTTATTCCCAAAGATGGTAAGCTTTATTGCAAAGCATGCGAGGAGTATTTCGAACTGGGTAAAAATAAGAATGATTATACAATCAGTAAAAAAATCATTCACGATGACCGCGAAAAATCTTCTAGAATTCTAAAGAAGAATCCTCGGGAAAAAGCCTCAATAAGCATTGAAGATAGGAAAGCTTATGAAGAGTTTTTTACCTCGGGAGAAGATGGAGCTTATTAGTTTTGGAAAAGGGATAAGAATAGTGTTTTTAATCTTTTTATAGGGGTTATTTCATTTTAGACTAATCTAATCTTCTTATGCGTGGAAAATATAACTAATCTTAAAATGAAATTAGCACTCTAAAACCTTATCTTTAATCTACCCTAAAAGTTACAAATGCTCTAATTTTAATAAGATTATAGAATTATAGTTTTATAATAAAAAATTATATAAATTTAAAACCTATGTCAGAAAATAAGGAAAAAAAACAAAAATTAAGAGGATTTGCCAAAATTTTATCGGAACAATTAGCTCCATTAAACGAAAACGAAAAATTTAGAGAAAAATATAAGGATGCTGATATGAAAATACTCCTTAATGCAACGGATGGGCGCTATGCTGCACTTATAAAAGTAAAAGATGGGAGCATAGAAGTAGAAGGAATAAAAAACAAAAAGGAGAATCTTAAGAGAGAGATATTGGGATGGGATGGGAAATTGGAAACCAAAACACAAATCTTTTTTGATTTGGCAATGGGCAAATTATCCACGCTCTCGATTATTGGAAAACTTATTACGCGGAAAATTAAGATTAAAAACATGAAGAAGGTTATGATGCTTACTGAATTATTTCAGTTTTTTTAACAAAGAAGCGAAAAGAACTAAAAATACTCCTCTGGTTCTTTTAATTTGAATGTGGTGGCGAGTGATTTCATTTTTCCGGGTAATTGAGACATTTCTGTGTTTTCTAAAGATTTCAAAACAACATTTTTATCCAATTCGGAGATATCGGAAAATCTATCAAGAAATTTTCGTAAAAAGAATACCTTTTTCACAGGAGTTTTTCTTATATCACCCAGCGTTTTTTCTATAAGATTTTGAGAGGAAAAATGCTCTTCTTTTCGATCTTTATTCGCTCTTTTCTTTTTGAGCGACTCATCAGTATACGAAGTATTCTTGATGAGGAGGTCCTCATGAATTTGTTCAATTAATTCCTCCCGAGAAGGAATAGATAACTCAGCTATTAATTTTTCTATTTTTAATGTGCCTTTATTGATTTCGGTTATAGTTCGCAGAATTCGTTTGAGAAGGTCTATGCTAATATGTTCCAACTAAGTCACCATTTTTGATGAGAAAACATATTTATGTTCTTTACTTTCTTTAAGATAATAAGAAAGTTCCAAATTTTTAAATCTATCGAATAATTCTCTTATAAGTGTAGTTATGATTGATAAAAACAAGCTAAGCATCCTTCAGAAGAACATTGAGTATTCTTTCCGAAACGAAGATTTATTACTTCAAGCAGTAACAACCCCAAGATTTGCTCATGAAAGAGGTATGAATGATTATGAAATTCTCGAAACCATAGGCGATGCCGTCATAAAACTCATATTTGTAATGAAAAAATATAAATCGGGAATAATTTCTCCTGGAAAAATTACCAAACTTAAACAACAATTAGAAAATGATAATATGCTTAAAAAAATAGCTCGAAAATATTTTCATCTGGAGCTCTATATTAATAAGGCAGATACTCAAGAAATTAAAGGTACCAAAATATTGGCCGATGTATTTGAAGCATTATGTGGGGCAATATTTATAGACAGTAATGAAGATTTACAAGTTGTCGAAGAGAAAATAATTAATCGATTCTACGAGGAGTGGGATATTCTTGTTGAAGGAACCTCAATCTTTAATAAAAGCAAGCTTTTAGAATTCTTACAATCCCAATTAAAATACACTCCCATCATCAAATGCGAATATGAACCTATTGGACCCGATAATAAACGGGAATGGATTGCGAAAAACCCTAAACTCTATGACAATAAAAACCAATTACTAAAATCGATTACTTCACTTATTTGTAGTCTTACTTCTTCTCAATCTAAAACAAAAAAAGAAGCAGAGCAAAAATTATATTATCAGATACTCAAAATATTAGAAAAAAGAAATTTATAGTAGCTTAGCGTTAATATATTTCTTATAGGAATTGATAAATTGAGTAATACTTTTTTTATTAAATATGGATTACTCAAAATTTTTAATTCAAAAAATTCTTATATAAAATTAACAATGAGCGAAAAAAAAGATAATGACAAGGAAAATTTTTTAATTAAGCAATACAGATGCAATTTCTGTAATGCTATGCATGATGTGCGGATTAAGAAGAGCCTACTAGATGCACAAACAAAATATCCTTTTCCCTACGTATTTTTGCATAACACAATTAAGAATGGAGAGGCAAAGGAGCTCATTACTATATTATATATTGATCGCGATGGGAAAGTTAGGGGTTCTGAGATTCAAGAGTTTTCGACAAATGATCTCTTCAGCAAGGAACAAGTAATGGCAATAGTAGAACCTCTCATTAAGGAAATACGAATTTTACAGCAAGATAACATTAAACTGAAAAAGCAAATTCAGGAATTACAATAAGAATAAGATTTGTTTACCTTATATTAGCCTTTGTTTTTGATTCAACGTTATTATTCCAAAGTACTTAAAACAATCAGATCACTTATACTTAAGTTTTAATATACTTTCAGTTATGAAACTATATAGATAGCTTTTTTTGGAAATTTGTTTTTAATCATTTAATAAAACTAGAATAGAAAGATTATCATAAGGGGAATGGTAAACAGCTAATATGCGGGAAACAGAATTAATGAAGCAATATGAAGAGGAGACAGGCAACCTTGCCATAATAGAAGGAGAGATCACGAGTAAATATAGAGATTGGAAAAGTAGGAAACACAAGCAAAAAACCAAGGAGAAACGGAAACAAGAATTAGAGCAAGCCCAGAAGACTAGTAAAAAGATTAAGGAACAATTTGATCAAGGCAAAAAAGTAGATAAAGATTACGATCATCTTATCGTAGTTGAGAATCTTCATAAAACATATTTGTTGGGTACAACAGCTATCGCAGCACTTCGGGGAGTAGATTTAATCATTGATAAAGGGCAATTTATTAGTATTATGGGACCTAGTGGAAGTGGGAAAACTACTTTGCTCAATCTTATTGGAGGTTTAGATACACCAACACGCGGAAAAATATTTTTAGAAGGCAAAAATATTGCAATGCTAAAGGATTCCGAACTCGCGGATATTAGAAGAGATAAGATTGGTTTTGTATTCCAATTTTATAACCTTTTACCACAGATGACTGCTCTAGAAAATGTGATGGTGCCACTTCATTTTAGTGGTAAATTAAGTAAACGGGGAAAGGAAAAACGTGCGATGGATCTACTTTCGCTAGTCGGTTTGGAAGAGCGTTCGCATCATACTCCAAGTGAATTGAGCGGTGGTGAACAACAACGGGTTGCGATCGCACGAGCGTTTGCCAATGATCCCGCAATTTGTGTACTTGATGAGCCGACGGGCGATTTAGACTCTAAAACGGGCATACAGATTCTTAATTTACTCCGAGATCTCAATCAGCGCGGTGCTACTTTTATCGCAGTTAGTCATGATGCAGCAGTAGCAGAATTTGCTACCAGAACACTCCATATGAGAGATGGAAAGCTTGTGAGAGAAGGGAAAGTAGCGGGATTAAAAGAAACGGATATTATGGAACTTGAAAGAAAAAAAGATGCTCAGATCAACAAAGAAAAATGCAAAAATAAAATATACCAGTATCTTTTTAAAAATTCCGGAAAAAAGAAAATAAAGATTGCCAATATTTCTAAGAGCATTCCAGAACCCATATTAAAAAATTTGCCCATCCATTTCAATGACATCTTGAAAGAAATTGTAGAAGATGGTGTTATTAAAGGGAAAGTTGAAAAGGACGTGTTAATATTGGAATAAATTCGTAATTAAAATCTGCTAAAAATATAAAAAATACATTCAGAGACGACATGCATCTTAAACTTGTCCTTAAATATGCCTTTCAAGATCTCAAGAATCAAAAAATTCGTACTATCTTGGGACTTATTGGTATTACCATTAGTATAGGATTATTATGTTTAGTCTTATTCTTAGGAGACTCTGCAAGCTCTACAATGGTAGACTATGTAGCCTCTGATTCCGGCAACCAAGACCTTGTTATCTCTGTGCGGCATTATAACGAGGAGCCAGAAAATCGCTCTAATTACTTTTCATATGCTCCAATTGTTGCCAGAATTGAGTGGCAACAACCATCTATTGAAAAATATATTCCTCGAATGGAGGTGGACGGAAAAGTATATGTATCCAAAGGATTTGATACACAAGAATTAACAACTACCCAAAAAAGTGTATTAGTGTCTGGTATAAATGTAGCATGGGAAAATATGGTAGGATTTGGTTCATTTAACTGGCCAATAGTGAATAGGGAAATGCCTATTCCATTTCTTCCTGCTAATAGCTGTGCAATTTATTATGGATTTAATAATGATATTAAATATTCTATTGGTGATACCATAGAGCTTCAGATGAAGCTAAGAGATGAAAATAGTACATATATCGCAAAAAATTTAACCGTGTCCACTATTTTTGATTTCAACTATAAATGGCCTGTAGATTATAAGTTTTCAAATTTAATAGTGGTTGATATTAATACTTTGTATGATGTGTTTGGAAGGGATGAATACCAAGGAAAATGTTCTAAATTAATTACAACCTTTGATTCCGAAGATAATCTGTATGATGTACGGGATGTGGATGCTACTGAAAATAGAATACTTGATCTTGCAACTAAAATTCAGATCTTAATTGGATTAAAAGAATTTAATATTGTATTACCAAAGCTTGCTTTATTTAGTTTTTCAGAAATCCTTAATATGATATTTACCATTGCCATCGTATTTGTAGCAATAATAACGATGCTCATTTCGGGAATTTTGATTAATGGTATTCTTAAAACTTCTGTTGAAGAACGAATTAGAGAATTTGGTATTTTTAGAACACTTGGAGCCCACAAATTATATAACTTATCAACAGTCCTAGTTCAAGGATTTCTTCTATGCAATATTGGAACCATTATAGGAATTGCGGGAGCATTCCTCGGTACAAGATACCTAATAATTCCTCTTGCAAACGATTTATTACTTTCTAGATTTTCAGGACTCCTAGGAGGAGCAACACTCTCGTTTAATTTTTCTTGGATTTCTATATTAATAGCCTACCTTATAGGATTAGTGGTGGGACTACTTGTGAGTATATCCCCGGCAATAAAGGTAATGCGGTTAAATCTTATTGATTCAATCCATCCTTATAGACATCCAAGTGAATTATATAAGTTAGAAAAAAAGTCAACTGTGAATTACAAGTTAATTATCACGGGATTAGTTTTAGCAATTACTGGGGGTTTTATATTTTTCATCGTGCCAAGGATTATTATTTCCTTTGATTTAACCTTAATGGCCGCAGTCTTAATTGCATTATTAATGATATTTATTTTAGGAATGACATTAGCGGGTTTGGGATTAATGCCCGTGATCTTACGGTTTTTTATTGAAATTTTCAGACCACTAAGTCGAAAACTTCATCATGTTATAAAAACTTTTACTTATCGATATCAGAGGAGAAATACAAGTACGATAGTTATATTTGCAATATCATTTTCATTTGTAATATTTACCTCAATCTTTATTGAAGATCTATCTAATCAATCACAATCGGGAATTTATTTAAGTTACGGTTCCGATCTTCTAATTGAATCAGATGGTTGGTCAGAGATAGATTTTTTTGGAGGTTTTGGGGGTTTTGGAGGAGGTGGAGGAAATAATTCAGATTCAACAAATGAGTTAGAGGTAGATAAAATTTTTACTACTGAATTCAAGACTGACTTATTAAATTTATATGGTATTGAAGGAATATCTTCAGCATTAGTACAACCAGATCAATTGACACAAATCTATTCCAAGGGAGAGGAAGAAAAAGAATATTCGGCACAAATTGGGGATTATGCCGGACTATTTACCCAAGATATCTCTCTGGTGGGTGTAGATCAAAATTATTACTTTACTGTGAACACTAAATTTATGAGGTTTGAGCAAGGCGATCCCAACCAAGCATTTAGTTTATTAGGTGCTCCTGGGCAATATTGGTGCATAATATCTCAATCCATTGCGAACGAATTACGATTAAATGTATATGATTTGATCCGAATCAATGTACAGAGAGGTGATGAGCAGGAGAGTTATGGATTCCGTATTGCAGGGATTTCCTCAAGTATGCCAGGATTTTCAAATTTGTTTAGCGGCTCCTCAACATTTGGAATGGGTGCTGGAGGTGTTTTGGTATCTCAAGAGACCTATTTGAATATTATGGAAATATCGGCACCCCTTTGGGTTGATAAATTTTTTGTAAAAGTATATGAAAGTGACCCTCAAATTGCAAATATCTTAGAAGCATATCTCTCAAATACTTATGGAAATCAATATAATTTTGATATTGATAATTTAGCAAGCCGTATTGAGAGTCAAGAGTCCTCTTTCGCATTAATGGATACATTTTTCATGCTTATCTTAATGGCAACGGTAATTATTTGTTTATTTGGATTATTAGCATCATCTTATTCAACCATTATTGAGAGAAAAAAAGAAATAGGAATTGTAAGAACCCTTGGATTACGAGGAGGGCATATCAATCTTATGTTTATTTTGGAAGCAATTATCATAGTTCTAGCAAGTGGTACAGTGGGAACAATAGCGGGAATGATTACTGGTTGGCTTTTTGGCAGTTCTATGGGTGTGTTTATGAATACTTCCTATCAATTTTATTTTCCATGGACAAATTTTCTGGGAATTTATGGTGCCTCCATTTTATTTATCTATATAGGCATGACCTTTTTATTAAGGAGAATTCGGAAGAAAAAAATTACAGAGATATACCGAGAAACATTATAAGAGGTGACCAAAAAAATTCAAAACAAATACAAGAAGAAACTCATAATTTTCATCTTTTTTTTCATTATTAGTACAAATTCAATTATGTTGGTATGGTGGAATTCCACCCCACTACCAAAACAATTACAATCTCCACCCTATAAAACGGATGCAAAAATTATGAGTTCTGATATTGCGGGAACAGATCTTTTTGCCGAATCTATAGGAATTTATGTGGCTGGAGAAAAATCTCTTATTAAGCATTCTATCTTTACTAATGATACTAATATTTTGAGAAGTTTCGATTTATCCGATCCCGCATTTTCTCGCTGCAATATATTTATCAGCGCTTCAAATAATATTGATTCAGGATTATTTCCACTACCACTCTCAGAAAGAGAAATTGAACAATATTATAAAGATCCAATTAATTCCTTTGTAGGTTTTTTATATTACGATAAGAGCTTAAGTTCAAATGAAGTTCAAGAAAAATCAGAAAGAGCATTTAATATCATAACCAGTACCTTATATATGGATTTTATTATGGTAAACTCCTCAGATCCATATTTTTTCCCATTTATTGGATACTATCCTCAATGGAATATCTTACTAGAGGAATTTACCGCAAATATACCAAAGGATGGCTATTGGGGTGCTTTTGATTTAACCCGGTTAAAAAGTAGTTTTTATACACGTAATCATCATTTATCTTTTTCTTATGCGTTAATTAATTCTCCAGACTTATTTGAAAAGGGAGTAAATTTTGGAAATGATCAATTAGATTTTACTACGGGAGCAGCTAACTCCCCTTTTCTTGAAGGAAATCTAATTGAAGATGTTCTGGATCAGTTAACCAACATATTGGAAGAAAATGAAGAGTTTATTGATGATTTTAGCCTTTTTTTGGGTGTAAATGAAACGGACTCATTTGAGGTTTTTGATGATTCTACCTCTTCATTTGGAAATTTTTCTCTTTCGGAGGACTCTCATTATAGTATCATTGAAATCCAATATGAAGGGTATGAATCTGGAATACAAGAAATAGGACAAGATCAATACCAATTTAGTTTATTTGATGCTTTAGGATATAAGCAGTCATCATTAGAACCTAGTGAAAAAGTATATTCCGCCATTGTGGGGAGTTTTCTCACTCAAATAGATCTTAATATACTTTGCACGGATATTATAGAATCGACTCCTGAAAGTGTTGAGTTTAGTGATTATTTCATAGATCAATTAGCATTACTTTCAAGTTTTATAGAAACCGACTTTGATGTGCAAGCATTAGAAAATTACTCTTTTCAATTATCATGGAATGATTTGGGAGGAGCAAAAAAAAGTTATAGCAATTTAGTAAATGAAGAAGATGAGTTCGATATAGTAAATTTGTTACCCTTATTAGGATTTTCGGGATTTTCCTTTTTTCCTTCCGGGTTGGCAAATCCCATTCCCGATTTTAACATTCAATATGAACTTTCTAATTCAGATACCTCTATTCTACTCAATAATTCATTAATTGGAGAGAATGCAACGTTTGGAGCGTATAACACTTTTGATTTTAATATTACGGCACGAGCAGTGGGAAATATTTCTGCATATGGAATACCCACCGCTATTCCCATAAATTTGGAGGAGACATTACCAGTTATAATTTTACTAGAAGGAGGAAATTTAAATTATGCAGACGATTTAGAAGATGCTCTTTGGCAGATTGTGGATGCGGAATATCACGATCAATATGAAGATTTAGAAGACTTTTTTAACCTAGATGAAGAACCAAGAATCTTTCAATTCGATAGCGATGGAGATGGATCGAATGATTATTTTTTTCCGGATGCTCAAAATGTATCGAATTTATACCCTTATAATGAGAATATGGATGAGGTGAGCGATATATTACTTAGCGAGTATCCTCAATTACTCGTAAATCTTGGACTGACTGCCAATGAAATAGAAGAAATTTTTACCAACGAATATAGTGTATGGAATGAAGAGAATTGGATATTAGATCCTGATGAGATGTTAACCTATCTTTACGAAAATTATTCCATTAGCAATCAAGATAATTACACGCAATTTGATGCGTTCAATTTTCTTATTAACGATTCCTTAGGGTTACCACGACTACTTTTCGGAGAACAATATGGAAATACTCTTCCCGAGATGGCTCTAGAACAAGATGATGAGAGTTGGATGATCCTTTCTGAAGAATATTTCGACGAAAATAGAGTTGAGATACAGTTCTTAGCATCTAATCAGACTCACATTGATTTGGAAAATAACTCATTGGATAGAGTCTCCTTATTGTTCAATTTTTCGGATATTCTTTCAAATACTGAAATAGAACTATTCAATTTTACAACCGAAGAATTTTTTAGTTTGGATGATTTTCTTACTGAATCCACTAACATCTCAAGGACTTATTCTATTACAAAATACAATCAGAGTATTGATGACATTTTTCAAAATCCTCAAGAGGGTGATTATACAATTCTATTTAATCTTCAGAGACAAGAAAGCGAAGACTTTAATATATCAATTAATAATATTGATATTAAATTGCTTGAACGAGATATTAATCCCATAGAAGTCCAGAGCCGTCTTGAATACACCTCTAAAAGTGGTCTATTAAAACATACTATTCATTCCAATACGATTACTTTAAGTACCGATAATATGTCTTCTATTGTAGCATATTCAACACTTTCAGATTATTCCGCGAGTCCCGGTGAACTCATTACCTATCATTTAACGATTAAAAATATTGGTTCTGATATTGCGAAAAATATTACAGTACAAATACCTCTTCCAGGAATTATCAATACGTACAATAGTTTTAATGTCTATAATAATCTTCTCCAGCTTACCGTTGACCAATTAATTCCTTCTGAAAGAAAGAAGTTGAATTTTTCTTTTTATGTGCCAAATTCAGTTTTAATTAAAAATCATAATATAAAATACAATAACTCACAAGTATTAGAAAAAGGTAACTCAACCGAGTTAACTTCTTATCCTAATAATCTTTATTGTTCTTCACCCGTAAATTACAATGAGAGAAAGCCGTTTGTTCATGCCATCAAAATCTCATTAAACACTACACAAACAAGTCCCTCTATACAGCAAATCTTTAACGTCTCATTGAGCATTCACAATATTGGACTTATAGGATTGTCTATAGAGCAACTTAATATATCTTCACAAGATCAGTATGGCGATCTTATTCGCATATCAAACGAGAGTCTAATATTTAATAATATTACTCATAATCAAATTAAAAGTGTGAACTTTAGTCTAAATAAAACTGATTGGAAGGGATATTTATACCCTGCAATAACTCTTCTCACTAACAATAATAGTAATATTTATCAAATTAAGTATTCTGAGCCATTAATATTAGGTTCTATAAAGATATCTGTACAGAAGTCTGTAGATAAGAATGAATTAGAAAGAGGAGACTTGGTTCTTGTACATATTCAAATTAAAAATATTGGAACCATCACTGCTAAGAATATAAAATTGGATGATCTTTTAAGCTATTCTCAGGATGTTTTATCTTTAACTTCGGGAAAATTAATCAAAATTATTGAGGCCTTAGAACCACAAGAAAGTGTTTCTATATCTTATAAAATTAAAGCAAATTCCCAAGCTGTGACGGTATTAAGGAGTGCTATCGCAGAGTATGATTTTATTTATAAAAATACAGTATTTTCCAATATTCTCTCATTAAAAATTATAACACCAAAAACTCTCCAAAATTTAAACATCATAATTCCCTCTATTATTGCGGGGGGAATTGTATTAATATATGTATGGTATGTAAGAAGCTATAAAAAGAAATTAATGGAATCGGAACGTAAAGAAATCAAGATATTAAGTCTTACCTCAAGAGATTCTATTCTTTCTTCTGAAATTAATTTAAAGGAATATTTATCTCATTTAAAACAAGGTAAAGGAGGTAATTAATCTGGCAACTATAATTATCGATAAAAGGAGGAAACCCCTATGTGTAAAAAGATAAAAAAGGCGAAAAAGAGTTATATACTTTTATCTCTATTAATATTGTCCACTTTCTCCTTTTTATTACTCCCAAATGATAATGGATCTCCTAAATTGGATGTCCCTCTTTATACAAATAATAATATAACATCATCTAATGGTTCCGGAAATGATACTCTTTATCTTATTGTGTATTTTAACAGTTCCACTTATGATAAAAATATAGAGGATAGCTTTGAATCCTATGGTGGTTCCATCAGTCTTTCTTGGAACGATACTTTTAGCTCATTTAGTGGATTTGCAGGAAGTATATCTCAGAATAGCTATGATGCAAATATATCTGTCTTCCAAGATGAAAATCCAACAGTTCTAATAGAAAATGATGAAAATGTTGAAGCTCAATTAAATTTTGCCTCATTACAAGCAGCTGCAGTTAATGAGACATGGGCAAGTGAGGGATACAAAGGAGATACTAATGGGTCTATTGCATTACTTGATAGTGGAATTGATCTTTCTCATATTTTTCTGCAAAATAAAGTAAGAGAGAATGAAAGCTATATTGAGGGGGAATTACCGCATGATTTTTATGGGCATGGGACATTTCTTGCGTCAGTCATCGCTGGAACAGGTATAAAGAGTTATAATTCTACAGAGGAAAGCCAATTGTTCATTGAACGAAATTTTACGCACTCCGAAATTTTTGGTTTTTCAATAGCACCCCAAAATTATTCAATTAAGATTGCGACCCTCAATATTTCTGACTCAAATGATTATCTTTTTATTAATAGTTCATGGAATTTAATAACTGAAGGTATAGATGGATTCTGGGTGGAACTTTACTATGATGGAGAAGTAGTCAATTCATCTTATAATGAAAATCAATCCACCTTCTATCCAATTAACCATACTGTCTCGGAAGAAGAATTCGGTATATATGATATAAGAATTAAATATCATAAACAAACGAATAAAGATCCCGTTTTTTCAATGAAGTCTTATATTTTTTTCCTTCCTGAAGCTTATATAACAGGATATAATTCTTTTACGGGTATTGCAAACGCATCAAAGCTTATTAATTATAAAGTGTTGAATAATACTGGAAAAGGACGAGTGTCAAACATAATTTCCGCATTAGAAGGCGTATATTCAAACAAAATTTCCCTTAAAATTATTAGTGTGTGTCTAAGTGTAGGCACTCTCGGAAGTGATGTATCTGCAATTACTCACGTAATTGATGAAGTTGCTGAAAGTGGCATAGTAGTGGTCATTGCTGCGGGCAACTACGGTATAAGAGACAGCGATGCTCTAAATTCATTAGGGAGAAATAAAAATGCTATTGTTGTTGGGTCAATAAATGACGAGGATCAGCTTACCTTCTATAGTAGTATGGGTAAAAATATCGGAGAGGACATTATTAAACCCGATTTATTAGCCCCAGGAGGGAGTAAATTATTCGACCATCGTGATATAATCAGTGCTGCTGCAAACTCCAATGCATCCACAGTAAAGTCAGGTACTTCAATTTCTGCGGCAATTGTTTCTGCAGCGATAAATATTCTTATTGAAGCTCGATGGAATGATTGGAACACTTGGAAAAGTCTAAATACAACAAAATGGAGTAAAATTTTAAAAGCAATCTTGCTCATGACTGCAACAGAAACAAATCTTCCAAGAGAAGACAATCCGGATACTGAAATAGATGAAAGCGAATACTCGCCGTACTTATATCAACAATTAATCAATAGCACGAATCGAGCAGATTTAAAAGATGAGCATGAAGGATATGGTCGTATCAATATTGATGCCGCAGTGGACGCATTAACAAAACAAATTGGTCCTAATAAAACCTATGAGGGCCATTTAGCAAGTTCGGCGAGTGATCCCTTAGCAATGCATGCTTTTGCGCGAACTCTTAACCTTACTGCAAATCGCCAATATTGTTTTAATTTGACAGATATTAATTTTTATTCTACATTCGACCTTTATCTTTATTCTAACATCACAGATGAATATGGAGAACCAATTATATTATCTTCTTCACGCAAAAGTTATGGAAACTTCAACTATCTGTATTTTACTCCTAAAGAAAATGAAACCCGTCCGATATTAGTTATTAAAGCGATTAATGGCGAAAGTAATTTTACATTAAATATTACGGAGGTTGAAAATATCTATGAACCTCAATTACGCATTCCCGAAGTTCCTTACGTGAACGGTCCAAAAAATACCACAGTATTAAGTTTGAGTGAACTTCAAGGAGAAGAAATTCTAAATAATATAACACTTGATAGATATAAATTCTATATTGAATATATTGATAATGATACCTCAAATGTTCCACCTCAACAAATTTATGTATATATCAAAGAATTATCAACAAATTTCACATTAACTCCATTATTTCAAGAGGAGGCAAATTATTCGGAAGGAGTAATATTTATAAGCTCATTAATAGAACTTCCCGACAATAAAACCTATAATTATCGCTTTTATGTGAAAGATGGCTTACGGAATGCTTCACTTCCCACTAATCCCGGTGAATTTTTTCAGATCCAAATTGAATTACCCTCCATTATAAAACAAATAGAATATTCACATTATTTTAATGACGGTTTAGATAATTGGACATTACAAGGTACTGGATGGAACATATTATATCAAAATAATTCAATTGATGATCGTTCAAGAATTTATACAAGTGAGTGGAGCACTATCTATTTCGGTTCTCACCATAATTATCCTACAAATTACACTTATCAACCAAGTGGAGCAGATACAGTTCTAAATGGTTCATTGACCAGCCCCTATCTTAATCTCACCGGTTTATCCGATACTTTCATTCCGATTATCAAAATGGGTTTAAGAGTGAGTATTAATCAATTAGATTCTATTGATCTTTATATTAATGCAAATGGTACGGGATGGCAATCAACTCCTCTGAAATCTTTTAGCAATATTGAAGAGGAATGGATTCTCGAAGAAGTCAACCTAAGTGAGTACAGAGGGAATTTTGTGAAATTCAAGTTAAATGCCTCATTGGATGAGGAATATGACTTAGTAAAATATAAAGGGTTTATGTTAGATTATATTTCTATTGAAAATTGTACTACAAACGCATCTCCTGAAATCTTTTTTACTCCCCTTGAAGATGTTAAAGTTGAACAAGACTTGAAATTTCAAAAAGTCCAATTCTCTTTAGAATATTATGAACAAGAGAATAATTATCCAGAACATGTGTATATAGAGATTAACAATAAGAATTATTCTATGATAAATATCTATGGTGATTGGAATGCCAGCTCCAATATTACTGGAGATAGAGGAATTTATTTTCTGCGTTCTCTAAACTTAGATGATATGACAAACAAATCTTTTCGATTTCATGTTTTAGATCCTAATTTTTCTTATTCAACATCATATTATAATACAGATAACCAATTAATTACTTATACGACTCCTGTTCTGTTAGACTATAATGTCTTCCAAGGAACATTACCTATAGGATTTGGATTCTCTAATACGTTAGACAATTTTTATGTCACAGGTATTCCTATGGAAAATGAACGAACATCTTGGTTACAAGGAGATAATACATGGCATAGGGTCTATAAATTATATCATTACTATTTATATGGAGGAGTAGGGCAAGGATTTAGTGAATCATTTCGAGGTTATGGACAAGATTGGAATGCTCAGCTAATTACAAAGCCAATTAATGTTCTGTCGAGAGATTCCGTATTTTTAGAGTTTTCATATGAAATAGATCTTCAAAATGAGCTTTCTCTCTCCGTGGAGGAACGGGATTATTGTGAAATATCTATTTCTAACGATCTCGGAGAGAGTTGGAAGTCCTTAAAAAAATATTATTTTGATAGTGAAGGACTTCCCCGTGGAAATGAAAGTATAGATATCTCAGAATATAGCAGTAAACCGATTATGATAAAATTTTCCTTACATTCTAATGATTATAATGGGGCAACACCAGGTTTTGGATGGTTGCTTTCTGATATCTATATTGGATATGATAGAAGTAAAAATCATAACATTCTCGATATTAATTCTCTGTATTACCAATATTTATCAATAAATAAGGGGCAAGAGCAGACATGGTTTCAAGGGTTCGATCCAATGTGGATTTTTTATATAATTCTCGCTATAGCAATTGTCATTGGAATCACTATTATTACTTACTATTCTATCATGTATTTATCTCAAACAAGAGAACGATATCTTTCAAAAGAAAAAACTAAAGAACCATTTTTACCAAAATCATTGACAAAAAAAGAAACATCTTCTGGCACATTGCGAAAAATGGAGGAGTTAGAAGCTACACAGTCAGAGAAACCGTTAATCCTACATTGTAAATACTGCAAAGCATGGTATTATACTGATCAAGAATATGATTTAATTTGTCCTATTTGCAAACGAGATCAAATTTACGTCGCATATAATTGTATCAATTGTGGTAAATGGTATTTTGAAGATACCGAGAAAGGAGATCATTATTGTGACACATGCAATATTAAACTCTTCAAACAAAATCCACAAAACATTGAAGAACTTATCCATAATAAAGGAAAGATTCTTCAAAAATATAAAAGAAGTGAGGATCAATTTAGCATTTTAGATTCTGATTTAGATTAGATAAGAATCAAAAAAATTAAAATTATAATTATAATTAAAGAAAAAAGTTATCAAAAGAATAAATGAATATACGACAATTTCTCTATGAATTGAGGTCAAAGTTCACCTTTCAAGCTCTAAAACAAGCTTGGCTCGATTTGAAAAGAGATAAAGCAAAATTAATATTCGCCATATCGGGATTGGCAATTAGTATCTTTTTATTAGTAGCCATCGGCTCAATTAATGATAGTCTAAGTTATAATTACATTCAATTAGCTACGGAAAACTCTTCCGAGGCGGACATCATCGTTTCAAGAATTCCTAGTGGGGGAATGAACTATGATCCTTATTTTGAGGAGAGTGTTATTAATGAAAAATTGACGGGAGTGCCCGGAATAAAGCAGTTTTTTCCCCGTATTACAATGGTTGTTGATGCTAGTTCCGAGGCGATCAATAGAAATGCCTCAGTGCAGATGTACGGCATAGATTTTATGAGGGAATTAATGAGTGGGGATATGGGAGACCTTAAATTAGCTTCAAAATTTATCTCTACAGATTTTATATATGCGGGAAAACCCGATAAAGGTGAATGTGTTGTATTAAAAAGTGTAGCAGAATATTTAAATCTCTCACGAGGGGACACTATACGATTAAGCTATCAGCAATATGAACAAGAGTTTGTAGTGGATCAAGTGTGTACGCAAGATAAAAAATTCATGACATTTGAAACAGCGCTCATAATATTAAACTTAGAGGACGCACAAGAATTCTTAAATAAAGAAAATAAGATTAATTTCATTTATGCATCAATTTTGGATCCAGAATCCATATATGATGCAAGTAATATTGATACCACCATTCAAAAAGCGCGGGATATAGGAATTTCTATTCAGTTAAGATTAGATATCAATCAATATCTGGTTTCCATGCCTAAATTGGAAGAATTAAGCCAAGGAGAATATTTCTTAATGACGGCAACCGTAATTTTCTGGTTCATCATCATGTTAACGATGATGATAACAGCCATTTTAATTAATAGCATTCTCTCAACATCTGCAGAAGAACGTATGAGAGAATTTGGTATTTTTCGGGTTGTAGGAGGAAAGAAAAAGTTTCCCATTAAAATTGTGCTAATTGAAGGGCTAATCTTAGGTATATTGGGTTCAATTATTGGGGTGTTAATGGGCTATTTTTTAACCGAACCCATTTCAAATCTTTTTCTTTCTACTTTAGATTTTGGGTTTTCAAACATAACATTCATAACCCAACCAGTTACCTTAATTTTGGGTGCAATAGTCGGTATTTTGGTGAGTCTTTGCGTATCCTTTATTCCCGCAATAAAAGCAGCACGAAAAGATTTAATAAAGTCTATTACACCATTTAGAGCGGAAGAAGAAGGATTTGAAGTAAAAAAGGAAACCAGTGTTAAAGTAAAGTTAATGCTGATCGGTTTTGCAATTTCAATCGTAGGCTTAATTATGTTTATCTTGATGCCCAGAGTATTAGTAACTGGAGATGTGATGCTTGTTAACGGTCTTTTTATCGGGTTGCTTGTGGTAATTCTAATAGGGTTAGTATTTGCATCCATTGGAATTATTCCCTTATTGCAGAGATTGCTGTTGGGAATGATCTCTCCAATAATTAAGAAATACTATCATATCATAAGGATCTCACTGAAAAGATACCGAAGGAGAAACATCAGCACTATTTTAATGTTTGCATTGTCATTTTCTTTTATATTCTTTATTACAGGCTTAACAGAAATGGAGGAGCAAAACTCCACATTATCATTGAATTTTCAATATGGTTCCGATGTTATTATAACTAATGAAGGAGGAATAAATAGTGAAGACTCTCTGACTATGCAGATGATAAACGAAATCAGAGCTATGCCAAGAGTGGAGCAGGTAGCTATTGTTCTCCATAATTCATTGGATCTACAATCGGCGCTCAGTTCTTTGTTTTCGGGATCCTTAGAAGGAGGAGAAGAATCAATGGAAGAGATATTTCAAGAAATCTTTGAATTTTATTTTGGAGAGGAGCGAACCAAATACGAGGTACGAGTTTCAGATATTGCTCAATACTCAGAGGTTGAAGCGGGATTCATTGGTGTCAATCCGGATTTCGTAAATCTAATTGATAAAGAGTTAATAATTTGGAGTAGCCCTAATAGTGGCGAGGATTCCTTTCTAAATTTATTCTTGTATAATAATACATGCATTATTTCTAAAGCAATCGCAGACAGACTAAATATAAATGAAATTGGTTCGCCAATACGATTAACTTTTACCGATCCCCAAATAGAAGATGATCCTGGCAACACCACCATTTTTCAGGTTGTAGGTATCAGCGGAGGAATGCCGGGCTTTTGGAATTTTAGGTCCTCATTTATGGCAGCAAGTGGAGGTGGCGTGATGGTATCTTTAAATACTTATATGGATTACATGGACATTGAAAATGCGGGCTCTTCAAATATGATTGTCGATAAAGCTTATATCAATCTTAGAGTCAACACCGAAATAATTGTAGAAGATTTTAAAGAGGATCTTGAAACACAATATAGCAATATTGATTTCACAATTGATGATTCGGTTTCTAAGATTAATGATGCCATTGAGACCAATGAAAGCAGAAGTGCTTTAATGGAATTGATCTTGGTGTTTACAGTATTAATATCTATATTTGGGCTGGTTAGTAATATGTTTGCGGTGATTAAAGAGAGAAAATTTGAAATCGGTATTTTAAGGAGTATGGGACTCAAAACCAGTAATATAAGACAGATGTTTCTCACAGAAAGTATAATTGTTATGATCTCTTCTGCGTTAATGGGATTTCTAATAGGCTTACTTTCGGCATATCTTTTAGAAACTACCATGGCATTAATCACGGAAATGCCTACCGTGTTTTCGATTCCATGGGATACTGTGCTGCGGGTATTTTCAATAACGATTATAGTAGGTATCATCGGAATGTATATTATTCTTTGGAATACCAGCAAAAAGAGCGTAGTAGAAATATTTCGTCAGACATTTTAGGAATATTTAAATATTTGGATAAGTAGCTTAAAAAATACATTTAATATTTGAATTTTTCTTAAAAATTTATGATTATAAGATTGCAATATTTCATTTCTTAATTAGGTTTCACAAAAATTTGAAGCTTAGAGGCTAGGTTTTCTTGACAATTATGAACGAGTGAAGCTTTTAAATATAAGATATATTTTTATTCAATTATGAACTTTTTGAGTTTAATACTAAGAGGATATTCTGCAAATTAATCGATTCATCTATATCATTATTATTTGTAGAAATAACCATTTTATTTTTAATTCCTTTTTTTGGAATTATAAATTATATTATTTATTATCTATTCTAATGAAGTAAAAAAAAATAGGTTTTAAAAAAAATAATGACTATGTTTCATAAATCTTAGTTCTTTATTTAATTTTTTGTAGCACGCTCGGGGAGATAATTATAGGACAGCGCA
>SHMU01000015.1 GCA_008080765.1 Promethearchaeota archaeon | reverse complement strand
TCATTTTTTTAATGGAAGTCTCTTTTGGAAGAATTTAATTAAAATTCATCACTAAAATTATTTGTCGGTAAGACCCCATTTCATATATTTAATAATCAATCCAAAATTACTTTTTTAATCTTTTTTACAGGGTATTTTGTTATAATTATAAATTATAAGTGAACCCTCATGCGAAATTATGCCACTCGTTGTAGATAGCTTAAATTTTTCCCCCAGAAGAATTAATAAGAAATAATAAGAAATAAGAATTAATTTTTTAAAGCTTAAAGTTTAAAGTGGAAATCTTCTTTTTAAACTTAAAAAAAGAAAGATCCCCTAATTTTGGTTTATCTGCTTCAAGATGATGTTGACTTATTTAATTCCCTCGTAATTTCTCATTAATATCTAATATATTATCCAACCAATACAGGTCTTTCTATGCGATCAACTTTTTATAGTTCTTGTTCTTGTTCTAGGCTTATTAAAATTTGAGAATTATCCAAATAGTAAAAATCTAAATACTTAAAACTCCTCCTCACAAAATATATTTCTTCACCGGTTTCTAAAATCCGCCCCGCTCCTCGATTTTAGAGATTTTTTATTTTCTCATTTTTTGACAAAATCATATTTAAACTATAAATATACTTTCGAGCCTCAAATCACTTTTTTCCCACTTCTTTCCCACCGCAAAAATTACCCCCCAAAAGAACGCCTTAAAACACTTTCCCTTCTAGGAGAAGGTAAGTTGATCTTGCAATCTTGAATATATTTGCCATATCCTGATAACTGGATAAGGATTATAAGATTCGCAAAATCTCACAAATTCGAAAAGAAATACCAGTCACCGGTTATATGCTTCCAAGAGAAAACTTTTTCAAGCGCTCTCCTCGAGCCGATTTTCGTCGAGCTTCTTTTTAAATAAAATCACAAAGTGGTGATGCTCGAACGACACCTCAAAAATCGATCTCCTTGCAGGAAAGATGAAAGCCTTTTTTTATTCATCTGTTCGCCCCAAAATTAATCTCGGATGAAATTCTAAACCATCCCCCGAAATGATGAAAAATCAAGTCGATACCCTATATGCCATAATTTGTCCCGCAAACCACCTAAACATTTATTAACCCCCGAAACTATATTATATTATATATATATAAAGGTAGCAGAGAACATAGCTTCAACAAGAAGATTGAAACATTTATACTATTCTTGTATTCTGAAATTGTGGGTTCTGTAGCAGAGAACATAGCTTCAACAAGAAGATTGAAACTTTTTCATCGCATCATCCAGCGGAATTTTTATCCCTTCGTAGCAGAGAACATAGCTTCAACAAGAAGATTGAAACGTAGAAGCTTCAGAACTACTCAAATTGAATATTTCATTTGTAGCAGAGAACATAGCTTCAACAAGAAGATTGAAACGGAGATAGATACTCTCCATCAATTGTTTTTATTATTACTGTAGCAGAGAACATAGCTTCAACAAGAAGATTGAAACTAAAAGGAACCATCTCCTTGCCACATTGATGCCTTAGTAGCAGAGAACATAGCTTCAACAAGAAGATTGAAACGATCGCAGTGATTATCTTCTTATTTTTAGCTAATGGTAGCAGAGAACATAGCTTCAACAAGAAGATTGAAACTTAAGGTGAAGTAAAATGAAAATAACAATGGATATGATAGTAGCAGAGAACATAGCTTCAACAAGAAGATTGAAACCTTATTCCATTAAAAATCGCCTGTCTTGATCTTGATATTGTAGCAGAGAACATAGCTTCAACAAGAAGATTGAAACCCTTATATCTTTAATTTTAGTAAATATGCTTTTTATTTTTGTAGCAGAGAACATAGCTTCAACAAGAAGATTGAAACTAATAGGAGTCTTCTCCTTGCCACATGGAGCATGAGAGTAGCAGAGAACATAGCTTCAACAAGAAGATTGAAACGAACTGGGAATTTAGAAAAGGAATTATAACTCCCGTTAAAAGTAGCAGAGAACATAGCTTCAACAAGAAGATTGAAACTTCAAAAACAAATCTAATAAATCTGGTTTCTCTTGTAAATGTAGCAGAGAACATAGCTTCAACAAGAAGATTGAAACTTTTCAATCTTGAAAGCAGAGTAATAAGATTCTGGATTGTAGCAGAGAACATAGCTTCAACAAGAAGATTGAAACTATATTATGTTCCTCCATTAGTTCACGCATTTCTTCTTCCGTAGCAGAGAACATAGCTTCAACAAGAAGATTGAAACGATGGTGCTGTCGCAGGGGGAAGTAAAGTATTGGTAGTAGCAGAGAACATAGCTTCAACAAGAAGATTGAAACTAAACCTTAAATTAAAAATCTATAACCCCAGCTACGCAGGTAGCAGAGAACATAGCTTCAACAAGAAGATTGAAACACTATATTTCTGCTCAGAGATTTGGAAACAATAAGGGTAGCAGAGAACATAGCTTCAACAAGAAGATTGAAACGTTAATCAAATTCCTCCCTGTCCAGCCATTATCTTGTGGTAGCAGAGAACATAGCTTCAACAAGAAGATTGAAACTTTTTAACATCATTTTTAGCCTCTTTTTTAAATGTTTTTTGTAGCAGAGAACATAGCTTCAACAAGAAGATTGAAACTATATTGCTTAGCCATTCTTGCTGCATAACAATACGTAGTAGCAGAGAACATAGCTTCAACAAGAAGATTGAAACTTTCGGTTAAACTGCGACAATAGTCGCAGTTAACCTGTAGCAGAGAACATAGCTTCAACAAGAAGATTGAAACAAATGGTTATGATTACTTTAGTGTAAATCATAACAAAATGTAGCAGAGAACATAGCTTCAACAAGAAGATTGAAACATATGCAACAACCGGGAGTGGAGAGAATCAATCTGGTTCGTAGCAGAGAACATAGCTTCAACAAGAAGATTGAAACCTTATTATCTGATTTATAAAATCAGCATCAATTTTTTCGTAGCAGAGAACATAGCTTCAACAAGAAGATTGAAACATAGTAAAAACATAGATGATCTGGGTCGGAGTTACACGTAGCAGAGAACATAGCTTCAACAAGAAGATTGAAACATTTGTAAAGAGTTAGAGAAAAAATATAATTGTAAAATGTAGCAGAGAACATAGCTTCAACAAGAAGATTGAAACGTCCAGCTAAGCAACAGTATGTTTTCAGCCTCTTTTTGTAGCAGAGAACATAGCTTCAACAAGAAGATTGAAACACATTTATCACATGTATTATTAACTTCTGTGTTTCTCATTGTAGCAGAGAACATAGCTTCAACAAGAAGATTGAAACTGTAAAAACTCCTCTGTGTTGGTCTGATTCCAGACTTTAGTAGCAGAGAACATAGCTTCAACAAGAAGATTGAAACTTATTATAATCTCTTACACAATATCCATTGTGTAGTAGCAGAGAACATAGCTTCAACAAGAAGATTGAAACTTTCTTAGTTCTTTTTTTTCCGTGACAATATTCTCGTGTAGCAGAGAACATAGCTTCAACAAGAAGATTGAAACTTTACGAAGGATGTTTTTGTGAATTTTGTGTTTCTAAAAGTAGCAGAGAACATAGCTTCAACAAGAAGATTGAAACATAATCTTTTTTTTCAATAAGGTTTTTTACCTTATTGTAGCAGAGAACATAGCTTCAACAAGAAGATTGAAACTTACCATAATTATATCTTAAACTCCTTATTATTAAAGTAGCAGAGAACATAGCTTCAACAAGAAGATTGAAACCTTCCATTCCCCTTCTTACATTTGTTTTTTACTACGATTGTAGCAGAGAACATAGCTTCAACAAGAAGATTGAAACTGTTTAGATATTCAAATAGATGTTTTAGAGCATAACTTGTAGCAGAGAACATAGCTTCAACAAGAAGATTGAAACATAGCCTCTAAGTCCTTATCATATATCTTAAAAAACTTGTAGCAGAGAACATAGCTTCAACAAGAAGATTGAAACATCTCTCCGGTTTGAAGAGCATGAATCCAATCCCTTTGTAGCAGAGAACATAGCTTCAACAAGAAGATTGAAACCTGAAAAAGTTGAAATATAAACAACAATTTGGCTCATCGTAGCAGAGAACATAGCTTCAACAAGAAGATTGAAACTTAAGTGTAGGAGTATCACAGTTCGGGTTATTCTCCAAAGTAGCAGAGAACATAGCTTCAACAAGAAGATTGAAACTGTAAAAACTCCTCAGTGTTTGCTTGATTCCATACTTTGTAGCAGAGAACATAGCTTCAACAAGAAGATTGAAACGTTAGAACAGCATCTCGGGAGGATGGATAGAGTCCTTGTAGCAGAGAACATAGCTTCAACAAGAAGATTGAAACCAACATTAAGATCTCTCAAATAGCTGTAAACTGAGAGATGTAGCAGAGAACATAGCTTCAACAAGAAGATTGAAACCTTGAACAAATAGTACAGAATACGGGGGCGGTGTAGCAGAGAACATAGCTTCAACAAGAAGATTGAAACTGGATGCTTGTTATCCCATAGGAGATAACGCAATTATCTCCCGTAGCAGAGAACATAGCTTCAACAAGAAGATTGAAACTCATATTTTTTCTCTGGCATTGCGTACATCCTACCTTCGATGTTGTAGCAGAGAACATAGCTTCAACAAGAAGATTGAAACTGAATGAAGATGATACAGTACAGTATCAACCTGTAAGTAGTAGCAGAGAACATAGCTTCAACAAGAAGATTGAAACATAACTCATTATTGTTGGGATTGTTGTAATCAAGAGGGGATTCTCTTGTAGCAGAGAACATAGCTTCAACAAGAAGATTGAAACTATTCTCATATCACATAAACAATGAAGTCCTACTGCGTAGCAGAGAACATAGCTTCAACAAGAAGATTGAAACGGTTTTTTGCTATGTTTTGTTCTTGGATGTTCAATTACGTAGCAGAGAACATAGCTTCAACAAGAAGATTGAAACTTGTTTTCATCATAATATAACATATTTCGTCTTTTTGAGAGTAGCAGAGAACATAGCTTCAACAAGAAGATTGAAACGGTATTACTGTTTCGGGCATCAAAATCTCTTTATTGCGTAGCAGAGAACATAGCTTCAACAAGAAGATTGAAACACAAATTAATAATCTTCCCACACATGGAGTAGGATTGTAGCAGAGAACATAGCTTCAACAAGAAGATTGAAACATGGACTCAACCATTTTCTTAAAAGCTTCCATCATAGCAGTAGCAGAGAACATAGCTTCAACAAGAAGATTGAAACGCAAGATATGACGCAGAATCTTGCGTCAACATCCTGTAGCAGAGAACATAGCTTCAACAAGAAGATTGAAACGCAAGATATGACGCAGAATCTTGCGTCAACATCCTGTAGCAGAGAACATAGCTTCAACAAGAAGATTGAAACGCAAGATATGACGCAGAATCTTGCGTCAACATCCTGTAGCAGAGAACATAGCTTCAACAAGAAGATTGAAACTAACCCTTCTTTATTAATTTTTAGGCAATTATTCTTTCTGTAGCAGAGAACATAGCTTCAACAAGAAGATTGAAACTATTTTTATTTGATGTTCCCTTGTAAGTCCTGTAAAACTGTAGCAGAGAACATAGCTTCAACAAGAAGATTGAAACACAGGTACAGATTCATATTTAGTGCTAACAACTTTGTAGCAGAGAACATAGCTTCAACAAGAAGATTGAAACAGTTTTTTACGAAACCACCCAAGATCTCTCAGTTTACAGGTAGCAGAGAACATAGCTTCAACAAGAAGATTGAAACATGACGAAATATTAACGATTGAAACAAATGGGAATATCTAGTAGCAGAGAACATAGCTTCAACAAGAAGATTGAAACCTACTCTGGAAATTTACCCAGAGTATTATGTTTATATTGTAGCAGAGAACATAGCTTCAACAAGAAGATTGAAACGTTCCATATCCATGCTCCTTTCCGATTTTAATCAATTTGTAGCAGAGAACATAGCTTCAACAAGAAGATTGAAACTTTTTTTAACTTTATTTCTATTTATAAATTTTAGGTGGTAGCAGAGAACATAGCTTCAACAAGAAGATTGAAACAACACATTCGACGGCTTCTTTTATATGTTTGAGTATTTCCTGTAGCAGAGAACATAGCTTCAACAAGAAGATTGAAACTTTTTTCCTGATATAGATACCAATTTTAAACGATTAGGTAGCAGAGAACATAGCTTCAACAAGAAGATTGAAACTTATTTTCTATGATAAAATAATCAAGCAAAGGATTGAGGTAGCAGAGAACATAGCTTCAACAAGAAGATTGAAACATTGTTATAATATTATTAGCAAAAACAGTAGTTGCAGTAGCAGAGAACATAGCTTCAACAAGAAGATTGAAACTACATTCATCATAATCAAGACAATCATAGCTACACCATGAAGATTGAAACTTTTTTCCTGATATAGATACCAATTTTAAACGATTAGGTAGCAGAGAACATAGCTTCAACATGAAGATTGAAACTTTCGAATGATAAATTAAATCCCTTTTACTATATTTCGTAGCATACAACATAGCTTCAACATGAAGATTGAAACTTTCGAATGATAAATTAAATCCCTTTTACTATATTTCGTAGCATACAACATAGCTTCAACATGAAGATTGAAACTTTCGAATGATAAATTAAATCCCTTTTACTATATTTCGTAGCATACAACATAGCTTCAACATGAAGATTGAAACGAGCCTTTCCCTTGTTGAAATGATCATAGACTGCTTTTGTAGCTTACAACATAGCTTCACCATGAAGATTGAAACATATTCTGCTTCAATACCTTTAAATCTGCATTCGGTATATTCAGTAGCACACAACTTAGCTTCACCATGAAGATTTAGCATTAGAAATGATGGTTTACAGATAAACTCATTAGTTCTCTCACAAAGCATACCAAATTGAATTAGTTTTTTTGCTTAAAACTGCTAAAAAAGCTAAAAAGAATGAAATGAAGTTTTTTTTTGGGAGAAATAGAATCAGAAAAGGATTAAATAAATAGATATAATGGGGTAAAAAATTTGAAATTTCCTTTAGACGGAATACTTTGATTATTTCAACTATTCCAAGGTGAAAATTATAAAAATAGAATTTTTGAATGTGAAATTTTTGTTAAAATAGCTTTTTCTGCTCTTCGATGCGAGAACTATAAAAAGTGGTTAAATAAGACAGATTAATTAATGTAATAGAAAGGCTTTCTAATCTTAAGGATCTTTAAACCTTATTTGCATAAAATTAATTTATTGAAATAATAGGATTAATTGAATGATAAAATATTTGAATTAAAATGATTAGACGAGATTATTCCATGCATTCATAGTATTCCCGTTTTCAATTACTTGCGTTAATAAATTGATATGAGTTCCATCTAAGATAATACACGTTTTTTTAGCTTGAAATTCAGCTAAATCTTCCCTTAAAGCAGCAAATTGATTATGGTTTAAGTTTTGTTGTATTAATAAAATCCCAATGGCATATTCCCCTCCAAGGATTTCAGAAAGATATTTCGCTTCAAATGCATCTTTCTTTATTGCTCCTATTTTTTCAGCTGTAGAAAATGTGATAAGAAAAAGTTGATATCCAATGGAAAATAAAAATCTAATAGGTGAAATCTGATGCCCGAATTTTCGATCAGTAATAAGGTTGATAGTATTAGGGTCAAATCCAGCATTTTTTATTAAATTTTCAATAGTTTGATTATCAATAAATAAATTATTATTATTGTTATCTACTAAATTTATCGGATTGGGTTGTACTGCTGGAAGATTGTTTACCGTAAAATTATAAAGATATATTACATCATCTGTTGGAAGGTTTATTAAATTTCTTAAAGTTTGATTAGTATTTTGATTATTAGCAATGGGGAAAATCAAGGCATACTCTCCATTATTATTAATAAGCTTTATGTTTACTTGAAAAAAATCTGAATCTACATCCGAATACATCAATGTAGGAATATTTTGGTTTTGTATGAAGTTATTGATTGTTCGATAAACTCCTAATGCCATTGGTTTGGTTCCACCCATATAACCAAAATGTAAAGAATTTATACTATTGAATTGATTCAGAAGAGCTAATAGATGATTATTGATATAATCTAAATTTCGGTGAAAATTTCCGATATTTAAGTAAATAAACGCATTTTGAGGTAATAATTGATTTAAATTTCCCATATTACTCAATACATCTTCGATATGATGAGCAAAGTTAGTAGTCTTGTTTGAATGAATTATTATTATTCTTGTGGGACGAGGTAGATTTTTAATTAAATCTTGTTGTGCATTATCGAACTCCCATATAGCACACCTTGCTATAATGTAATTTGGTAATGGATTCCTTCCAATATTTAAGATTAAAATATCTTCTTTTTCATCGGAATTTATTTCAACTTCTCTTGCTTCTGTATTTTTTAATGTGATATGGGTTGATATGTTTTGCATAATTGGATCCACTAAATCTCCTTCAAGGGCATTCAAATTATTTGTATTAATAATATTCCTACCATATATCTTTAATTTTCCTTGTCCTATTAATTTTTTAAAATCATCATTTAAATGGCTAACTATAACTCTTTCTTCCTCCGCCTCATTATCCTGAAGGTGGTCTAAGAGTGATATAACTATACCTTTAGCACCATCTCCTCCGATTTGAATTGCACGATGATGAACCTCAAACGCTTTCTCTTTAACTAATTCCGGATCGACGCTTGTCGTAACTGATACTATAAATAATTGATATCCTTTAATAATAACAACATCAAATTCCATTGGTCTACGATTTAGAGTTTCAGCATCAACATTTTTATAAATATAACTTAAAACAGATATTTCTAAATTCCTTTCTTTAATAATTTCATAAATATAATCCTCAAAAAATCTCCCTGTTATTAATTCTGTGAGTTCCCATAAACGTTCTCTGAACTCATCATCTTCCATTAAATTTTCCATAACTTCATTTTCTATCAATAAATCTTCTGCGTTATCAAATCCATTAATTAATAAAGGGATTGTATATTCTATATTGGTATTTACAAGAAGATTAAGAAGATTTCGGATTTGTGTTAAAATAGGTATTTCCACATTAAGATTTTGAGGATTTTCAAATTGATCTATTAATCTCTCCATATGTATTTGCCAGTTAAGTGGAATATGATAGTCAAAAAGCTTTATTTCTATAAGCTCTATAATCTTGTCAGTTCTGTAGAGATAATTATGATCTAAATTAATATTAGTTATTTCAATCGAGTGAAGTTCTAAAATATCTTCTAATGATAAAGTGATTAAATCTCTTAAATCATTTAAAATATTATTCTGTATCGGTTCTGGTAATTCAATAGAAAAGACTTGTCCATTTGGAAATTCTTCAATTAATAATTTTAGAAAGAAAGTTCTTGGTGTTAAATCGGAAAGAATAAGTTTAAAATGTTGTTCATCTTCTTCCATGGCTTCACTTAATTCTTTACATTGAGAATATCCGCTGAGCATCATTGATTTGGTTGCTCCAGTATAGTTGAAATGAATTGAGGAAATATTAGGGGTTTGTTCTAATTCTGTTAACAATTTGTGGTTTTGGTTTAACGCGCTAAAATTTCTCTGATTATTATGAATATTTATCAGAATAAAATGATTGAAACCTAAATTGCTAGTTCTATTATCTTGTATTAACTTGTCTCTAATATTTTCAGCAATAACTTCCGTTTGCGTTGAATGGATTAAGATGATCTTAGTAGGTCTCGGTATATGATTCCGACAACTCTCTAAACAATTTATAATCGGTTTTCTATTTTCATGGTTTTGTTCATAAGTAATTTTCCATTCAATTATTAAAGAAAATAAGGCAACAACATAGTTGGGTATTGGACTTCCACCAATATTAAGAATGAGAATATGTTCCCCATTCTTTTTATTATTATTATTGTTATTATTATTCATTTTAATTCCTATTTTTTAAATTTTATATTGACTGCTCAAGAAAACTCGCCCCTTCAGAGGCGAGATGAAGTGAGCATTCCATTACCATTTGTGACGTTCGTGCTGAGAGTCTCTTCATGTTGGAAAACTTCGGAAGTGGTCTGAATTCTTTCTTCTTTCCCGTGATATCCATGAGAACCGCATAGCCCGATGACATACGTCCTTTGATAAAGTATTCACCCTCTTCATAGCGAACCTTGTCAAACTTGCGAAAGCCTTGAATCTTTCCTGTCAGAATGCGCCGCTCACTTCTTACGCCTTTTGTCTGTTGGTAATCGCCTTTTGCCACGCATTTTTTCAGGATTCCCGTTTCAATCTTGAACGTGAGCGGTTTCCCCTTGCTCGCAAACACTACGGCATCAATCGCATGGTTCTTTTTCAATCCTAACGCTTCTCGATGAGTCTTTGTGATATAGCCGAATGTTTCCGTTGCTTTACTTATTTTGAGCACTTTCGTTCGAATTACATTCATCTGCGTAGCGTGCTTCAGCGTGCCCTTCTTCTTTCCTTTGTTCCGTAGCGTGAACTGTCCCGCATGAAGCTGATCATGGCACGTTTTACACAAGGCGATCAGATTGTCGGCGTGATCACTTCCGCCGTGTTCCTTGAAAATGATATGTTGGGAATGCAACCGCTTGTCTTTCGACTTTCCCCTACAATGTTGACACGTGTAGCCATCCCGATGCAACACGTACGCTTTCGTGTTATTAAATCCGTAGTTCAATCCCCGTTGATATAACTGCGGATTGTTGAGTACTTCGGAGTTTTGTAATGCGTGCGGGTCAAACATGCCCGCTTCAATAATAACATGCGTGATGGGCAAGATGCGTTGTACGAAGGAAAGCTCCCGAAGGTGTGCCTCAATCTTGCTCTTAATGCTCGGAGCAAAGCGGTCTGTTCTTCTTGAATTCTTTCGGTTCAAAAAACGGCATTTTCGATAGCGGCATTTGCGGCTGCGTCTGCCCTGCGGTACTTCCGCCGCCTGTCCATTTTTCCCGTGATATCGTGTCTTACCTCTACTTCACTTGCGTAATACACATTCCCCTGCTCATCGGTCACACCTACACCCATGACGATGCTTCCCGCATCTTGACCCAATGTTAGCGGCTGGACGTGTTCGGTGGCGGGATGGTACGTTAGCATGACGGTGAACGGACATCTCATGACGACTCTGGCTTTTCCCTCCTTGAGCAACAGCCGTGCTATCACGGGAACGCACGGCATCAAGGGCGTTCCGTCCTCGTTCAATACATACACCTGCATCTTTCCTTTTCGTGGTGTTCCATTGTTTTACCTCTGTGTGCTCTCATTCGAGTAAATCCTCCTCCGCCCGTCAGCACGCAACGAGCCTCATCGGGTAGTGCGTATCCTTGCCCCGTGAGCAGACAAAGAATCTGGCTTCACCTCGACAATGATGGAACGGCTTTTTACACCGATGCTACCACCCCTACCCTTCAGGGCTGTTAACCATCGGTGACAGAGTAACGGTCTGGTGCGGCAACCGAAGGTGTCATGACCGGTCCATTGTCGCATGAATTTCTCCACGCTCAGTCTGGTGAACTAAGAGCTCCGTGGTCACACGAAGCCCTCGCCTTCAGGCGAGGGTAGTTCTCTCTTATATTTGAATTCTTCCTTTTATATTTTTTTTAATCTTCTATTTCTCAAATTTTGTTTAGGTTATAATTTCCTTACATTCACTGCATTACAGAGTCGTTTATTTGATGGTCTTACTTCAAATTCAACTTCTTCACCAACTTCTAAGGTATTACAATTTAAAACGCTCTTAATATGAATAAAAATATCACCCATCCCATTTGGTACTTCGATATTCCCATATCCTTTTCTTTCATTAAACCATTTTATTTTTCCGGTGATTCTGTCGTTGGGGTTAAGCCTTTTATATTTCTTTAATTCTGGCGTTTCAATATCGGGTAATTTTTGATCAATTATCCATCTAAAAGCAGTGGCATCTTCTCTAAATGTTTTATTTAACATAAACCATTTGAAGTTTTCCTTATCATTACTATTATTGGGATAGCAAATATTATTGTTTGAAAAACCCTCCTCCCAATTTGTTATTTTAAGAATTTTATTATACGTTGGAAAATCACAATCTAATAATTCATTCCATGGTTCATGTATATTATGTATATCTTCCAGAAGTTGTTTCTGTGAAATAATATCATAGGTTAATGTACTTTTATTAATCGTAAATTCTCTAAATTTGATAGCTTTTATTTCAATAGAAATACTTCCCAATCCCAGAGGTTTCCCCATGCCAATCTTGTGTCCCTGGCCTCTCTTTCCCCCGAAATCGAGAGTCCACAGTAATTTTTTTAGTTCTTTATTAGTAATATTATTAAAATAAATCTTGAATTCAAAAGAAACTTCTTTATTAACAGGTCTTATTGCTCTATTTCTATCGGAAAGATCCGCTGAGTTTTTAGGGATGGAAATTTGGGGATTGAACTTATGATGCCAATATAATTTTCTTCCTTTAATTTCAGGTATATATTTTTTAAAATCTTTAAATTCATTAGTCCAATACCCCGCATAATCATAGTTCCATAAGTGAGCGTTATAATTATTAGAATTTGATTGAGGTTGGTTAAGATAAAATTCAGTCGAAGACAATTTTGGAGTAGAAAGCTCTGGTAAGATGAAAGGGTCTAAAAATAATTTTTTTTCACTTTTTATATATTCAGCATCGGTAAAACGGATTCTGGATCCTAGTGCATTGTTCTTTTTTTGTTCACTAATGAATCCAAATAATAAACATGCAGGACATAATTCATTATCAGAGGTACATGGCTTATATGATTGAACGATTTTTTTTAAAGATCTAAAATACACTTCCCTGCCAATCATCCCGGGATTTAAATAGGTTTTGTTTATATATATTTTTTGCTTTTTATCATAATATGTATGTTGAGTATAAAAAACAGGGAGTTTTCTATTCTTATCTTGTAGTATCTGGTTTAATTCCTCCATATTTTTTGGCATTCGTGGGTATCCATGATGGAATCCTTTTTTTTTCAAAATATTAATAGAGTTATTTCTGTAGAGTTTAATATTTTTCAAAAATAATTCAATCATCTTTTCATCTATTTCAATTGGAATCTTCTTTTTATCTTCGAAAAGAATGGATTCGAAATGTCTTCTATCTCTCTCTTTATCTCCAAAATGTTCTCCAAAATGAATATATCCTTCTTCATACCCCTCTTGATATTCTCGACTTATGTCAGTTACATAGGGTATTCTATTTTTATATTTCCTATGAGATTTTCTGGCATATATACGTTCTCCCTCTTTGAAGGTAGAAATATTGGATATCCGCCTAATATTTCTTAAATCCTGAAACGGAGCACCCCATCTTTCACAAGGTTGAATATACCATTTACCATTTTCTTTATATAATATTCCTGCTTCTCCTACTTCTGTCGTCCTTCTGTATTTTATGATTTCTTCATCAAGAGTAGAAAGACAAGAATTTGTCAAAGCTTCAAAGATGGTCCGAATAACACCTCTTATTTCACTACCAGCTATTACTGGTTCTTCTGTTTCATAATGATTTTTCTTTGTAAGATTTTCATAAGAAAAAAAGTCAAAACTTGGGATTTTTTCTCCTTTTATGTTTTTGATTTCATAGATATCATCATTCGTAGAATTAGGAATAAAAATAGGGGATAATGTATGCAATTCACATTCAACCCAACCAGTAACCAAATCGTTTTTTGACTCTAAATCATTAATAGAATTAGTCTTTTCACACGATTTATCTAAAGGAATAAAATGATAAGGGTTAATAAACAATTCGTCAGTTTTAATATAATAATCCTTAGGCATAGAATAATAGATTTCTGATAATTTTTTTTTCTGTGATTGGTTTTTTTTTTGTAAATTTAAATTGCAATTAATTAGAAAATAAGAAAGGTTATATTTTTCTTATTTTTATGGCTTGAGGTCCTTTTTTAGCTTTAATTACTTCAAACTGAACTTTATCACGTTCTCTGAGCGTTTCTGAATCTTTCTTATCCAGAATCTCGTCAAAATGGAAGAAAATATCCTCAGACCCATCATTAGGTGTGATAAATCCAAAACTTGTCTTTCTTGAGATTATTTTTTTAATGGTTCCTGTCATCTTCTTACCTGAGCGCGGTTTTTGCTCTTTTTCTTTTAAATCGGATTTTTGTGTTTTCCCTTTACCATATTTGTTTAATTCGGGATTATCAATATTATTACATAAATGCTGATTTATTTTCCAATTAAAAGCAGATCCTGGATAAATTGTGCGATTAGACATAAACCATTCATAATTTTCATCGGCGTCAATATTTTTAGGATATTCAATATTTTTATGAATATTATTAAAATCAGTAATTGCTTTAAAATAGTTCAATGTGTTTTTTGAGCATCCCAATAACTCTATAGGATTTTTATGGGTTCTTACATTAGTAAGGATTTCTTCATCTTTCATTATCTCATATGTTAAAGAATTATTTTCTATTTTAACTTTTCTTTTATTAACTTCTTGGACTTCTATCTTTATGCTCCCTAACCCTAGTGGTTTTCCCATGCCAATTTTATGAGCATAGGAATTATCCTTATTTCCAATTTCCAAAACCCATATTAGTATTTTTAGTTCTAATTGAGTAATATTATCAAAATAGATTTTAAATGTAAAGGATACATTGGGTTTTAAAGGACGAACTCCAACTTTTCTACTTGCATCATCATCTTTATCAATGTAAGGCAGATCATCTTGAGTTACTATTTTTTGATGCCAATAAAATTTCCTTCCACAAATTTCGGGTTCATAGGGCTTTGATCCTAACCATTCCAGTTGTTGCCCATTCCAATTTCCAGCATAATCGAACGTCCATAAATCAACCCTTTTATTATTTTCATATTGGGGGCGCTTAAGATAGAATTCAGTGGATTGAATTTTAGGACCCGATAATTCTTCTAAGATACCTTTTTCAAAATAAAGATCTTCAACATTTTCATTTTGTAGACATACCCCATCCGTTACTCGAATCCGGGAGGCAAGAGCATTTTTTTCCTTATTTTCAAAATTACTGGTAAATCCAAATAATGAACATGCAGGACATAAATGGTCTATACTCACACAAGGATTATAGTTCTTTTTCCTTAATATATCAGTAATAGAATTGTAAAAAACATCTCTTCCAATTTCTCCAGGTTTAAAATAATGATGACTATTTTTTGTTTTATAATAAACTAAATAGTGATTTTTACCTCTTTTTATCCACGAATATGTATCATTATCCTTATAGACTTGAATATTATTCATGTATTTTTCTACTTCTTCCTTAGTAATCTCAATAGGCTTATTGTTTGATTCAATAAAAATGGATTCGTATCTTTTTCTCCCGAATTCCGCAGAAAAATGAATGTATCCTTTTATATTACATTCTGGGGTCTGTTTTTTAGAAATTTTACTAACTTTATTATTTCTATTATTAATTTTTACATAGACTTGATCGCCTTCTTGATAATCTGTACCATAAAGTTGAAATCGGTTATTTTTAATATGACTTACTTTAGTCTTATCAAGCTTTGCTTTCCAACACTCCTTTAGGAACCAATTTTTATTTTCTTTATAAATTCGAGCTGGATTACCTGGATTTGGTAATCTTTTATGAATGGTTATTCTTTCATCTATAATTTGAAGACAAGAATTAGTCAATGATTCATAAGCAATATGGGTTACAGCTCTCAGCTCGGAACTAGGAATTGTTGGTTTTGGTGGTTTAGGATTTTTTGTATTTTCATCTAATTGTGTGTAGGAAAAAAAATCATGACTCTTGAAATCCGTTGTACTATCATCAATTGTATAATTGCTAAAGGTAAATGTCTGATCATAAGAAGTATTTGGAATAAAAATCGCGGATTTAGTGGTTAATTTACATAAGAGCCATCCTGTAAGTAAATCATCTTTTTCCTTAAGATTCTTAACAGAGATGTTTTTTTGACATCCATCTTCTAAGGGTAAAAAAATGTAAGGATTAACAAACTTTTCATCTGTTTCTATTGGCATTATTTAATTTTCACCTCAACATCAATTTTAATATAATTTTCTATTTTATGAATTTGAAATATCAGAACCATCTCTCTTTATTATTTTTACTAATCGAGCATCAAAAAATTCTAAAAATCCATCTTTTTTATCGTAATCAATATAATTTCGAACTACAAAACGTAATGGTGGGGGAGCGTCCTCTTTTAAAGTATAAGGTATTTCTAACTTAATTCCTCTTTCCTCTTCTAAAAGCGTATTTCCTTCCTTTAATTGGGTTCCCCACATTATATGGAATTCCTCATAATAATCACGAGAAAGATATCCTTCCGAATCTTTTTTGGTAGAATTGTCTTCTTCATCCTCACGAAACCTGAAATATATGCTATTGTCTTGTTTCCAGATGAATAATTCTGAGAATTCAGAAAAAAATCTTATTTGCTCTACATATTTTAATTCGAGAGTTGAAACTACCTCATCTAAATCAGTATTTAAATTAATTTTATCAAAATATACATTGTGAACAGTATGTACTAACATAATATAGGATTGATCTTTATATTTTACATATTCCTTGACTGTGGCATTTAAGGAAGATTTATCTATGATTTTACCAGGTAATGATTCTGGCTTTACTCTTGTATTAATTTGCTTAATGTTTTTCTCTTTAAAATCTCTAATTCTCTCATTATTTATTATTACATTATCATATGACAACTTTAGAACCTCTTTTTATGATTTTTTGTTTTTTTTACTTTTTTCCTTCTAAATAAATTGCTAACTCATCAAAAGATTCCTGAATTTTATCGGATTTAATTGGATCATTAATAATTATGGTTTCTTCATCTGGTAGTGTTATTTCTATCCTCTTTCCTTGCAAAATACCGCGACCAACACTTGTAGTTCCACCAATTGGTTGTAATCCATTCCATAACTCAGAGATCGCCAGAAATAAAAGCCCCATCTTATGTTCTTCTGCGTTTTCAACATCCAATCTTAATTCTACTTCTCCCTTAAAAGAGATACCCTCCGTAAATAAGGATCTTTCTACAGTTCCTCCAGTAAAACGATCTACTTGATTTCTGGTATAATTAATAGTTTCATTCCCTTCAATAACACTTTCATAAATACGCAAGTGGGAAGCTTGTGCATCGGAGTTATTCTCGTCAACATAACCAAAAAGTTCATTTATTATCCCCTCTACAATCTTGTAATTATCTTTATGATTGAAGAAAACATTATAAATTGCTGTCCTAAGAGCTCCTGTCCAGGATGTACCCGGGATGATTTGCTTTACCTGACCTTCATAATTTGCTTCAAGGGCTATAACATCCGCTTCATCCCCAATTTTATAGCTGTACTGCCGAATAAGTAATGAATAAGGGATGTCAAAATATACTTTTATCTTTGTAAGGGTTTTATTAGTAGCTAAATCAATATTTAATTTTGAAATTTCTTCTGAAAAAGTCTTAAAATCCATATTTTTTTGAAAATTAAACCATTCAAAATCTAACCATCTCCAGACATCTTCTTTTTCTGTTAAATCCAGCTTAAGAATTTCAATATCATTCTCGCTGATTATCACATCCCCAAAACCCCTATAAGTTTTGGCTCCAAGCTTAATTCTTCCCTTTTCAAAAGCATCTAAGATCTCAAAAAATAATTTTTCAATCTTCTTCTCTTTCTCATTATTCTTTTCTTGAGTATTTCTATGCTTTTCATAAATATTTAATTCTAATCGAAATTCAAACTTTACAGTTGGTTCTAATACTTCAAAATCAAACTTTTTCTTTTCTTCTGTAACTTTTTTAAACAGATCGACTTTTATTCCATCTCTAATGGTTATAATAGGTTTTGAATCACCCACCAAAAAGGCATCATGAAAAATTATGATACTTTGATATGTAGTGCCAGATTTTGTAGTTTCCGTTTCTCCAAAAACCATATTGATTAATTTTTTTTCGGAAAAAAACTCTGATAAATACGATCGAACTGCTCCCGCGATGGAAGTTCCTGGAATAAAAACTTTTCCCTCCCAATCGCGAATTATATCGCACTCGGAATTTTCTGTTTCGCCTGAACCCATAATTAAGGGAGACTTTAAATCAATTATACCTTTCACATAATATTTTTTTACTTTCTTATCCTTTTGATTCATTCCATTATTTTTCTTTTTTTCATTCTCCATAATCATTACCTTTTAATTTGATATTCTACTCATTTTTCTATTTACTTTTTGTATAAGAGATCATCTAAAAGTGTATTGCAATATAATTTATAAAGCTCAAACTCTTTTGATTTCAAATATTTATTTAAATCTTGATCAATATTCTCCCGGATTCCTTTGAATTTTGCACTTTTAATGAATTTTGTCTTTTCTATAACTAGACTATCAAATCCAGAAAGCTTTTCTTCATTACAATTAAAGTAAATGAAATTAGAAATGTTCATAAAGTCATCTCTAAATTTAGTGGGAATAGAATGCTTAATACCTTCTATTGTAACGGTTTTTTCATCTTCGTTTGCGATTTTTTTGAAAATATCTTCCAGTTCAGCACTATTATCATAGAGACCAAACAAATTTTTAATCCGATAAATAAATGATTTAGACAAGTTGAATACATTATCATTTTTCTTTAATTTATTAACCTCATCATGAGCTTTTTGCTGTAAATCATATTTGGTTCTCTGAAAAATACAAAAACAAATATATTTGCTGATACTATTCAGATTTTCTGGGACATTTTGAACATGATATTCAAGTTTCTCTTCAACTACATCTGTATGGTTAAGTCTATTAACTTTGATTTGTCCATATCCTTGTTTGGTTTTTACACCAAAGAAATGAGAATCTACCCTCTCTAGGTCTTCTTTCTCAATTTTCAGATCTTTAGGGATTTCAATGACTAATTCAGATCCTGCAGATATTGCTTGTGCTTGTAGTTTTGGGAGATTCCAGACATACTTAAAACCACCAATTTTTTTATACTTCAAATATTTTTTTTCAATATTTACTCCATCAGCTTTATCCTCATCAATGTTTAAAACTTTCATTAATTCTTTCAATAATATTTCAATATTAGGTGTGATAAATCCATTTTCATTTACCAAAATCATATCTGACAATAATGTTATTATTATTCGATTACCCTTTAATAAACTGAGTTTTCTTTCATCTAATTCTTGGGGATCTTTAAGTTCTAATGTGCATTTTCCATATTGAGCGCTTCTTGACTTTCCAATAGTAAGATTAATTCCGTCTGTACCTAAGAGGTTTTCAATAACCTCTAAATAACTCGAAGATCCTATAATTTCTCCGTGAAATGTTTGTCCTGCATTAATTACTTCATATTGAAAAAATTGTCCTTGATCTGCTGTTGCATGTCCAATAGTTCTGTCGTGCTTAGGTCTAGCATGGTGATATTCAACACTTTTCGCTAAATTAGGAGTAATTAATGCTAATCCATCACCATAGTCAGATTTACATATTGAAACTAATGATGAGGGAATATTTACAAGATCAATTTCTTCAGGTCGTTTTACTTTTGTTAGATCATAGAACTTATCAAAATATTTATCTTTCGATATAAATAATGGGGAAGGATAGAAAATCTTTCCATTAGCTTTAGGATAAAGATTACTAAATTTAACTTTACCACTAAGAAATATGTCAAAAAAGGTGTTATCATTATGAAGATCGTTAAAATTAGGGTCTTTTTTCTTTTCCTCAATAAATTTTTTGGCAATGGTTCCTAAAATCGTGCTCCCAGGGATGAAATATTCGGTTGTATCGTGATTCCCTATTTGATTTGCTACTAATATTTGTTCTTGATTTTTTAATTCTACTATTAATTTATCTTGAGTATTTTCATCTTCTTCTTCTTTATTGGAATCAGAGCTTTTTGCCGAAGATTTTGAGCTTGGGGTTGAAGAGTCGCTATTCTCATTAAGAAGGTTTAACTTAATTGTACCAAATCCACGTGTCCGTCTTGTTCCAAATTTTCGCGTGATTTTACAAATTTTTTCGAAAATTTCTTTATTATCCTCATTTTTTTCGTTTTTTTCAGCAAATTTGATTTCAAAGTAAAAAGTTAATCCTTTTTTAAGAACTCGTAAAAATCTTAACGAATGCTTTTTAGCAACTCCCGAGGAATATTCAATAGATGTTTGCGCTCTAATATAGGCAAAATAATTAATATTTCCCGATTTATAGAAATACTGAGAAAAATCTGGTTTTTTATCTTTACCTTTGGTTTGATATGTAATATATTTCATAAATTGGTTATAAATTGTATAATCAGCTAAATAGCCATTAGATAACCGAAAATCTTTACTAAAAAGAAGGTTTAGTTTTTCTTCATCCATTTCAAGTATTTTCATATCTATCAAATCCCGCGCATTTTCTTTTAAAATTCCCTTTATTCTTTTTCCTGGAATATAGGGAAATCCATATTTATCGAAAGTTATATCGATATCAGTCAGTTCACCATAAACCATTCCCGAACCAGGAAGCGCATCAGATAATAATTCTAATTTAATTTTCATATTTTTTTTTCCTCTTCTAATAAATTTGATAATAATAATCCATTAGATCAAGTGCATCAAAATAAGGTGTCTTTCTATCTTTCCAGATATTTGACGAACCTGAAAACTCTGGGATTTTTAATTCTCTTCTTTCTAATTCTAATTTAAATTGATCCACCCGTTCTGCGGTTTCCAGAAAGGATTTTTTAAATCTAATAAGTTTGTTTTTCGGCCATTTATTGTCTTTATTTTTAAACCTTTCAATCAAACTCAATAGATCTGACCAATTATGATCATTCATAAATTGAAAACTTCCATTCGTTGTGGGGATACACCACGGACGCCATAATAAGTTATATTGAGTAACTTCATATTGATTTCTTAGATATCTAACCTTTAGCTTATCTGGTACTTCTTTTCCAATAATATTATATCGATGGTTTCGTGTCTCGGCAAGATTGATGTTTACTGTTGAATGAGAAATGTGGAAATCAATCCAAGATCCTTCTGTAAAAATAAAGTTTCCTTTTTTTGCTTCCCCTGGTTTTCCTTTGATTTCAATAGCTTTGCCCATTGTTTTTGCTGATTTACATAACGCTTCGCTTAATTCATATGCTCGATGAAAGGGGAATTTTGTGTTAATTATTAATACTCCCGCACTCCCAGAAAAATTCAGATTTTTTCCATCCATTTGATAATCCTCTTTTTTTTCCACATCGTTTTGGATTTTTTTTAGATTCTTAAGAAACGCTTCAGCAAATCCAATACCTAGCTTACCATGAGATATAAATGTGATATCATCTCCATTTAAAATTAGAGGGCGTATTGGTAAATTGATCTTGTTAATTGCCTTTTTCTTCTCCTTGCGAACACAATCTATAATTTCCTCCTTTTTGAGTTTAGGTAATTTTTCGATTATGTTATAAATCGTTTTTTTAGTTGTTTCTACAAATAAATTCGTTATCTTCTGTGATAATTCATTCATTTTTAGAAGTGATTGTGAGTAATTTTTACCTTCTAGAAAAGTTTTTCTTTTGCGTCCCATATCATTACCGTCTATATGAATTACGGCAATATCATTCTGACCTTCAATTTGACATAAATAATCAATATTTCGGGGGAATTTATATTTGAATTTAAGTTTTCTATCTTTTATATATTCATTATCCTCTAAATATTTTTTTTCATAAGTTGTTTCATAAGAAGATTTTCGCTTTAATATAGTGGAATAAGAAACATATTCTAAATCTGGCTTATCTGCATATTTAATACAATATTGAGCAGGTAAACCCGTGCTAAACTCTTCTTTTGTGATTGCAATCCCTAATAAAGGCATTGACTGGATTTTTTCACGCTTGTTTTTTTCTATCAATCTATCTATTTCATCATAATCTCCTAAAAAATCATTAGGATTAATTTTTTTACACGCCATCGCGATTGAAAGGAGATTTCCTGTCTTTAATACCAGTTGTTGTGTTAACTTTTTCGTAGTTTCTTTAATCCTTTCTTTATCCTTAAAAAAAAGTAAGGCATTTCCACCTGCAATATAAATAACTATGGGATCTTTTTCTATATCATCCAATTTAAAATCAGATGGATTATCGTACTTTTTATAATCCAGAATTAGATGATCATAGGAATTAATTACATTATTTTTTAAATCTTCTTTTAAAATGTTTTCTACTATTGTAGAACTCCCCAAATTATCCCTCAGTTTGTTTGTGGAGAATATAAAATTTTGAATTCCCATTACATCATATAATACTAAATAATGTGGGTTTTTGATTTCGGTTTCTGACATTTATTTTCACGTATAGGGTATGAAATTATTTGATAAAGGTTATATTGGTAAATGTAATTTTTAATGATTGGGTTTCGTATTTTAAAATAATTTATATCAAAAATGTCGTATATGGATAATAATGCTATAATAATATGTAAAAAAGGGTCATATTTAAATCTTTTCATTTTCTCATGAGATTCGATTTATTCCACATTACAATTATAATTCCCTTTGAATACACTTTTGACGATAAATACTATTTTTATCTGAAGATATTAAAACTTTACTATATATTTCTCTACCCTTTCTATATCTTCCCCCTTTTTACTATATATTTCTAATATACTAATAATTCTCTTTAAACAAAGAACCATCCTTATTTGGAACAAAAACGTTTAAAGATGAATACTAGATTGCCGATTGTGGAAACTTAATAATTTGAAGGAGAATCCTTAAAGAGGGCAGACTAAATCTCTTTAGAATAAGATGTTATGAAAAAAAAATGGATTTTATTATAAGAAGTTTCTACACATCATTTTGGCAATACTTAAAACTTGTTCCAAAAAATGAGATTTAGAAAAAGGAAAATCACATGAAAACATAAATCATTTAAAATGGATTGTTTTTTGATGAGCTAAATAGAAAATATTGATAAGTTTAATGAAGTTCTAAATCGGCTAAATTTTTCCCTCTTGAAATGATATTCTCTTCAATAATTGTATATATGAAGATTATTGGATTTTCTTCTTTATATCATAGTTGAAATTAAACTAAATTTCAATTTAACCCAATCAGTATTCACTCTATGCTCCTGAATTTTGCAATTCAAATCAGAATTCAAATTTTTTAAAAATCATATTTAAACTATTTAAATCCCTTCTTACAAACAACAATTTTTTAATTCCGAAATTATAATTTAAGATATTTAATAATATATTCTCTTGAAAAGGCGAGTTCAAACTAGTGAGAGAAAAGAATTATTTTCCAAATAAATTGTAAACTTTGTGTCTCCATTTTATTCTAATCAATAGAAGAAATAGATTGTTTTAAGAACCTCCTTATTGAATGGCAAATTAAGTCTATAAAAATTATTGATAATTGTGCGAATGCTCAATAATTCATTTCTTACATAAAATAGCATTACTTAATCATTCCCTAAAGATTTAAAAAGCATTATAAATTAATTTTAAACTATTATGAAACCAAAAATCAATCTCTTAATTGCGGAGTTTGAAGCGAAACTAAAGGAAAAATACGAGCACTTGAAAAAGTCAAGACCGAAAGCCGCTGAGAAAGAGAAACTCATGAATGAATTATGGGAATTAACGAAAGAAAAATTTGTCTTAGAAACGAAAAACATAAATGACTTTAAATCCTATGAGGGTATGATTTTTACCGTGGGTTTTACTTCTAAACCACTCGTTTTGAATATTTTAGCAACAAATCCGAAGGCAATCTTTTTTATATATACCCAAGAATCAGAGCAAACTGTAAATGAAGTAGTGGATAAATTGAATCTGAAGTCTTCTCAATTTAAGCGAGAAATTATTAAAAAGGATTCCTTTGAATTGGCTGTCGATCTCGTGGGAATGGGTTTATCTTATTTACATAAAGAAAAAGGAATTGACTTAAATAATATTGGGTTGGATATTACGGGTGGGACGAAAATAATGAGTGTCGCGTGCGGTTTAGGAACTTTTAGCTTCGGGCCTGACGGTCCTGACTTATTTTACGTTACTCATGATGAATATGATGCTGAGTTAAGAATCCCAGTACCTGGTACAGAAAGATTAATTATAGTTAAAAATCCTATGAAAGAATGGTGTGATGCTTTGAGTGAGCAGGGTTTTGACGATGACATTCAAAACACATTTAAATAATTATTTTCATTATTTAAGCAATTAGTACTAAAAGGAAGGATTTTTATTTATATATTAGTCTTAAATTTGATGAACGGATGAAATTCCAAAATTCTTACTTTATCATTTTTGATATCCTAACTTGAGTTAATTTTTCTTATTTTTTATGAGATGTTCTAATTTTTCTTTAATATATTCGAGAAGCTATTCAAATATGTTTCCCTCAAATTGCTTAAAGCTAGCAAAAGAAATCTGAAAAATTCTATTCGATATTTATGTTGTTAAATTTCACCATATAAATGATCGGGATTCTCTAATGTGTCTCTTTCTAATCAATTTGGATATTCTTTTGGCAATATAAAGGTGATTTTTTTCATAGTTTAAAGATGTTTGGTTTCTTTTCTCCTTATTACAAATGATTGATTCAAATTAAGCATTTATCTATAATTGGTTATGGATTGCTATGTTAGGAATTTATGCGTGAGAAAGTTAGAATATGCTATAGGAAAAGGAAGATTTTATATATAAAAAATTGATTAGATATAGCTTGAAATCAGCAGTAGGGTTGTATTTGAAAGAGGTTATTTTCGAATAAGAAATCTCCTCTTAGAGGTATTAAATTTAATTATAATAAACTTTAGATTTCTTTTTATTGAAAGCAGGAGTAATCCTTTATAATAAATACTAATACTCTTTATTCATAAAATACTGCCAATTGTAGCCTATCTATGATCTATTTGGTCCCATCTCTTCATATTTTCATAGACCTCTTCCAGTTCTTTGGGGCTCATAGTTTTAAATCGATTATATTGCCATTGTACTCCTTTATTAATCATACCAATAATTTCCTTAGTCAAATCTTCAATTTTTTTCTCTGTAATTGAATCGAAATTGATTAGCAACTCATCAATGTCTAAGTAATTAATCACATTAATGTAATATCCTCTAAAATGAGCCCATAAATGAGATTCTATTGCTCGTTCGTCAAACATCTCATCTACCCAGTTAATGTTTAGTACAATGATTTTAAGCTCTTGATTGCTTTCTTGTAATTTCTCTCTAATATTGTGATTTCGAACACGATCAATTAACTTATTTGCCCGAATACTTCGTTCATTATAGCTAATATCTCCTATATCCATATTCTATCAGTTTTCACCTTCTATTAGAATTAATCTTTTAATATTATATCTTCATCATTTTTAATGAAAGTTTTTTCCAATTACTATATTTCTTTATAAGCTTAGCGGTTTATTTTTCAATTTATTAACATTTAAAATCCTTTTTCAAATCCTTGAATGAAGCTTTTAATTTTATTAAAGCTGTAGCTAATATATCTCCTTTCTAACTAATAGATTGTAATTTGTATTTTAAATCAACTAATCCCTGACAAATTGGATGAATTTTAACAGATTTTCTATATAATTCCCGTGTGTCTTCATATTTATCATCCCAAATATATAAGTGAGCGAGACAGATCAAGGCGGAAAGATTTGATCTCTTAAGTTTTGTAATTTTTTGATAGATCTTAAAAGCTTTATCGGGCAGGATTACTTTTAAATAGCAGATTGCGAGCGATTGCAAAATGCTAATATCGGTTTCATAAGTATTTATAGCTTTCTTGAATGCGCTGATAGCTTTATGATAATGCAAATTTTCAAGATGAAATTCACCGATTTTGAACCACATATCTGCTTTTTTCTCATTTAATCGGAAGGCAAACTGGTAAAAGTTTATTGCTAAATCAAAGGTATTAAATTTTTCATAGATAGATCCTACTTTAAACCAGACAGAACTATTTTCATGATCGAGAAGTAATGAGCGTTTGAAGAAATATGCCGCAGTGGGATATTTCTCTAAAATGTAATAAATGTTTCCAAGTTGCATCCATAATATAGCACAATAAGGATCAAGAGCAAGTCGCTTTTTAATTATTTTTATGGCTCTTTTATATTGCCCCAGCTCTTTATAGATTAATCCTATATAGTGCCACACTGTTTGATTGGTGGGATTAAAGTCGAGTACGGTTTGAAATGCATGGAGTGCTTTTCTATAGCTACCTTTTTCAAAAAGGAGCATCCCAATGTGATTGAGTTCATTGATACACTCGCTAAATTTTTTAGCACCTCCTTCATCTCTATAGTGGCAGCTAAGAGTTTTCCATGCTACCACAGAATGAGGCGATTCTTGTATAATTCCTTCAAGGAGTTCTTTCGATTTATTCCAATACCCGTTCTTATAAAAAATCCTTGCTTTGATAAGCTTCGCCGTTAAATAGTGGGGATCAATTTTTAATGCGTGTTTTAGTGCAATATTTGCCCTTTCACATTGATGTAGAGAATAATACGCATCAGCGAGAAGTGCCCATGCCTTTTTATCATTTGATGCTCGTTTTGTGACTTTTTCAAATAAAGAAATTGCCTTTTCATACTGTTTCTCTTTTAGATGGCACAATCCGAGATTGGAAAGAATAGAGGGTGAGTCAGGGAACTTCTTAATTAATTGAGTAAGGATCTCAAGAGCATTCTCATAGTCGGCAGATTTGATATAAAGAATCCCTAAAAATTGTAAGGCAGAGAAGCGCTGTGGATTTTTCTCGATGATTTTCTCAAATAATTGGATTGCTGTACAGAGCATTCCTGTTTTCTTATAAAGATTCTTCAATTTTAATAAGGTTTTCTTTTCTGGGGGGTCATATTTGAGCTTTATCGTTCGTTCAAAGGCATTAATGGCTTTTAAATGTTCTTTTCCTGCAGCATATAAAAACCCCAGTTTCTTCCACGCATAATTTCTGGTTTCATTAAACTCAGTAAGCCTTCTATATACTTTTATTGCGCTCTCTCGTCGCTTTAAGATAACATATATGTTTACCACTTTTAAAAGAAGCCCCAGATCATTAACAGAGAGCTTTTCAATAATTCCCAGAACCTTTACCGCTTTATTGGTTTTATTAACCTCTCTATAGAGAATTGCTAATCTTAACCATAAACATGGATTGCTTTCATCTCTCTTTACATGTGTTTCATACATTTTTATAGCTTGAGTTCGTCTCCCCATTCTACTAAACAAAATGGCTAGCTTTTCGATAATACTTTGGTTTAATGGGTTACTCTCTCTCACTTTTTCAAAGGCGCTTAAAGCTTTCTCAAGGCGGTTTTTTTCAAAATATGCATTTCCCAAGTGATACCAGAATATATCCGCTATATCATCCTGTAATTGAAAAGCTGGGCTTTCCGTGACGGATTCCAGCTCTTCGAAGGTAAGATATTTCAAATACCCCCCTCTAAACAAATATAATACTATTGATATGACACCAGAACTCAATCTTTTCGCGATCTCTTCCTTAAATTTTCTTTTTGCAATGATATCTCCTACATCTGCTAATGCCTTTAGAAGCGGAAACGCTAAATTACGATGCAATAATCTTGTATCATAGTCATTTTCTGCCCATGCTTGCAAGTTTGAGCAATGACCCCAAAACTCTATTTTATAATGAATAGTAATTTTACGGTGTTGAATATTAAACTGAGTTTGTTCCATTGAATGATTTAATGTTTCGGCAGCTTCATCAATCGAGTTTATCTTCTCATATTCATAGTCCCTAATTTTTTGAACTTCGAGATTTAAAAGCAGGTATTTACATTGCGAAAATTTCCTTCCCTTTATATAAATATTTGTCCTTTTATTTTCCAACTTCAATATTATAAATTCATTTACCTTAAATTCCTTAGTTGAGGGAAATGTTTCTCCTTGAATTTTTGTCCACCTTCTCTTTTCCATATTATAGTAAGAACTCTTGCTATTTAAATATTCTCATGGGAAAATGAGATCTGGAAATAGTGAAAATATGAAAATAATGAAAAGATCAGACCATTTTTTGTTATTAGGCTCTTTAACCAGGCATTTTTCTCAATAGAAAGCTTTCCACTGCTAAATAGCTATTATTAAAAACTTGATGGCTTCTAATCAGGTTGTTTGCACTGAAATAGGATAGAATTTCAATTTTACCGAATCACCGAGATATTCATGCTCCTCAATTTTATATTTTTTCAAAATTTTTAAGTTTGTGAAAAAGTATATTTAAACTATTTAAATGTTTTCGAGCATCGAACCACTTTTTGTGGGATTTTTTTCCCGCAGTTTTTTTTCGCTTAACTTAGCGCTCCATGTGTATTTTATTTCAATTAAAAGTCAGGTTTACGAAGCGATCTTTGATTGAAGATTTATATTTCAACAGGTGGTATTCCTATTAAAAGATAAGTCTATCTTTATGATCCAATGCAAAATCGATATACAAGATTAATATTTCGGAGAAAAAAACCTGCGAAGCGCTCTGCTCGGCACAAATTTCTTCGAGCTTCTTTATAAAGGATTTCCAAAAAATGCGATGCTCGAAACGGATCGAAAAAAAGAATTTCTCAGGAAAGAGCTGTATCTCAGTTTTACATAATGAAATTAACTTCGATTCTAAAAAAGCAACATATTTTTAGCCTTGTTCAACCAAGATTCTAATGTATAGGAGGAATTGACGAAGCAATCTTTTAAGCATCATATACCTAAAACTTTTTAAATGCTCTAAACTAATATATATTAACACTTTGAGAGGGTAGCAAAGAACATAGCTTCAACATGAAGATTGAAACGTTTAATGCTGTTCGCCGCACCAACGACAAACACAGCAAGATCTTGTAGCAAAGAACATAGCTTCAACATGAAGATTGAAACGCGATTGCGTTCATTACAAAATCATCCCATTCAAAGGGGATGTAGCAAAGAACATAGCTTCAACATGAAGATTGAAACTTGAGAATACGTTGAGAATATGAATTCTCAATAGCAACAGTAGCAAAGAACATAGCTTCAACATGAAGATTGAAACCCCTAATTATGATTCTAATATATGCAATCAAGATTGTGAGTAGCAAAGAACATAGCTTCAACATGAAGATTGAAACAACAGAAAACTTGTAATTACTATATGTTCCATCAAAGGTAGCAAAGAACATAGCTTCAACATGAAGATTGAAACAGGAGCGTCTATGTCGTGCGTAGCTTGATATTCCGCTACGCACTTTCCAGTAGCAAAGAACATAGCTTCAACATGAAGATTGAAACGGCTCAAGAGAGATAACGCAATTATCTCCTATGGGATAGTAGCAAAGAACATAGCTTCAACATGAAGATTGAAACATTGATTTCGGATCATCAATTATATCAATTTTGTTGATGATGTAGCAAAGAACATAGCTTCAACATGAAGATTGAAACGTATGGGATTCCATGCCCGTTTAATTTTCCGTTGTAGAAGTAGCAAAGAACATAGCTTCAACATGAAGATTGAAACCCTAAAACAAGGAAAATATACAACTTCCATCTCCTCAAAAAAATGTAGCAAAGAACATAGCTTCAACATGAAGATTGAAACAAACAGCAATTATTTACAAAAAAATAAAAAAAGCAAAAAGTAGCAAAGAACATAGCTTCAACATGAAGATTGAAACAAGAGACTCTTAAAAGTTGCTCCCTCTCTTAAGGAGGAGGAGGTAGCAAAGAACATAGCTTCAACATGAAGATTGAAACTGTCTTGACAACTATTTAAGCTTTACGTTCATTACGAGTATGATCGTAGCAAAGAACATAGCTTCAACATGAAGATTGAAACATCTCCGTTCTGAGATATTCGTGGTCTTTTTCCCGTTTCGCACGTAGCAAAGAACATAGCTTCAACATGAAGATTGAAACAATCAATCGTTATAACCTTTAATTCCACGAATACAGCAAATGGATTCTTGTAGCAAAGAACATAGCTTCAACATGAAGATTGAAACTGATAGGTCTTATTCTTGGCAGGAAGCCGCCTAATATTGAGTAGCAAAGAACATAGCTTCAACATGAAGATTGAAACTTGAAGACAAAATCCTCTGCCGTATAAAAATTGATCTCGTAGCAAAGAACATAGCTTCAACATGAAGATTGAAACGTTATGAAATCCTTCGAATTAGGCTGACGTATCATGGTAGCAAAGAACATAGCTTCAACATGAAGATTGAAACTCTCTTTTTAATTATTAATTAGAATAGAAATTAATTGTAGCAAAGAACATAGCTTCAACATGAAGATTGAAACCAACAATGTGCCACAACGCGGACAGAATCTCATTTTTCGTAGCAAAGAACATAGCTTCAACATGAAGATTGAAACAAATAGTAATTGTAATCTTTGTTTTCAATGATCATTTCCAGTAGCAAAGAACATAGCTTCAACATGAAGATTGAAACGGCAGACTTTTTTATCCTTCACCAAACCGGAAAAAGTAGCAAAGAACATAGCTTCAACATGAAGATTGAAACGACGCATTGAAAGGTAAGCTAATAAATGAAACAAAAATCAAGTAGCAAAGAACATAGCTTCAACATGAAGATTGAAACGACGCATTGAAAGGTAAGCTAATAAATGAAACAAAAATCAAGTAGCAAAGAACATAGCTTCAACATGAAGATTGAAACATTTTGTTGGATTGTTGTAGTCTCATTTTCTGTATAGGTAGCAAAGAACATAGCTTAAACATGAAGATTGAAACTATAGATGAATATCTTGACGAGTTAAAAGGTTATGAGTAGCAAAGAACATAGCTTCAACATGAAGATTGAAACCAACACTAAATTTGATAATGAATAATGATCCGGGGCGATGTAGCAAAGAACATAGCTTCAATATGAAGATTGGAACACTTAGGATCAAGATAACGTGGTGTATTCACTTCCATGTAGCAAAGAACATAGCTTCAACATGAAGATTGAAACAAATAACCACAACCGCATCTTAGTACAACAACTTTTGTAGCAAAGAACATAGCTTCAACATGAAGATTGAAACTTTAAAGATGGAGGCGGGACTGATTGCAAAATATAATCGTAGCAAAGAACATAGCTTCAACATGAAGATTGAAACATATCGTCCTTCAGGTGTCATGATTATATCACCATTACGTAGCAAACAACTTAGCTTCAACATGAAGATTGAAACTTCTGACATTTTTTAACAACCATATTATTAATTTTATGTAGCACACAACTTAGCTTCAACTCGAAGATTGAAACCAACAGGTACAATAGAAATCAATATTATAAAGTATCTCCGTAGCACACAACTTAGCTTCAACTTGAAGGTTGAAACATAAAAGCCTCAACATCTGCAATTTCTGCTTGTATAGAGATAGTAGCAAACAACTTAGCTTCAACTTGAAGGTTGAAACATAAAAGCCTCAACATCTGCAATTTCTGCTTGTATAGAGATAGTAGCAAACAACTTAGCTTCAACTTGAAGGTTGAAACATAAAAGCCTCAACATCTGCAATTTCTGCTTGTATAGAGATAGTAGCACACAACTTAGCTTCAACATGTAGATTGAAATCAATTGGTCAGATTTTTTCCTCCGATTTTTCCACAAACTAGAAGATTAACTTTGGTAGATTCCTCATAGATTTAGCTGTCAAAAAGAGAGAAGTTTTGAATTTTTAATTTTCTACATTCTGTTTAATACAAGCTAAGTTTGAAATTCGTGCCTAGATTATGGATAGGTTGTATCAATACCTATCTCGTTAAGGATTCCAAGAATCATTATAACTAAAAAAATCAAAAATAAAGGAAATTTGAAAAAAATGCTACTACTATATTTAGAGGCTAAAGCTAATGAGTGTAGATAAGAAAGAAGAACGAGTTGAATTAAATAAGAAATTGTTCGAGAGGAATATCTTTTAATTCTATCTACATAATACAAGAGGGGTTTGGCAATGGGTTTTCTATTTTTTTACATATTCCGATGACCATCTCTTTGGAGATTTTCTTATCATTAACTGCGTTTAATAAAAGCTCAATCACATGGATTCCAATAGCTGCCGAATGGTTCATCAGTTGTTTTTTTCATGTTCCATTTTCGATGGAAGTTAATTCTTTTATTAATGCATCAATTTCCTTTTTATTAATTTTTCTCATTTTTATCCTTTTCTGTTATTTCTATGATTTCTTTCTTATTTTCCATTTCTCCCTACTTTTTCACTTCTTTTTTCATTTGTCCGTTTATCTCATTTTTTAGCATTTTTAATAAGAGTGATAATCGATGATTTTGTTTTCCAAATGCTTTTTTACGTTTTACATTATATTGAACTTTTAATTTTAATTGAGAAAACAATATTGAAAAAATTAGAGTCATTAATAGGGAAAAAATGTTTATATTCAAACAAACATCCTTCTGATAAACATTTTCGGGATTGTCTAAAATAATAGGAATATAGATTTCTTAATGCAACATGCTGGATTTCTAATTGAAGCCAATTTTCTCATTTTAATTGCAGTTATTCCACTATTGTTATCTTCCGATAATGTCTCATTAGACCTAAGATAGTGCCGAAAATAATAGGTATTAAGAGTAAGGAAGGAAAAGACCAAATTCTGTTAGATTCAGATGGCGGAGAGAGCACTAATAATAGCAATCCCCCAGGAAATGGACTCTCCGACACCTCAGAATACTCAATAGTACATTTAATTGAAGGATCATCATTATAATACCCCAGAAAGAGGGCTTGAGCGGCACCATCGGGACATGTAATATTTACTTCTACTTCTTGTCCTATCTCTATAGTTCTATCAATTATTTTGGTTATCGTATAATTTGTATGCTCTGTGGCAGTGATAGTTTCATTCACGATTAAAGACCCTTCAATACGCACAATCACCGTAAAATTATTAGCTTCGGGATTTGAAGGAAACAAAGAAACCGCTGAAAATGTAATATTTATGAAATCAAATGTTCCGGCATTAGTAATTGTAGAATTAATTACACCCACAAGCCTACCATCATTGCAATTCGGATAAATCTCCCCGAATTCTACTGGTTCCGTTGCGGATGTCTTTAACAAGGCATAACTTGGTTTTGTATTCATTCGATTGTTATTGATGAATGTAATTGGAATAATCCCAACGAATGACATTACAAATATGAGTATTATGAGCTTTTTGTTCATCTGGTTACGCACTCCTTAACCTTAGATTATTTTGAATAGAATCTTCTTGGAAACATATCTTATTCATGGATTTTTTCATTTTTTATTTGCACCTTCTTATAAAGAATCGTTATTACGACATATCTATTTTTATACCTGGAATTTCTATTATTCTTCCCAGAGATTAATATATCATGTAAAGATAGGGTCATATTTAGATTATTGCATTATCCCACGAGATTCATTCCGATGACTATCTTGAGTTCTTAAGCTGATGGTAGGATTTGAAATAATTGTTATTTGATGTGTTTTCTTTCAATTCTATAAATCATAAACTCATAAAGTACATTAGTCCTCCCATACATTGCTATTTTCTGAGATTTAAGAAAGTGTATCACTTATCTCACTATCTCAATGATTTATATAGCACCCTTTCTTATGTAAATATAAGAGTAAGAAACCAAGTTATTAATGAATTTATTACGTAAAAATCTAAAATAGTATGGTGTTAAATCTAAGGTGTTTTTATGAATAATTTTGGACCACGAGCGGGAAAAGTGTTTAGAATAAACAAATATATTACCCTGAAATTGGAAAATGAGCAGACGAATATTTATATTGATGGGCAATCATTTATTACGTGTAAATATCTTTTATTAAATATCCCCGAAGATCGATTAGATGAAGCAAATACAATTAAATCCATTGATGAGGCTGAAGAAAAACTAAGTCATGATCTTCACTTTCAATTTGCACGAAATAAAGAAATCGCCCCTGAAATCGAGTTCTGGGGGCATTGTTCAAATCTTCACGCATGGGTTGAAAATAAGTATAATACTCGATTACTTCATCGCAATATTGCCTTTCCTCTTTTGAGAAAATTAACAGATCTGGGAGATCCGATTGCTAAAAGAGTATTTAAGGATGAAATTGCAGAACGGTTTTCAACGGGAGTTTTTTCTGTAATGAATTATTTAATGGAGGGAGAGTATCTCTCGTATTTGTCGGAGCAAGAATTTGAAACAATTATACAATCAAACCAAACATCACGATTTATGATGAATTTAGGAAAATGTTATAAATATGATTGGAAAAATCAGAAAGCACTGGATGCTTTTAAGCAAGCAATCCGATTAGACTCTCAGAATTATCAATGTTGGTATGAATTGGGATTTTATTATCTAGAGAAGGAAGAATATTCAAAAGCCATTCCGCTCTTTAAACGAGTTCTCAGAATGAATCCCACATTGTTAAGTGCGGCTCTCAATTTAGCGGATGCTTTAAATGAAATTCATGAAGGGCAAAAAGCTCTGGAAATACTCAATAAAATTATTGCGAAATACCCAAAAGAGATTCGAGCATTATATCTTCTTTGTGAAATCTATGAAACTCAACAACAATTTCGAAAATGCATAGAAGTACTGAGAAAAATTCTCACTATTAGTCCACACGACTCCAAATATAGATTAAAATTAGGTGAAATATATTTTTCCATGAGAAACTACAAGGATGCGATATCAGTCTTCACCCCGATCTACATCGAGAGTAAAGAAAGTAAGGAATATCCCCAATTAATAATGTCCACGATATTTTTAACCATTTGTTATTTGAGCCTTAGAGATTATGGACGGGTGTACTATTTTTATAAGTCTCATTACAGATTTTTTAACGAATTAAATTGGGAATTTGATTGGACTAATCCATCAATTGTTGAGCAAAAACATAATCATCTGATTGGAGATGTTTACTATCTTCTTGGAGACTTGTATAAAAGAGGTAATACATTTTACAAAGGTAATACATATTATGATCTGAAAAAACAAGTTGATTTTTATAAACAGGCTGCTAAACACAATCCTAAATATATTGAAACCCTAAGCTCCTTAGAGTATAGGGAATCCGATTTATTAAGAAAACACAATATCGGCAAGCTTGATATATATGAACCCTATCCCATTTACCCTGAAGTTGAGGAATTAGAGGATGAAGTGGAAGAATATGAATATGATTATCTTGTCAAGGATTCTAAAACTCGGCGACGAATGATTCAAAAAACTAAAGAAAAACGTAAAAAATAGAATGAAATACCGGGTGGTATAATTGCATGTTGATGTTTATCTTGAAATTAATCCTATTTACTCAAATTTGAGGGAAGTTATAATTCAAACATTCAAACTAAAAAATGAGTTGTTTTGGACTAAATTATTTCAGAATTTTCAAATCTTCAACACATTTACAATTTTCAAGATTAACAATATTTTAAAGCTTTTTAAGATCTTCACTATTTCACCCTTTTTATTTAAAAGTTTATTCTGTAAAGTATAAATGGGAATGAATAAAAATTGAATAAAAGATGAATAAAAAATGAATAACAAAGAGCTGATGGCTGATCTCTTGGCATTATTTGTAATTATAGGCTTATTGTTCTATTTTATTTTCTTATTTCCAATGTTCTCAAGAGCAATTATTGAGGCATGGCCGCAATTTGCATATTTAGAAGAATGGATTATGTTTTCAAATTCGTATCCTATAACCGCCTTTATTACCTATCTTATTTTACTAATTGTGTTATATCTTGTTTTAACTAATTGCGAAAGAAGTCCCCTCCATTCATGGAGGGGATGAATTTCGCAGAGCATCTCCATGGTTTATGCTGTGGGTGAGATCTTCCGCATTATACATCACTAAAGTAACGGACCCCCTCCTTTTAAATCCCTCGCATACTATACACTAGTAGAGAAAGAGACCCTCGCAAGGAGAAGAGAACGTGCAATTAACCCAAAAAATTCGGATTTATCCCACAGTAGATCAATTAGAACTCCTGTGGGATTTATCGGAGAAATGCCGCTTGATTTATAACTTTGCACTTTCGGATCGCCTCA
>SHMU01000014.1 GCA_008080765.1 Promethearchaeota archaeon | reverse complement strand
ACTCACAGCGATTATTTAAATGGGAAAAGAAGAATTTAAAATCCAACATGTCTTAATTATTTTAACAACACCCTTTTTAAAAATGATATTCATTTCTTTAGGTTTCTTTTAAAATTATAGCTCTCTTAATTATATTTTTGGAACCAAATTACGACAGATTCTTCGATATCATTTAAAGAATAAAGAAAATTTTTTATTGAAAAGCAATTTAATAAAGAAAGTAGGATATAACCTTTTCTATATTAAGAAGAAAAATGTCTGCTTCTAAAAGTCTTTTAAGTTTCAGTAAAGAACAATGGGCATTGGCTATTTCGGGAATTATTTTAGGATTTCTTAATTATTCTTTGCATTTTTTAATAGAGTTTTCTGTTCTTTGGAGGCGGAATTTGCCCAGTTTTATGATAATATTTCATTTTCTGGGGTTGATACCAGGAGCAATAATAAATTATACATTTTTTTCAGCAGTCAGAAAAAATGTCATATTTATCATTAATGCTTCCATTTTAACATTAGTCTTATTATCTTTATATTTCATCCCTATTAGATGGTATATACCGATTGGATTGTTTATTACTGGAATTGCTCTTGCCATCAATTTAGGATTTATGTTTGAAAAGAATTCCTTATTAATTGAAAGGGTGGAGGTGGGCGGACGCTCCTTTTCTCCCGCTTTTTTACTTATTTCGATTTTAGTAATTATTCTTGCCTTCTTAGACTACATAAATGGATTTATTCTTATTTTAATTTTCTTTATAACGCTATTTATTGTTTTTCTTGGTTCCACAAGATATTACCTAACACGTATACCATCAATACCGCAGCACCAAGTAAGGCTTTCAGGCTATTTGAAAAATAAGAAAAATATTTCTTCTATTTCGGTTGCTTTTATCTTTGGCTTTTTCTTTGTAAACGCATATTATATAACAATTATTATTCTAGAAGAGAATGATATCTTATTCCAATTTAATTTATTTCTCATCTTTTTATTCATATCTATTGCGCTTTCTTCTCCATTAGTAGGTGTAATTGCGGATTCAGTGGGAAGAAGATTTACATTAGTTATTGGCTGTTTAATTCAAGCCTTAGCATTCTTAATATTGTCTTTTGCACCAACTGTTGGGATAGGGGAGCTGCTTATTTTCTCGATTATCTTAGGAGTAGGGCTCGCTTTTACCTTAAACACGATGGCGCTATTTTTTGTGGAACTTCCTGATAAAAAGTCCATAAGAAGTCAAAATGAGATCAATTCCTTTTTTATGGCATTGGGTTTATTGAGTGGACTATTATTAGGAGAGGTCTTAAAACCTCTTTATCTCTCTCAACCGGCATATCTTACGGTTGTATTACTATTTATTTTCATCTTAACAACCGCTATTATCTTTCAAATTGAAGAAACATTACCCAGTAAAGAAGAACAAGAGTGGAAAAATGCAATTCAATACCTCTATGTGATCCAGAAATCGGGGGTTCCTATTTACACTGAACCATTAGTTCAGACCTTAGGTAAAAAGCGTGAAAATGATGAAACTCTCATAAGTGGCGCATTAACTGCAGTATCAAGCTTAATGCAGGAAATAGCAGAAAATAAAGACCCGTTAAAACTTATAAAACAAGAGGGCTTCAGTATTATTATTGAGGAAGGAAACAAGGTATTTGTAGCAGTTATCTCTTTAAAAGATTTGAAATCAATAAGAGCGAAAATTAAAGCTTTTTTGGAGAAATTTGAAGAATTTTTCGAAGAATTATTGGATCATGAAGTCTGTGATACGCTCGCCTTTTCACCGACTAAAAAGTTAGTGGAAGAATTTTTTAGTTAAATAGTTGGCAGTCCAAATCTGCTTTACCAATAAAAGCGAAAAAATAACTGCTCATTTAGGGGTCTTTTGAATGGTACATCAATCAGTACATCGAATCCCTCTCAGACCTTATTATAAAAAACTCCCTTTTGTGTTTTAATGAACGAGAACCACATTTATCCCGAGCGTAGTCCCTATATGAAGTCATACTTGTGGAAATCGCGTAAGAAGCCACGTGACGAAGTGGTTCTTGAAGCAAGAATTCAGTTCCTTCAGCTGCTGGTAGTTCAAATCGATATTAGAAAATCTGGAAAGAGAAAAATTAAGAATATATGCCTTATGCTTCACCCGAACCTTCACATGTATACTTGAAGATGTTCGCATCATTCACTTTTTCTACTTTTTTAATATCGGCTATTAATTCGTCCAAATTAACCTCATTTGGATCCAAAATTGAAAAAAAGATGCCAAAATAGCAAAGTTCTTTACTTTTACAAAAACCGGTTGTAGTAATAATATTTTTAGTATTTTCCTTTATGAGTTCAAGACATTTATGCAATAATTCTGGAAGTATTACCGGAGTTTCAACTTCAATTAGATAGACTGGTTCAGATTTCGTGGGATAAAGGCAGAGATGTATGTGGTTTTCATGTCCATGGCGCTCCTCTTCCGGAGAAATAGTTAAAAAATAATACTTGTTTTCCTCTATATTCAATTTTTCTTGTACTTTTATAGGTAAATTCCACTTTTCTATGGTCTCTTTTCTATATAATTTACCTTGGAAGTACTCTAAAATATTTCCCATAATAACTATAGACCCGCACTAATGTATGTTAATTTTAAAATATTGTTTGTACTCAATAATTCTTCTTACTATTATTAAAGTATCATATTTTATATTTTTAATAATTCATTTTTTTTCTCTATTATCATGAGAAGAAGTCGAATTTAGTCCAAACCCTAGCTGTTCCAGTTGAGTTCCTATTAGGAAGGGAATCTGAGTTCCAAATTTGAGGCATTTTTTAATAATAAATAGTGTATTTATAGGTAGAGCGCTTATTCGTTCCATAAATGCGTGAATCTTTTCTTCGAATTGATGATTTTTAATAAGGAAATGAATGTAACCCCACTTAAACATCTCGGAAGCGGTATATCGTTCTCCAAAATATAACATTCGAACGGATCGTGCTAATCCTATATTCTGTACCAATCGTTGGGTACCACCTCCGGCGGGAAAGATTCCTCGTAATATTTCGGAAAAGCCGAATGTTGAACGTATGCTTGCCATAATAATATCACAAACAAGCGTTAATTCACATCCCCCTCCCAATGCATAACCATCCACTGCAGCAATTAAAGGTTTTGGAAACTGCTCAATAATGTTAAATCTTTTATGAAATAGGTACATTGCATGACTCATATGAATTGGGATGTTAGGTTTTATCTCTGGGCTAAAGGGACTGCTCAAATCGGCACCAGTTGAAAAAGAAGGTTTTTTGGTATAATTTTTAGTCCCTCGTATCATTACGCATTTAATCCGCTCATCTAATTCCATCGAATTTAGTGCAAAAACGATTTCTTCCAGAGTCTGTATAGTTATTGCGTTCAGTTTATCTGGACGGTGTAAGGAAATGATTGCATATTCTCCCCCAAGAGTTCCACCGCAAGTAGTTGGTATTTCTACCTTGATATGTTCCAATAGAGTCTTCACCATTAAAAAGTATCTACTCTCATATATCTTCTTAATAATTTTTATTCTTGATAATCTTTATTCTTGATAATTTTTATTCTTGATAATCTAAACTATTTTGAATCATTATAGCTTATTATAGTATTTATACTTCTATTCCAATACATATTTATAAATTATTAAACCAAGAATCAAAATCAAATTTGAATATAAATATATTAAGAAAGATTTAATTTTTATGAAAGGAGTTGAAAGATAAAAAAATGGACCTTGAGCCTTTAGGAATTGTGTTTTTATTCAATATGGATGAGGGTAAACCCGAAGAGGTATCAAAACGATTTAGTGAGCAGTTTTCGGGAGTCACTGAAACTCTTGTCAGACAAGGACTTTTGGAATTAGTTGAGCTTAAAAAGATATTGGATGAAAAAAAAGTATATTGGGGCGGAATTAAGAAAGATTTTGAAAAAGTTCTTCAGAATTCTGATATGATAGGAGATCTAGCTTGGCAAGTCTTTCAAAACCATACCAATATTGAAGCCTCTGAAGATGTAAAAGCGTTAATATACGATGGAGAGCAAGCACCATGGAACTTCAGTCTCATTGTTTGTGTTTTATATGAATAGCAACTTTTATTAACTAATTCAGAAATACGTTTTTATTCTTAATTAATTAATTAATTTCCTCTCATTTTCTTAGTAATTGCTTATCATTTTTTTAATCACTTTTCAATACCTTATTGGAAATATGTTGAACTACTCCTTCCTAAAAGAATGAGATTCGTGTAAATCCTTCCTTTGTGTTGGAGCTTCCTCGCTCCTTGAGACGTGCCTATGTAAATCCGAAAGGATATTGAGGGGTCTTACGGTCTCTCAGGAGGCTTGAAGTCATGTGGTCCCTAAGGTAGTAGTATCATAGAAGGACCCATCACTTATATGAGGTTAGAGTGTGAAAGGTTTTTAATTGTTTTTGTTCCAAAAAAAAAGGAGTTCAATTCATCTCCACTTTAAAGTATGAAGTCTTCTTGAGGAACGATTATAAAGAAAAAATTCTTGTCGGTTATCATCTTTAAAAATAGCTAAATTATAAAATAAATAAAAAATATATGAGTAAATTATGAGATATGTGTGTATGTTAAAAAAATTAGAGATCATAGCTTCCCGCATCTTTCATGATTTCAAACATTTCTTTTTCATCTTCTTCAGCTTCTTCTGGAATTGCATAAATTGTGCCCAATAAAGACGCCCGATATTGAACCCTTGCTGCAAATTCTACTTGCTGTAACACGGTATATGCATGCTTCAAATTAGTTCCACAACTCACATTTCCATGATTAGCAAGAAATACTGAATAATTGTTTCCCAAAGCAATGAGAGCTTTGATTGCAATATCTTCGGTGCCCGCCATACCATATTCTGCTACTTCACATCCTCCAATGAAGGGGATAATTTCATCTACTATAGGCCCCAAGCGCATTCGGGCAATAGAAAGAATGGTGGAGTATTCCGCATGTGAATGTATTACGGCATTAACATCTTCTCGGGCTTTCATGATATTGACATGAAGATGCTTTTCGGAGGTGGGATTTCGCTTCCCTGCAATGACCTTTAGATTGCCATCCACTAGAACTAAATCCTCCTCTTTCATATTTTCATAGCGAACCGTGCTTGGTGTGAGGAGAAAACCATCTTCTCCATTCGGTAATTTCACTCTCACCCCTATATTTCCTGCAGTGCCTACTATTAATCCTTTATCGAGCATTGTATTGCACATAGTGATAATTTCTCTACATTGAGCTCGATAGCTGGATAGTTCTATTGGAATTTCTAAACCTTTTTGCGGAGCAGGGAATTGATCGGGAGTATGTCCTGGAAGTACTTCTGGATTGACGATATTTGAAGGGATTTCATTATTGAATAATTTCTTAATTCCATCATGCATCATCATTCCATTGTTGTGATCGGTTTCGAAAGTATCTCCACCAATATGAGGTGTTACGATTACATTGTCAAGTTCTAAGAATTCATTATCCTCATCAATTGGTTCAATATTAAAGACATCAAGTGCCGCTCCAGCAATTTTTTTTTCTTTTAAGGCATCAAATAATGCAAATTCATCCGTTATTGATGCTCGGGCATAATTGATAAAAAAACAGTTTTTCTTCATCAGCTTGATTTGTTCCTCTCCCACCAAGCCATCTGTTTCATCCGTTGGAGGACAATGAAGTGTAATAATATCTGAATTTGCCATTAGGGTGTTAATGTCTACTTGATTCCCATTAATAAAATTTAATCGTTCCTTTACTACATAGGGATCATATACCAGAAAATTGACCTCAAATGCCTTTAATCGTTTTGCGACTTCAAATCCAATTCTTCCTAATCCAATAATTCCTACTGTTTTTCCCTTTAATTCATATCCTTGAAACTTGTTGAAATACTTCAGATAATCGGAAAAATCCTCCACATGAAAGGTATCAGAATGAAGTTCTCGTTCAATATTATGAAGTTTGCGCATCAAGGCAAGCATTGCCGTAATGGTCATCTCTGCAACGGCATTGGTATTTCTTCCCCCCGCATTAAGCACCGGAATACCCTTTTTCGTGGCGGTTTCTATATCTATGTTATTAGGATCCCCTCGAGTGGAACCAATAATCTTTAGATTCACATTTTCTAATACATCCTTCTTAACATTATCCGCTTCACATAAGAATATCTCTGCGCCGATTTCATTTATTTTTTTCACTAAATCTTCTGCGCTGAAATAGACATGCTTAGTTTCCCGCCAGCTTTCATAGATAATTTCATCTCCAATAAGAGTTCTAAGGTTTTCTAAAGACGCCGGAGACAATTGAGCTGTAATATATGTTTTCATTCATTTATCACCTATTTTATTCCATAAGAAAGCTTTCTTAAAACATAAGCTTGCGCAGCTTTAATAGATTTTTCATTTTTCCTGATACCTCAAGTTCTCCACTTGAATATGCTTTAATCGGATTTATTTGTTTGGTCATCATCTTAATGAATATTTCTGAGCTTAATTTCACTTGAACCGCAGCCTCTTCGTCATATCCTTCTATTAATTCTATTCCTTGATCGTTATTTATCATGTATAAATAGGATTTTCCAATATCGGGAAATGTCATCATTAATGTCTCTTTCCAAGAACTAAACGATTTCGACACTTTAGGATCTTCATATCTCTCCACGATTTTTTGGAGTGCCTCTTCGAGAGAAACATCAAGCGTGTCCCCGATTGATTCTTGACTTTTCATGGTTGTAGGTTTATAAGGGACGGTTGAGACTTGCTGAGTTTTTGCAGTTACAGGTTTTTGAGCTTGAGGTTTCTTTGGGGAGCTTACAGCTTTTGGACTTACTGCGCTACTGGTCTCTGTCATAGGAGGGCGAATAATATGTAAACCTCCACCTAGTCCAGAAGATCTTTGAATGCTCGCTTGACCTTTAAAATCTCCAACTAGTTCACCTAATTTTCCCGATAAAATATCATCAATTACATGTTTTATTTTTTTAATTAACCCAAAGGATTGAAAAGCGCCTACCACGATCAAAAACAATCCAAAAAATAGTATAATAAGCGTAAATGCATTAAGGAAGCCAGTATCAGTCTCTGCGTAAGGAGAGATTTCTATAATAATTACATTAAACGAAAAACCTAAAAAAATTAAAGCTATCCCCGTAATAAATAAGGAGATCAACGCGACAACCAAATATGCATTTAATGATTTGATAGTTGAACTCATAATTTAATAAATACTTTTAACACTATTATTATTAACTATGTTAACTAATATAAGCTATTATCATGACTGAATATAGAATGGTATTTGACTGTGGCAGTAAAATAGTTAAATGTGCGATTGCTGATGAGATGGGAACAATAATTGCAATTGATTCGTGGACACCCGAAGTAATTGAAAGTCCAGATGGATTTCAACGAGAATGGAATTATAATACTTATTGGGACGACTTACTAAAATTGACGAAAAAAACAATTGATTCCGCCAAGATTAATCCCAAAGACATTAAGTATATTACCTCCTCTTCAATTCGTCCTAGCTGCGTATTTGCCGATGATGAGAGTAATGCGATCTATATTGGAGCCAGTTTTGAGCTTCGTGGAATTGATTACGCGGATGAATTGGAAGATCTCTGTTCTGATTGGATGGGAAAATCAATGTATCAAAGCTGCGGACATTTTCCTTCTCTTTTATTGCCCCCTGCACGATATAAATATTTTCAAGAAGAAACGGATGTTGATGATAGAATTTCTCAAATTACGCAATATTTGCCCCAAGATAGTTGGATCCTCGTAAAATTTGGGGGAGAAACTCATGCAAGTATTGTAAGTGCGGCAGAGTCGGGTTTTCTTGATTTGGAAACAAAACTATGGCATCCTGCTTGGAAAAACATCCTAGATTTACCGGATTATTTCTTTCCTTGGCCTGTTCTTCCCGGAGAAATCATTGGCACTGTATCAGAAAAATATCAACAACAATTGGGATTAAGTTCTGAAACAAATTTAGTGGCTGGTATTCCCGACACCCAAGCTGCCTTATTGGGTTGTAATTCTATTACCGAAGGATCCATCGGAGCTGTATTAGGCACGACCACTCCCGTGCAAATGGTCACTCAAGATCTACATATTAGTTCAGAAGAAAGCACATGGTCAGGATTAATGACTATAAAAAATTTATCAGATAATTATTATATTGAGGCTAATACGGGTCTCACGGGACAATTATTAATATGGGCGGCTAAATTATTTTTCTCAGATCAATTGGGTTCGCTTAAAGAACGATTTGAAGCCTTAGATCTTGCTTACAAACGTTTTGATGAATTTGAGAGAGGAGCATCATCAGAAGAAATTAGAATGAAATCTGTATTTTCATTTCTAGGACCTTCACCTTTAGCAAGTACACAGATGGGTATTACTCCGGGAATTTTCCACTTTAATTCTCCAGGAGGAGTTGAGGAACTCACAATGAATAAGGATTGCTTCATTGCTTCCGTGTTTGATAATATCCAATTTGCAATTAGCGGAAATATTGATTATTTATTAGAAAGGATAAAAATGGAAAAATACACATTATCAATTATGGGAGGGATCACCCGCAATCCCATCTTACTGCAGCGATTTGCAGACCTCTATTCAATGCCAATAAGAACATCCACGAGCTTTGAAACCACCATACAAGGAATGCTGGTATTATGTGATATTGCTGCTGAAAAAATCCAGTCGATTGCTGATCTTAAAGAGAAAAATCAACAGACTAATACTATAAAGGAAATTTATCCAAGATCAGAAATGAACCAAAAACTTTCTGTTCGGTATAGCGAGTGGCAAAGATTATTTAAAAAATATAAAGAATAAGAAAAATATGTGAAATTTCATGAGTTAAAATATTAATTTACTCTCCCCTAATGCCTTAGCCAGGTATCTAGTCCTCTCTAATGCTTAGAACATGAGCTTCCTCAACTTCATTAGGTTCCGAATGCTGCCCTCAACAATCTTTATTTTCCCCGAACTATAGGCTTTGACTCCACCAATCTCTCCATTAAACATATCCATAAGGACCTGTTCTTCTGTAAATTCGATCTTTACCGCTGCATTTTCATCTGCAGTGTTATCTTTTACCTCAATCCCTTGATCTCCATTAATTAGCAGCAATACCTTTCTTCCGGTGTCCGAAAAGGTCATTTGAATGGGGTCGTGAAATGAACTTAGTTTATCTCGGGCTTTTTCGTTTTCATTATATCGTCTTTCAATTTCTTTTAGACATTCTTCTATATTATTGAAATTTGCCATACTAATAATACACATTAATTTTATTAAATATGAGTGAACCCTAATATAAATAATTAATATATTGTTGATAATTAGGCGCAATATTTGCGAATAATCACTGTTCGGTGAGATATTTTCTCTCTACTTGCCCTCCTGGTGAAGTTTCTTCAAAAAGAATTGCAGAAAACTTATATACCTTTATATCCTCTTCTTTCCACGCATCTTGTGAGAGCCATGCTTTTCTACAAGTTTGTTCTAAAAACGTTTTAGCATCCCAATTCCTCTCATGCTCGATGGGAACTTGGGGTAGGAGCAATCCCCTTCTCATTCCCCTCTCGACAATAAGTCCATCCCTTCCAATCTTTATCTGATGAAAATATTCTTGCGGCTCGTTTACTTCAATTAATTTTGGTGGTGTTAAAATGGAGATTTCGATTATAATGTTGTCCAATTCCTCAAGTCTTACCGACGGGAATCGTGGATCCTCACATGCTGCACTCACCGATACGCGATGAATAACTTCACATAATTCATATTTTGGCTCAATATACCCAATACATCCTCTCAGAGGGTTCCCACTGACATTGGTTTTATTAAGTGTGACAAAAGCGCCACATTTATTACGAAATCTTTGTTTTAATTGTTCTGGAATTGGTAATCTCTTACCTGTCTTAAGAAAATATGCTATATTTTCTCTTATGTATCCAATTAAATTTTTCGCATCATCTAATGTAATATTTATCTCTGACATTGTTCTAGTTTAATGTATAGTTTTTATTTAATAAATGTTTTTCAAAGAATTTATAAATCCTCACCTCATCTTTAAACACTACTCTATGAAATTATCTTTCCAATGGGCGTTCTATCTTTGATATTTATTTCAATTCCTCTAAGAAAGACCTTCCAAATCTCAATATTTGTTTTCATCCCTTCATAAGGTGATATTTTTGATTTGCTATGAAATCTGGAAGGATTAATCTTATATTCGGAACATTTGTCAATTATAAGTAAATCAGCGTCATATCCCTCTTCTATAAAACCTTTAGTTTGAAGATGAAAAACTTTTGCCGGATTTTCTGATGCAATTTTTACAAAATTTACTAATGAAAGTTTATACTTGGTCACTTCATGCAAAAATAATAATGGATAGGTTTCTAATCCGGGAAATCCCGAAGGAGCGTCTAAGAATTCTGCTGCCTTCTCTTTTAATGTATGAGGGGCATGATCGGTTGCAATCATCAGGAGATTTCCCATCCTTAACTCCCTGTAAAAGAACTCTTTTACCCCTAAATCTCTCAACGGAGGCATTACCTTTCCGACCGCCGCCTTGGAGAGGCTTATCTCATTAGAAAGAAAAATATGATGAGGAGTTACTTCATAACTAATCTTATAGTGAGGACTTTTGACCAAGATGTTTTTTATAAGAGAATAACTATCTTTACAACTAATATGACAGAAATGAACTATTGGATATTCCTCTGGAGAGAGATGGTCAGTTTTAATAAAGTTTTCATAATTTTCTAAAACATATTGTACAAATTGAGTTTCAGATGTGCAAGGAAAAAGCTTATCATGAAGTTTTAAAAGATTAGAATCTCTAAAAAAATAATTCTCGAAAAGCTCCCTCGTGTCTGTAGCACTCCTTGGCCATTGTGGATGGATAAAAATCCTTATCTTGTATCGAGAGGAGATTTGGAGCAGTAATTGAATATTTCCTTTAATTGTCCAATCTAATCCATTAAGGGACTCATGGGGGTACATTTTAAACCCAACCACACCTAAATCGATTATATTTTTTATTTCTTCTGGGTTTAATTGCTTGGGAATGCCCGCGATAAATCCCACATCTACATAAATGTTATTCTTTGCTTTATTCATCCATTTTTGTACAATCGAGGAGGTAATTGCGGGAGGATCGGTATTTGGCATATTAAATACCGTTGTAATACCAGAAAAAGCCGCCGCTTTTGTTGCGGTTCGAAAAGTTTCTTTATGTTCTTGACTCATGTCCCTCAGATGAGTATGGCAGTCAATAATTCCAGGCAAAATGATCTTATTCTTACACTCAATTATTCTTCCATCTTCGTTTTTATCTTTTAAATCGGCAAAATCCTGTTTTGAAGGGTCCGATATAGTTTCTTTTATAACCCCTCCTTCAATCAATAATGCACCATCGATTAAAAATCCATTTTGATAAAATTTTCCATTCTTTAGGATCATACCTTTACTCTATTTAATATTTTTGTTAAGATTCTCTTCTAGACAGTCCAAATAATGGTTAACACATATGATCTTGTCTTGAATTAAGTGAATATTAGTCAAATAAATTACTTTTAGATTTAATGTTTTATTATCAAGAAGGGTATTAAAAAAGATTGGATTACTGTCATATAGATGATATAACGGAAAAATAAACCCACTCGTTTGATCTAAATTATTAAGTGTAGTATCAAGAAATAAATTAACATTTTGAGCAACATTCCCCTTCCGAAAAGATACATAATAACAAAAATTCATCATATATTGCCCGAAAAATTCCAGTAAAAAAGAATCATGATTTTCATATTGCTTTATATAGATTCCTGGTGTGGAATTAATCCATTTCTTCGTAGAGATTGCCTTATTTCGCTTTTTTAAAGCCTTAAGTAACAAAATCGCTTGGGAACGTTCATCGGGTCCCAGATATCTCAAATGAGTCCCAATAAACTTAATTACAATTTTCTCCTCAACAAAATAGAGAAATAAATCACTATTCTTTCTGATGGAATATGATAGACAAAATGTTTCCCTTATACAACAACATATTTCATAGATTTTAGGAGGAACTAAACCACAATCGATATCTTTTTTAGTATAATTTGTAATCACCTTGCTCAATAATAAGAATCTCATTATTCTGTAATAATAAAGTAGATCATCTATATATTTTTAATTCTTGATGCTGCATATAACAATCCTACGCGTTCATTCCCAATTCTTTCATTTCCTTAAAAATATGAATTGAGGAGAATTATTATTTAGGTCCAAGAATTGAGCAACTCAGACATATCTATATTAAAACTTAAAATCTTTACCAAGTCGACCCATTAATTGAGCCATTTGTTTGTTCATTCCGGGCATGGCACCCATTCCCTTTCCTTTCTTTCTTAGCTGTAAGAAATTTTTCATCATCTTTTTCATTTGATTATATTGGTCGAGCATGCGGTTAATGGTGGAATAATCAGTACCTGAACCGATACTTATTCGCCGCTTTCTTGACTTCTTGATGATTTTTGGATTTTCTTTCTCTAAAGAAGTCATTGAATCTAAAACCACACGCCATCTCTCAATATTTTTCTCTGCATCCTCCTTTAGCGCTTCGGGAATATTTCCACCCCCCATCATAGATAAAATATTTCTAAACTTTCCCACTTTCCTAAAAGTTTTTAGTTGCTCGTAAAGATCTTCTAGGGTAAATTTTCCATGCATCATCCGCTTGATCATTTCGGGGTCGGGAGTGGCTTCAGCTTCCTGGACTTTCTCAATTAACCCTTGAATATTTGGGATTCCCAAGAGCGTACCAACAAAATCAGTGGGATCAAAGGGTTCTAAATCCTCAATCTTCTCACCGGTTCCAATGAATCGTATCGGGGCGTTAGTTGCTGCGCACGCAGAAAGCGCACCACCACCTTTTGCGGTACCATCAAGCTTTGTGACAATAATACTTCCCAGTTTTGTCGTGTTTGAGAAGACCTCTGCTTGAGAATAGGCTTGTTGCCCCAAGGTTCCATCAATTACCAACATGACCTCGTTGGGCTTTAAAGCTCTTTCTATTTTTTGCATCTCTTCCATTAATTCCTTCTCTTCTTTATGTCTTCCTGCGGTATCTACAATTAATAAATCAAATCCCTCATTAAGGGCTTTCTTTGCCTGCTTTACAGCAATTTTTACAGCATTTTTTTCAGCGGGATCTCCAAAACATTCCACATCTATCTGTTGCGTGAGCTGCTGAAGCTGCTCGTAGGCGCCAGGTCTCCAGGTATCTGTGGTAATTGCCGCCACTTTCAAACCCTTACCCTTATAATATTTCGCTAGCTTTCCAACGGTTGTTGTTTTTCCGGAACCTTGAATTCCTACTAAGAGAATGACATTTTTTTTACCCGATTTTATTCGAATCGGGGCGGGCTGCCCCCCTAGGGTAGCAATAAGCTCGTCATGGACCAACTTTATAATGAAATCTTTTCTTTTTGCTCGCTGCAACTCGGTATTCATACCTTTTTTCCTAATATTCTCCGTCATTTCGAGAACTAATTCTACTTTGACATCAGAACTGATCAGTGCTCGCTGAAGGTCTTGAATGAGCGCATTTATGGCATCCTTATCGATTTTGGGTAATCTGCGAATCCGACGGATGGCTTGATCTAGCTTCCTTCCAAGAGTTTCTAAAACCATTTTTTTTCTTATCTAGATTTGATTCCAAATAAATGATATGTTTCTTTTGTAGAATAAATTAATTCACACTTATAAGTATTGTTCGGCATTAATTTAGAACGATCTAAAATAATAATAAAGAAAACATAAGAGATTTGTGTAAACTCTATAAGATAGATAAGGTATTTCTTATATTGATATGTTTCTAAAAAAAGATTATTTGGAATAGATTCTATTTAATAAGACTCGATTTTCTGGAAATCTCCAGAATTCTACTTGACTTTGAGCCATTTTTTCCGGATGTTCTCGTAATTCTTGGATCTTTTTTCTCATCTCTTCATCTTCCGGCCATTTCACGTCAAAACTTTCATAAGTTTCGAGATCCATGATATTTAGAACACTATCTTCAATATAGCTTATTTGGGCATTCCCCTTCTCAACGGTTGGGACTTCTACGAGGTCACCACTCGGAAACGTAAGAGAACGCTTTTTATCATCAAAGAGTCCGATACATACTATTCTCACTTTAGCATGACCGTGTTTACCTGATTTTGAACGCTCTGTACTTTTGATTATGCAAGGCTCACCCTCCACCATCATATAATTACCTTCTTTAAGCTTCTGGATTTCTTTTCGTTCTATGGAAATAATTAATCACCTATACTTAAAAAATGCTTATTTCTAATTCTTTTTAGTAATTAAATGATTATTGTATTTTAGTTTTTTCTAATTTATCTACCATTTATCTTAGAGTATTGATTTTACTAAATAAAACAATTGAAGTGACATTTTTTAGAGATTTTAAGGATTATGACAATCTCAACGGTCTTGCTCGCCTCCAGAATGGATAAAAAGAATGCCATGGATCTTAGCCGGAATATTTTTAATTTTTTACGAGATAAAGGAATTGAGGTATCTGTGGAAACCAGACTTTCCCCAAAGTTTGATGGACTATACGCAAAGGATTTGAGCACGGTAGTAGCAGATGAAATAGATTGCGTTATTGTTGTTGGCGGCGATGGAAGTATTATGCGAGTATCAAATAGTCTCAATCAAGAAAATCCTCCACCTGTTTTGGGAGTTAATATTGGATCAATTGGCTTTTTGGATGAAACAAATCAAAAACGAGTTTTTAAAGATTTAGAGAAAGTTATCAAGGGAGAATTTATCATAGAAGAAGTCTCAAAAATCACTGCTTATCTTGTAAAAAAAAATTCTGAGGAAATAAAATTAGGAAATGCTCTAAATGAAATTCTTATTATCTCCTCCAAAAGCTCAAAAGTTTTGCAAATTGCGGTGAAAATAAACGGAGTATTTTTAAGCCGGAGTTATTCTGATGGAGTAATAATTTCCACTTCTACTGGTTCAACCGCGTATAATCTTAGTGCAGGAGGAGCTATTGTATTTCCTACGATTGATATAATGCAATTAACGACCCTTAATCCTTTCGCACGATCAGGTTTGAAACCTATAATCGTCCCTATTGATTCCGAGATAGAAATAGAATTACTTCGACCACGATTAAATGCTAAGATTATCATTGATGGACAAAAAGAATTTAAAGAAATCCAACCCAGTAGTGTCATCAAAATTCGAAAAGCGGATACTAAATTCAAATTTATACGACTTTCCGATGATTTAAATCATAATTATTTTACACGCCTTAAGAAAAAGATCATCGGTTATTTGAAAGTACCCTTGGAAGATAGCCCCGAGGAATAATAGAATTTGGATCCTATGTTATATAAAAAAAGGAAGACATCTATGATATCTTATTTCACAAACAAAAAGATAACTTACTCAATTAGAAGGAAGTAAATAGAAGTGAAAATTCAGCATAACAGAGTATTGGTATTTGATACAAATATATTTCTATTAGGATTTGATTTTAATGTTATTCCCGGTAAGATTTATACTGTTCCCGGCGTGCTTGATGAAATCATGGTGGAAAGATATGAAAATAAAAATCGAACCATCTTAACTCGAATTCATTATGCCAAAGATATAAAAAAGCTGATCTTAAAGGAGCCTCGCGAAGAATATATCAATGAAGTAAAAGAAAAAGCAACAATCACGAATGATTTAAAAGTATTATCTGGAGTAGATATAAAGCTTATTGCCCTAACTTTAGAGTTGCAAGATACTTCTAAGAAACCAGTAATTCTCTATACAAACGATTATTCTATGGAAAATGTGTGTTCTGAGTTACTAATTGCATATTCTCCTTTGAAGAGGAAGGGCATTCAAAAGAAAATTTTCTTTGAATTCTTTTGCCCTTTTTGTAATGAAAGAAAGGAGGTAACTGAGGATATATGCGAACGATGTGGCACAAAAATTAAAAGAAGACCCAAAAGTCTGAAAAATAATAGGAGTACATAAATAAGACGATGGATAATCATATATTGAGAAATAGAAATTTTTTAAATGAATTAAGGAGAAATCAATAATGGGAATAAAAATAAATGGCTTGGTTAAAGAGGTAAAACGTAACGTCACCTTTGAAAATTTATATAACCGAGTGATTTCAATAGATGCCTTCAATACATTATATCAGTTTCTTGCCATTATTCGACAAAGAGACGGGACACCATTAAAGGATTATCAAGGAAATGTGACTTCCCACCTTTCGGGACTTTTCTATAGAACTATTAACTTTCTTGAACAAAATATAAAACCAGTTTTTGTTTTTGATGGAGAACCCTCTACACTTAAATTAGAAACCATCGAAAAGCGCAGAGAGGTGAAAAGAGAGGCAAAAGAAAAAATGATTGAGGCACGAGAAAAAGGTGATATTGTAGAAGCTAAAAAATACGCTCAAATGACCTCTAAACTCACTTCTGAGATGATTGAAGAAAGTAAAAAATTAATTGAATATTTTGGTATTCCTATTATTCAAGCTCCTTCTGAAGGAGAGGCACAATCTGCTTATATGGTTCAGAAAGGCGATGCGTGGGCAGTCGCAAGTCAAGATTACGACACGCTGCTGTTTGGAGGAAATCGACTCCTTCGAAATTTCGCTGTTAAAAGAAGTAAAAAGGTAAAAAACACCTCCATTACTCTCGATATTGAATATATTTCTCTTTGGAAATTCTTAGAAAAATTTGAAATCACACGCGAACAACTTGTTGATATGGGTATTTTAATTGGAACCGATTTCTATCCTGGCATTAAAGGAATTGGTCAGAAAACTGCTTTAGATTTAATTACAACACACGGAAGCCTTGAAACTATTATATCCAAAAACGTACAAGCTGCGGGAAAAAAAATTGATATTGATATGGAAATAATAAAACAAGTAAAACAAATCTTTTTACATCCTAATGTTAGGGATGATTTCCCTCCTTTGAAGTGGAAAAATGCTCAATATGAAAAAATCAAAGAATTACTGGTGGAAGAACATAATTTTTCAAAAAATAGGATAAATAATGCTCTAGAAAGACTCAAAAAGATATCAAGTAAGGCAGCCCAAGTCTCCTTGGATAAATTTTTTTAATCGAGGAGAAGTAAACTAAAACAACATATTTTCCATTATTTTAAATTTATTATTTTAAAATTAAAAGCAAAAATTTTTACTCAAGGAAATATTTGCTCAAATATAACTTAAAACATAATTTATAATAACATCTGATTATTACTTAAAACCAAACATGAATGCGTCTAATGGTAATGGTGATGATAAAAATGAGGGTAATTCCTCAGAAAGCGTTACGCTCCGAATTCAAAAGGCGAAAAAACGAGATATCGGACGAAATATAATTCGAATTGATCCCGAAACGATGGAGCGATTATCAATCCAAACTGGCGATGTAATTGCCATAAAGGGTAAAAAAGAATCGGCAGGAATTGCGTGGCCTAGCTATCCGCAAGATAATGGATTGGGAATTGTGAGGATCGACTCACGACTCAGAAAGAATACTAATTCCAGTATTGATGATACAATCGAGATAAGAAAAGTGGATGCAGAACCGGCACGAAATGTTGTGTTAGCACCCGCTAATGTAAAGATTCGGAGCAACCCTCGGTTTGAAACATTCGTCCGCAGGAAGCTTAATAATTATCCTGTGACCATAGACGATATTATTCTAATTTCCATTGGAATTAGCAGAGAGATTACTTTCAAAGTAATCAATTTACGACCCAAAGGAGTATGCATTATTAAACAAGACACCAATTTAACCATCAGTGAGCGTATTACTGAAGAAGAAGAGAAAGGTGCTACCTATGTTACCTATGAGGATGTAGGTGGCTTAGACAAAGAAATCCAAAGAGTTCGAGAGATGGTAGAATTACCACTTCGACATCCCTCCTTATTTAAACGATTGGGTATTGATCCTCCAAAGGGTGTGTTGTTGCGTGGACCACCGGGATGCGGTAAAACACTTCTTGCCCGCGCCGTAGCCAATGAAAGTGAAGCTCATTTTATCTCAATTAATGGTCCCGAAATTATGAGTAAATTTTATGGGGAGTCAGAGAAAAAACTAAGAAAAATATTCATAGAAGCCGAAGAAGAGAGCCCCTCAATAATTTTTATAGATGAAATAGACGCTATAGCCCCCAAGCGAGAGACAGTAACGGGAGAAGTAGAACGTCGAGTGGTTGCTCAATTGCTTGCGTTGATGGATGGACTTCATAGTAGAGGTAGAGTGATAGTAATCGGAGCGACTAATCGTCCGAATAGTCTTGATTCTGCCTTGCGGCGACCGGGACGATTTGACCGTGAAATAGAAATAAAAGTACCCAATGAAAAGGGACGGCGAGAGATCTTTCAAATTCATACCCGAACCATGCCTCTTGAGAATAAAAAAAAATTAATTAAAGAATTTGCTACAATAACACATGGATTTGTTGGCGCTGATATTTCAGCGGTCTGTAGAGAAGCTGCAATGTCTGCTCTGCGAAGATATCTCCCACAGATAAATTTAGAATCAGAGATGATAAACCCAGAATTATTAGAACAGATTCAAGTCACTCGAGACGATTTTACTCAAGCTTTAAAGGAAGTAATGCCGTCAGGCATTCGGGAGGTGTTTGTTGAAATACCCAATGTAAGCTGGGAAGAAGTAGGTGGCTTAAACGAACAAAAACAAAAACTTATTGAAGCTGTTGATTGGCCGATTTCCGATCCTAAAATATTCGAAAGAATGGGCATCAAACCCCCCAGAGGTATTTTATTATACGGACCACCTGGATGTGGTAAAACACTCTTAGCACGAGCTGTAGCCTCAGAAAGTAAAGCCAATTTTATTTCGATAAAAGGACCTGAACTTCTCTCAAAATGGGTAGGAGAAAGTGAAAAAGCCATACGAGAAGTGTTTCGAAAAGCTAAAATGGCAGCTCCTTGTATCATATTTTTTGATGAATTTGATTCAATTGCACCCAGTAGAGGGCGCTATACCACAGATTCTGGAGTAACAGAAAAAGTACTTTCCCAATTCTTAACCGAACTTGACGGTTTAGAGGTCACCAAAGACATTATCGTGATTGCCGCCACTAATAGACCCGATATTTTGGACCCTGCATTAATACGTCCGGGAAGAATCGATAGAATTCTATATATCCCTCCTCCTGATGCGAATGAACGCTTAGCAATCCTAAAAATCTTTACTAAAAGCATGCCATTGGCTAATAATCTTGAAGATTTAAAAGGTTTAGTAAAGATGACCGATGATTTCTCAGGAGCAGATATTGAATCATGGTGCCGTGAAGCAGCAATGGAGGCACTACGAGAAAATATACGGGCGCGGAAAGTATTTTTGGAGCATTTTAAAAAAGCAAAAGAATCAGTACCCGCTTCTATTACTCCTGAAATTACCCAATGGTATGAAGAATTTGGTCATAAACTGAAACGCAAGAAAATTGAAAGACAAGAAGGAGAAAAATTATTCGTGTAAATTTTCCTTCGATTTTATTCATCCTATTAGAATTTATTTTAAAACCATAAAATTAATTTTACTATAAACTATAAGTTAATTAGAATATCAAATTTAACTGAATTTATTCAAGTGAGGTAAATGAAAACAAAATACTGGAACATAAACCCCATTATCAACGCTATAATTGATATATTAATCGATTCGAAGGGAGAGGCTCTCGATAGAAGGATTGAGGAACTCTTAAAGAAAGACTATAAGTATATTAATCAATTTTATTTGCAGGAAATCTTTATGAAGATGGAATCTGCTAACATCATTAAAGTCTTTCGAATCAGTAAAAATAAAAAAAGAATAATTCTAAACAAGGATACGAAGACTATAAAAAAAAAAATTGTGGAAGAATCACTCTGATTCCTTTTTTTGCCAACTTAGGCACACATCGGTAAGGCTTACATCTTCAGATTTCGATTGGAACTTTCTCTTTCGTACATCGATAAACACAGGGTAGTTAATAGCATTACCCATTAATAACATTTCTCCAACACCTAGAGTGGAAATCATATCGGCATATCTTTTGGTAATTGATTCTGAACTGTCCATAAGGTGTTTGAGATCATAAGGATTTTTTATATTTAAGATCATCTTAGAGTTCATTTGAGACAACGCAGTCGTGCTTAATTTTTTAGGTCGTTGGCTGATTAAACAGAGGCATGCCATAAATTTTCTGCCTTCTCTCGAAATGGTCTCAATAATTGATTTTGAAATAGCTTTCGATTGCGCTGCCTCGGGACAGAATTGATGAGCCTCTTCGACAATCAAAAAAAACGGAGGGATACTATCCATCCTTCGCAAATAAAACAATCGATTACAAAGATAATCGACGATGATTTGTTTTTTTTTAATATTAATTTCTTTCTCCAAAGAGAATATTAGCATTCTACCCTCGTTGATGGCATTCTTGATATTGGGATTTTCAGTAGCTCCGAAGAGATGAAGCCGATCTAATTCCGTGAGCCAACCAACTAGCGCTTGTTTAGTGCTTTTATTAGTATCGGGATCTTCTTCAATATGTGAAATTAAGTCTGAAATACTATATTTGCCATTTGTTTCTTCTTTATTTTTTAATTCTTGTACATATTTTGATAATTCTCTTATCTGTACAGGAGATATTTGCTGCTCATATTTCTTAAAAGACCAAGGGGAGAGTTTTGAGGTGGAAATTTGAAAATAAGTGGTATCATATACTTGGATTTTCTCTTTGAGCTGTGAAATGTTTTGTAGATATAAATATTCACCATGGACATCAATTAAGACGACAACCGGAGTACCCGTTTCCCGCGCAAGAAGCTCTTCAATTAATACGGAAGTGAGATAGCTTTTACCTCCACCTGATATAGATAAGATTGCAAGATGTTTGTTGAGCAATCGATCCATATTAACAAGAGCTTTAAACTCGGTTACTTTTACATTTCCTAATAGTAATCCTTGTTCAGTATCAAATCCTATGAATTGGTTTAAGATAGATTCATCTACAAGATAAACCGAGCTTCCTGGATTGGCAGGATAGGTCATTCTGCTTATAGCTTCCACTTGTTCTGTATTATCCTCATTGAACTTAATAATTCCCAGACATTTTACGATGGCAATCGCGAATTCAAAATCATCACTTGGAAATAGTCCCTTTATTATATTGAGATTGGTATTCTCATCATATGCTTTGATTGTAAGCCCATCTGAAAAATATTCATTAAGAAGTAAGATGCGTTCTACTATTCCAATGAGAAAGCCTTCCTTAGATTCTGTAAATACAAATAACCCTTTACGTACAAAAATTTGCTTATTTTGTTGTTTATTAATAATAAACGGATAATTCGACACATCAGGAAGATCTTGATAACTAAACACTGTTCCAACTTTGATTGACATCGCTACATTCTCTTTGATGAATTATAATGTTAGATATTGATATGTAACACTCAATATAAATAGACATACCCTTCCGATTTTCTAAATTAAGCTTCAAGAGAAGAGAAGAAAAAGAGAAAAAGTGAGATTACTCGCTCATTTTGTAAATTATCTTTGCGATAAAATAAAATCCATTCCTGATTGTATATGTCAGAAAGAGGATGAGACCGATTACCAAAAAAATTGAAATCCCGATTGTGAGAATCAAGGTTCCCGTTGATAATGTAATGATAGAAATTAATGCCATAAGAACGCTGTCTTCGGAACCTGAGGAAGCACTTAAAATCATCGCGATAATAATCGTAATGACAAGTCCTAATATACTGATAATAAACCCCCCTGCAACAATTTTAATGCCCAAGCGATCTCTGTATTGCGCAGAAAGCTCTTTTTTTGTATATAAAATCTTTAAGATTCTTTTCCTACCGCGTCGGTAAAAGCCAACAAAAAATACTAATAGGAAGAACACAAAAAATAAGAATCCAAAAATCCCCGCGAGTAGGTAACCGATATTCTTAGAAAAGAAATTTTGTACACCTTGTCCAGGATTAAAGATATTTACAAGAGTCCATACGCTGCCTAATATCGTTACAAACCATCCTGCAACTAATGCAAGATATATTAATGTGCCAAGTTTTTCTTGTTTTTTATTATACTGAGTTAAAAATTCTTCTTCCATGAGTGTTTCACAACATATTAATTAAATCTACTTATTTTAATAATGTAGATTTAAGTTTTAATACTTTCGTATGGGGCTAAAAATTGATTATTCTAAAAAAATTGAAACATAGTTAAAAGAAGGTATTGAATAAATACAACGATTTTTATTAAAGCAATGATTTGGCAAATGTTTTAGCATTTTCTAAATCTTCTGCATTGGGACGACCTTTAAGTTCCTCTATATCCTCTTCCGCTTTTTTTCGTTCATCAGGAGGTAAATTAGCTAATCGTTGTTCAATAATTTGCTCGGGAACTCCAATGTTTTCCCCACGGCAATCCCATTCTCCAATAAGTTCTGCTCCTAACACTTCTAATCTTTGCTTGACTCTTTTAAATCCGTGTTGATAGGCACTTATACTGGAATGTGTGTTAAATAGCGCAACTTTCGGAGGTAGTCTTTCCGCTTTTTTAATTAAATTTTCTACTGATTTATGAATTTTCCCCGCATAAATCCCGGAGCCCAGTATTAAAAAATCATAATCGGATAATTCATCCGGTTTTTGTTGGGCGATGGGATTGATATCAACCTCGTGTTCTGCTAATGCTTCCTTAAAGCTTTTCGCTACTCTTTCAGTGTTTCCTGTTTGTGAAAAATAGGTTATTAAAATTTTCATAGCTTTTCCTTCTCTTTTTAAGCAATCTTCTAATTCTTTGTATGTGTCGAAATTAGGTATTGAAAATATTATCAAATCTCCTATAATATTTAGCATTATTAATTATATTATAGAGATCATATGAAAAGGTATACAGTTTATTATAAAAGGTATTTCTGTTCTCATCGGGAATGAATTTTTTCTCAACTTTGCATAGATTATCCGCAGCTTCGGAAATATCGGGAAAGATTCCCGCACCAGAGGCAGCGAGTATTGCAGCTCCTAATGAGGTTGCCTCTTCGACAACATTTCTTACACAGACAATATTGAGGATATCTGCCATAATTTGGTTCCATAAATCAGAGCGAGAACCACCCCCCGTCAACCGTAATTGCTGAGGCTCTATTCCAATCATTTTGAACACTTCAATATTCTTCTTTATTTCGAACACTACACCTTCAAGGATTGCTCTGTACAAGTCTTTCCGTTCGTGACCTAAAGAGAGACCAAATATAAGACCTTTAGAATAAGGGTTCCAATGAGGAGCTCCCGCACCTACAAGATGAGGGATCATCAATATACCATTTGCGCCGGGTGGAGACTCTTTGGCTAATTCCGTCATGAAATCATAAGGATCGACACCTTCTTGCTCTGCTTGTTTACACTCTATATACCCTACTTGATCTCGGAACCAGCGCAGTACGGCTCCAGTTGTAAATACACTGGCCTCTTGAACCCATGCCCCAGGAATTGCATGACAACTACACAATACTCGCTTTTGGGGATCTAATTTAGGTTCTTTTAAATATGCCAATATAAAACTGCCCGTGCCTGTGGTGCATTTGATATCCCCGGGCTTATTAATGCCTACTCCTAACGCTGCGGACTGTTGATCTCCAGCTCCCGTAATTACCAATGTCTTTCTATCAAATGATGTTTCATCTGTTACTATTTCTCCAATATCAACACCGCTTTCTACGGGTTCGGGCATCTTATCTAGGTCGATTTCTAATTCAGAGGCGATATCTTCGGAATATCTTAAATTATTAATGTCAAAGAGCATTGTTCTGCTTACATTGCTAAAATCAGTATAAAACTTTCCCGTAAGTTTATTTATGATATAATCAGATACTAACAGAAATTTATGCGTTTTATCGTAGATTTCGGGTTTATTATCTTTAAACCAGAGTATTTTGGTGGCAGAAAAATAGGGATCAATGGTAAGTCCCGTTGTTTTATATATTTTATCCACTCCTACCCTTTCTTTAATAAAGTCTACTTGCTCTGTAGTGCGTCTATCTTGCCATACCAACGCATTATGCAAGGGAGTTCCCTCCTTGTCCACAGGAACAATAGTTTCACGCTGATTCGTAATTGAAAGACTTACAATTTCGGCAATATCCACTCCACTCTTTTTGATAGCAGAATCAATGGTTCGTTTTATAGCATCCCACCATACCTCTGCATTTTGCTCCACATAAGAAGGTTTTGGATAATAACTCTTCCATTCCTCATAATCCCATGCCAATATTGTCCCCGCAATATCAAAAATAAATGTTCTACAACCCGTCGTTCCTAAGTCTAGTGCCGCTACAAACATCCATTACCACACTCTCTAATTTACTTCTCTCTAATTAAAATAATTCGATCTATGTAATAAATACTAAAAAAATTCATTATTAATGAATTTGATTGATAAACCAATTTGCGGCTATTCTCGGTTTTATACATTTAGTATTCCATTCCCATTAAATAATAACCATCAAAATTATAAATAATTATAAAGGTTTAGAATATAATTTAATTATAAAAAATTAGTAACATTAGAAGACTGATTATATGTCAAATGAAGAACAATTAGAAAACATAAAATCTTTAATGCGGGAATTTACAGATTCCCAAGATGATGTACAAGGGCAGATTCTTATTGAATACCCCGGAGGGGTACCGATTGTCAACACGTGGGAAGGTGGGGAAATTGATCCCATCTTGGTTGGGGCAATCTCTGCAGCAGTGAAACTTACTTTCAGATATCTCTGTGAACAATTGAGAAAAGGTAATTTACAACGATTATACATAAATAGCGTCCATGGACGTGTCGTAATCCAAGATGCGGGACCAACCGCCATTTTAAGTACAATCATCGACAAGGAAGCAGACCTCTTCAGGATAGCTTTTGGAATGGCAAATCTCGCCATAGAATTAGAAAAACTACTGGAAGGATTTACATTGGGGGTGTCAGATATATAAGATGACGGAAATGATTCATGACTATAATCTCATCGAGTTTCTTCAAGAGATAGAGAAGGTAACAGACCTTAATGGTTGTTTTTTCATCAATGCTAAAGATGATATCATTATTGAAAGCACTATTCCTTTTCGAGTTCCTGACGAGATTCTGTGGGAAATCGGCGTTTTACGCGATACTTTTAGGCAATTTTCAAACGGAATAAATCATGGAGATCTTAATGAATTGATGATAGAGGGAGATAAAGGATATGTATTACTCTACGATATTCCTCCTCATCTATTATTACTCGCACTCGGATCGGATGAGATGAATCTTTCATATGTAAGACTGGCAATGATTGACATCTTAAAAAGAGCTCGAGAAAAAATTGCCGAAATTGGAGATGATATTCTAAAGTTACCCGGGAAAGATTTTGGATTTCTGGGAGAAAAAGAGGGTATTGCACCTACGGTTGTAGGAGCAGAACAACCAGCAGTATCAGAACCTCTTGTGGCTAAAGAAATAGTGACAGTGGAGCCTATAGAGGAGGAGCCATTACCTTCTGTCGAGCTTGAACCCGTACAAGTGGAACAAGCTGAAGATATCGAGACTATGCCAAAAGCTACAGAAATAAGCCCAGTAGAGGCGTCTATAGAACCATCCACCGAAGTAGAGGCTGTCACGCCAGAAGTTTCTGAAGAATCAATAGAGGATAGGATAAAATCATTAGAAACTAAAGATATAGAACAAAGATATCATACACTAAAAACCATTTTTAATGAATTAAAATCTCTCCTCGAACAATTGACCGGAAATGAATTAGGAGGCTTATTAGAACAGCTAAAAGATGGTATCTTATTAAATATAGGAACCTCTTTAGCTCTCTTTGATATCTCTAAAGCCGAACAAGAACTAAGTAAAATTAATCGAGAACTTGGAATTGCAGAAATAAAAGAATTTAAAAATAGAATTAATAATTGGGCAAGTCGAATAATAAAATTATAAAAAGGTGAAAAGAGAAGAAATGAGTTTAATGATCTATACGGTGAGTGGGAAAGATATTATACCAGTAGATAATACCGATCTAAATGAAGAAAAAATATATATTATACTGGACACTCATGCCAAGCGACCGAAAATTTGGATATGGAGCGGCTCTAATTCAAGTATGATCGACCGTTATCATGCGGGTGTAAGTGCTACTAAAATTAAATCGCGAAAAAAACTCTATGGAGCATCTATAGAAGTGGTCGAAAGTGGAGCGGAACCGGAACAATTTCCAAATTTATCTGAAGCGCAATTGCTTGAAGCTACTGAAGAGACATTTGAAGAGGAGGCACCTAAATTTATACCAGAACATGTTGTTGAAGCTGAAACTGAAACTAAATCTGGTTTAGAACCGGGACTACCTTCTCAAGAACCCGCAATGACTCCCGAAATAATGGTTCAAGAGGATAATGAGCTTAAAGAACAATTTAAATCGTTCTTATTAGACATTTCTATGCATCTAAGTGAATTGAAAGATAAAATAGATGATTTTATTAAAAATTTCTAAGAATTACTTTCTATATATTTCTAATTAAAAAGAGAATAAATTAGAACTAAAAAATTAAAAATGATTGATGCAGCAGTTTCAATAACAACAGAAGATGAGAGTTATAATGCAGGAAGACATATCGCAAAAGAAGCTTTAGGAGGAATGAATGCCAAACCCAAATTGGCAATACTGGCCGTTGATTCGCTTGCGCGAGTAAACTATAAATATGGGCAAGTCTTAAAAGGAGTACGAGAGGAATTAGGTCCTGCCATTACTATAATTGGGAGTACTGCCAATGGTGTATTAATAAATAATCGATATGCATTTCGAAGCGCAGGATTAATGTTGCTAGGAGGTGATATAAATATTGATTTTTCCTATAATTATCCCGATTCTAAGCTCGATTACGAGAATATTGCAGAAGATATTTACCAAAAAAGCCAGTCCCTCCCTCCAAAAGACAGCAGGATCATGATAATGTTTCAAGATGGATACAAATTCCCCCCTGAAGTTTTTAAGAAGCAAGAAATGCTTAATATGCGAATTGTTTCATTAATGTCCGGCTTAGTTTCCAGATTTTTCAAAAAACAACTCGATGATTTTAAAGAAGAAGGATTAGGTCTTACAAGTGCTCAAGAATTATTAGAGAGCTTGTATAGCAAAAGTTTTGATCTACCAATCGCAGGAAACGTTGTTACAAACGTTCGAAATTACGATTCTGTTGAATTTTACAATGATGAGGTAGGTGACAATAATGTAGTAGGTGCCATTCTCTCTGCAGAAGGAGAATCGAAGTTTGGATTTGGATTTGGCGCTGGAGCAGAATCTACTGGAAAAACACTAACACCCACTAAAAAAATCGGAGGTTTTTTCCTTAAAGTCAATGGAGACCCCGCATTGGAAGGTTTTTGTGACGCAGCGGGAATAAAGATGGAATCTCTTGAACAATTAAGACCCTTTGGATATCAAAATCCTTATGTTTCATTAGGATTTAGAGAAGAAACTGAGGAAGGAGAGCTAGTACACCTCTCTGGGCTTCTTACTAATCCTAATTTATCAAATCTCGTCACTACGTCCTTTCCCTTCAATTATGAGATACCCGAAGAGATTGAAATTTTTAGAAGTAACATTAATGTATTGAAGAAAACTACGGAAAAAGCAATTAAAGAGGCTATCGAAAATATTTCTAATCCTAAATTCTTGCTGGGATTTGATTGCTTTAATCGAGCCATGAGCTACGGTGATATGATACCTGAAATTATTAAAAAAATCGAGGATACCATCGGAAAGGATGTCCCCCGAATGATCATCGGTGCAGGAGGCGAAATTTTCGGAAAAAAAGGACTAGGCTATTACAACAACAATATGACTTTCGTCACACTCGCGGGAGGAAACTAAATCCTCTTCTTCCCTTGCAAATAATTTTTCTTATCTTTTTTTCTTAATCTATTTCTTTATAATGCATAGTATTTAAATATTCTAACCATCTTATTTTGGTTAACACGTAAGAGTATAAAACATATGATAATCGATGAAATTTTAGATAAAGGGTTAAAAAATATTAAAAAGGACGATCAAAGCGAAGTAAAACAAGATCTTTATAAAGCGGTTAAAGAATCCTTACTAAGACAATTTGAAGGATGCAACTTATATCGACAGATTTGTAAACAGAAGAATTTCAATCCACGAAAAGACCTCCAGAGTGTTGATGATTTTGCTAATATACCTTACATCACAACTGCTAACTTTAAACAGCAAAAAGGATCACCCAAAAAATTACTGACTGTACCCGAAAGCGAAATACAAGTTTGGAGCCGTTCCACTGGAACAAGTGGAGATCCTTCTATAGTTGGACGAGATCACACGAATGTATTACGTTATGTTAAAATGTTCAATAATGTAGTAGAGGATGTTGGATTAAGCAATTATAAATGGAGCCTTTTATTTCTCCCAGAACCTCAAAAGGAATATGAAATTGACGAGAAGATTGAAATTCCAACCGTTATGTTCTCTCTAATGATGAATTTTGTCAATACTGCTGACGAAAAAGTCTTTTGCTTAAAAATTCCTAGTCCCGAAGAAATAAAGAAAGGAAAAAGGTTTGAATTCGATGCCCAAACAACCTTCGGGTTCTTGGCAACAAATCCAGGAAGTAAAGGAAAGGGATGGATTTCAGGAAGCGTTCCGCTTATGTATATGACTTTAAACGGATATCATCAAAAGACAGGACAAACATTTGACGTTGGAAAAGATTCTGTTATCTTGGGAGGCGGTGGCTGGAAATCATTCCAAGGAGATGCAATTTCTCCTGTTCAATTTAGAGAGGATATGGCAAAAATACTTGGTATCTCATCTAAAAATGTCAGAGATATTTACTCCTTTTCGGAGTCTGATATACTGTTTGTAGAATGTGAGGAGCATAACAAACACTGCTATCCATGGGGAGACATCATCGTGCGAGACGTGGAAACCTTAGAACCTGTAGAAGTTGGAGAAAAGGGATTGGCAAATTTGATAAATCCTCTTGCACATAGTTATGCGGGAGTATCTATCCTTCAAGATGATATTGTTCGCATTACAGGGATAGATGATTGTCCTTGTGGAAGAAAAGGAAAGATGGTCGATTGTATTGGCCGGGCCGAAGGCGCAGAAGCCAAAGGATGCGGAGTACAGTTAGCTGATGAAACTATTTCATGATCCTAATTTTTCCATGCTGAAAAACAAATTTTTATGAATACTTACCTTTTTTTTTCTAAACTTTTTTATACATAATAAGGTATATAGAATTAATTAATATATGAGTATGAGTAGTAAAATTGAATAAAAAATTAAAAATTCCGGGCTTTATCTTTAAACCCTTATATTCCCATAATACCACAAAGGAAGTAGTAAAACGCCAAGATGATGTTTTGGAATTTGAATTTCCGGTTTTTGATAAAGACATGGTATTAGATACAGCAGAAAAGTTAGCTGCGAAGAAAAGAAGGGCTCACGACAGAGATTTGGATGAATTGTTTGAGATAATGGATCAAGTAGGGGATTTATGGATGGACCCAAATTATGATCTACGAAAAGAAGTATTAGAAGTAATCCCTATGATGACAGGGCAATCCCGAGAACTCTGCGAGATTGAATTTCTTGGTACAATACGTCTATGGAATAAAAAAAATTCTGAGCTTCAATTACTGGGTGAAATTGGAGGTAAAGAATACTTAGAGGATTGGATTCAAAAAGGAAGTGCTCGACTTCATGCACAACCGAGAGGAGTAGTGTGTCACAATTTAGCAGGAAACAGCTTCGGACTAGGTCCCACGAGTTTATCCTACGGACTTATTACGAAAAATGTGAATCTTTTAAAGCTTTCTCATCAAGAACCTTTCGTAACTGTTCGACTCTGCGAGTCTATTGCTGAAGTTGATAAAAAACTAGCAAAAGAAATTGCAGCTATCTATTGGAAGGGAAGCCGAGGTGATATCTATGATGAGTTATTCAATTCTGGAAATATTGATTGTGTAATTGCATGGGGGGCAATTTTCTCCATTGAAGATATACGAAGGAGAGCCAATCGCTATGGGATTAAAATAATTGATAACGGTCCCAAAATGTCTTTTTCTGTGGTTTCAGAGGATATATTTAACAATGAACAGACTATGCAAGAAATCGCTCAAAAGATTGCAATTGATGTTGTATTCTGGAATCAAAGAGCATGTCTAAGTCCTCGGGTTATTTACATTATTGATAAACCCCTTGAATCTGCGATTATGGGAGATACAAATAATAATTCTTCAACAGAAGAAGATGAAACCATAGAATCCTCCTCACTTAATAATCTATTTGCTGATTCTATTGATAAATTCTCTCATACGAACGAAATCAATGGATATAATATGGGAGCCCTTATGAAACGTTCTGTAAAAACCCTTAGAAATAAAATCTCTGAATTATCACCCTTAGGCTTTGCCAAAATGCTCGCGAATGGATTACGAAACGCTGATGAGATACTTCCAAGGGCAAACCTAAGCCAGACTGATAGTTTAGAGATGCAACGGAAGCGGGAATACTTCTTCATAAACTATGTTACACAAAATAAAGCAACAATATTATATCCTCCGAAAAATAAGTTAGACTGGACTGTAGTGTATATGCGCAGCTTACCCACAATGAACGAAATCGATATGTGTCAAGACCGGTTTTTGATTTGTTGTAGGTTATCTTCGGTGCAGGACCTAATTTATAATATCAGAAGAGAAGAGATGCAGCAATATCTTCAAACTGCTGCCATATATGGTGAGGATAGCTTTGTTAAGGAAGTTGCTGAAGAGCTTTCGCTCCTAGGTGCGTTTAGATTCCCGCGCGCAGGGGAACATAACAGTAACGACTTCGGCCTGCCTTGGGATGGGAAATACGTACTCCAAGATATGATTAGGTGGTGCTACATCTGTTTTCCACAAGAAGAGCTTAACAGTAAGTCCAAAATTCAGAGTCCTCTCTTTAAAGGAAGGACATACCCTGAGAGATAGTCCCAAGCAAATTAAGTAAGGAAAAATGCGTTTTACCCTCAACTTCTTTTATATTTATCCCATTTACTAATAGTAGTTAATGGGAATAAAAATCCTCTACTTCATGAACGAAATAGCAATCACAGCAATATAGCTTAAGATTCTCGCTATTCCAAAGCTTAAGTGAATACTTTATTCTATTTGGAAGCCCTAGATCACAGAATAAACCATTCAGTAGATTAGAATTGATATAGTCGATTAGGGATAGAGTTTTATTGCAAATAGAGCATTGAGAATGCTTTTTCATCGCTTCTTCATAAAGTTCTGAGGATTTAATGTCCTCCGGAACATCATTTAATAAATTTAGCATTATATTCTGATTACTAGCCATTTTTCTCGCTCTCTGGGGATTTTTCTACATCCCCATAATATACTAATTACTATTGATATCCACTATCCTTCCTTGTTAATAATTCTTTTACCTATTTTAAAAAAGATATGATTATAAATACTATAGATCTCAATAGGATAGGAATGTTAAAATGAGTTGCTAAGAAGGTATTCCCAAAACTCTTGCATTTATTTTTATCAGTAAACCACTACATCTCGAAATTTTAAAAAATCATTATGAGGTTGTTTTTATGTGCCTAAAAAGAGATGAAAGGAGAGATTAAACTAGTAAAACATCTAAATATTTCTCGATTGTTCGGTTTTTCCCTTCTTTTTGGTAATTAAACACGATTTTGATATTACTTATCTCCGGACTTAAATTTTTCTCTCCTTTTTTCTGGAATTTATAGGTGAGAAGGAGGTTTTGGTCAGGGGTTAGCGTACGAGTGCGCTCTGATTGTTCTTCAAGAGAAACATTAAAACTATCTGAGGGATACTCAATTTCTATATCCAAATTAGTAATTATAGCTTTTGGTTGTGAGATGTTTCTAATATGAATAAACAGCTTGATATCATTCATACTTGGATCTTCATCATTTTTTGAAATATCCCATTTTTTAAGGAAGAGGAGATCTTCACCTTCAAAGGTTGATCCCGTGTTCGCAGCAATAATATTATTGGAAAATATCGCATTTAACTCTCCATTTTCGATTAATTTTTTTATATAGGATTGGATTTGATCTTCTCTGATATTAAATTTATTAGAAATATCTTTAATATTAATAGGACCATCGAGAATTTTGGCTTCAATCCATTTTTTTACTCTTGAGAAATTTAATTCTGGTTTTTGTTCTAAAAGATACTCAATTACTAATCTTCTGCGCCGTTCTGCTTCAGGATTATTGATAAAATCAATTTCATTTAATATTTGATAACACTGTAAATAGATATTTTCTTGCGGATTTAATCGTATTATCAGCATCAGTTTAATATAATTGTCTTCTGTGAGGTTTTTCAACACCCTATTGGTCAATTGAGAGATTAAGGATTCGATAAAGCTTGGATGGGAGAGATTAATCTTTTTAATTACATCACTTAATGCCCGGATTACTTTATTTGAATTGGGATTATTTAAGGTAAAAAAATAATAAAACCGTTCAAATCCTTTTTTTAGTACGGAAGTTTTGAGTATTTCTTCAATAATATCTAAATTTTCAACATCATCATTTTCTATAGCATTGAGAAATGCATCATCAAAGAGATGCTCGTGAACTTCTAAAATCTCTTCAATGATCTCTTTAATTGCCTCCCTCACTAGAAAATCATCATCATCTAATAAATAAAGTAAGTTCATAGCATTGGGTTCGACGAGATCTTTTCGATGGATTCCTAATTTTCCAATCAAGAAAATTAACTTTTCTTGAATCGGCCATTCATTATTAGGGATTTCTCGAATCAAATTTTCAAGATCTTCAATATCATAGGTCTTTATAAATAATCGTAATAATAGATCTAACCCCTCTTTCTTGACATCGACATCTTTTTCCTCATATAAAACTTTTAAATTATTTTCAAATTGCTTGATAAAATGAGGTTTATTTACGAGCAATTCATCCAAAAAGCGAATAACTTCCATTCTTACGTTCCAAGCTTCGTCTGTTAAGCAATTAATCAAACCCTCAATTATGCTTTTTTCTTTATTGGTGATAGTATTATAGGATTTTACTAAAAAACTTACTACCTTTTCGCGAATACCCAACTCAAATTCACTAATTTTAGAAGTAAGCAAGGTCATATTATTATAAAGTGATTCCATTTCACTTTCCATTTTATGGGTATAGATTTGTACCGCGTAATCTTGAATATTCTCATCAAAATCAACAATATACGGTTTGATCTTATCCAGTTGCTCATCCCGTACTAAAGCCCCTCTTGTTTGCAATTCCACGATACCTTCAAGGATTTGAGGTAATTGATCGTAATTATCATCATGTACTGAGGAAATTAATTCATCTAACGCCTTCTGATATTCTCCTCTTTCCATCATCCGTTTTATATCGGTGAGATCGATCTCTGACATTGGTTCTTAGACAACTCCTTATTATTCAATAAAATTTTGTATGATTTATTTTAAGAAAATGTTAAGTTCTTTTTTCAATGAAAAAAGCCTACTACTAAAAAATAACATAAGGATAAATTAAACTTTTGCTTTTGAGTTCATTTGTTTTTGTATTTTTCATAACCGCATTGAGGACATATAAGTTTTCCGAAGCCTATACGATAAGCTTCCAACTCTTTCATGAATGTACCACAAATCGGACATTTAGGCGAGAAATGGGGAAACCACTGACCTTGTATATTAGGTTGTTGCTTTAAATAGTTTGAAAATTGAATTCTCTGCAGAGATTTATTATCAATTGTAAATTCTTGACTTTCTTCCGCAAGAGACTTCCCTTGGGCTTCTAATAACGTTGCAAATGAGAGGGTTTTATGATTATTAAGCAATGAAAGCGTTTTGAGAATTGCTTCTTTTTTATGGGTTGAAAACAATTTCACGAGTTCTAAAGGCGCTAATGCAACTAATGCTGCCATCATCTCATTGTTTCGCTTCATTTTTTGAAAGAGAAATTGATACAACCTCTTTTCTTTATCCATTGCCCATACAAAATTCCAATTTTGGATTGTGTAATCTTTATTTTTGGGATCTACGATTCTTTTAATCGTATTATAAAAGGTATAATGGGGATACTGTTGAATATTTGCCTTGAGATCGTTGAAAAATCTTAAACCGATGAGGGGATATTTATCAAATACATTTAAAATAGACATTAAACGAACCTTAGAGAGTGTTTGTGAATTTAGTCGATCCCAGGGTGTATAGGTATATACCTCCCAATATAACATTTGATGCGTCATTTTCTCACTATATAATAATAATATACTATATCACAAAAAGATTCGGGATCGATTGAATTATTGCTTTATATAAGATAAAAAGAACATTTAATTTCAAACTTAAATTTTATATCTAGAACTTTACTATGAACTATTTATGGGATACGAAAGCAGACCGAATTACCAAAGGGGATGGACTACGAGAAATTACTCCCATTGAGATACGAGTAGATCCGGAGGGAATTACTCATTATATATTTGATAAAGAAATCTTTAATAATCCGTGGTATAATATTCCCGATGAGAAATTACAATTGTTTAAAAATTTTTTAGAAGGGGGCTCTCGGGCATATCCGTCCGATGGGAATATACCTTGTGATATCATAGCAAAAGAAGCTAGGCAGGTGCTCGATAAGATTATCGAATATTCCAAAGATCCCGATTGCAGATATTATGAAGATGCATGTAAAGCCTTGGAGAAGGGTAAAAAGTCCTTAGTTCGAGGCACACTGAAGTTATATCTGGGAAAATATACAACTAGAGATTGGCGTAGAAAACGCTTCACCGACGACATAGATTTTTGGATTTTTAATTTTGATTTGTTGGATGCTGCCTTAACAAAATGCGGATTTGTGAAAAATAAGGAAACAAAGGAATGGGAAAAACGTATCAGCTGGTATAATCCTAAGACTTGTGAAACACGCCATGATATTCTGTATGCTGCAAACAATATCAATCAAATATTAGATTTTGGATCGGGGAGCTATCTGAAAGGATCAGGATTGGAAGATATAGTGCATAAAAAATTGAATCGCGGTCATGATGTTGATCTAAGCGATCTTATCAATGTTGCCATGCTTCAAAATCATGAGGATTCAGAAATTCAAAAAGATTGGGCTGATGCCTGGAGAGCTTTTGAAGAGGCAGCAAATACGAGGAATAAACGAACTATATCAAATATGATAAGCTTGTGTCGCTATGCGTATGCTATTGCTGATCATTTAGAAAAAGTCAGTGAAGCAATAAAAGAGCACCATGAGTTAGTCTGTGATAGTTCTGAATATCCTGAAAGCAAAATTAAGGAGCTGTGTCGAAATGTCTCCATCCATTGGGAACAATTCTATAAGGAACATGGAATAGAAGAAACAAGAGAAATGCTTCATGAATTTTTACTGGACCAACTCAAGGAAAGACCCGAACTCGCTCAAAACTTAAAATTATTTGCGCAAAAAGTTTTAGATTTGATTAATTCAAAATTTATGCACCAGAAAGTAATTTTTGAGATCCAAAATTAGAATGTTCATTATTAATTCTATGTAATATTGATATGGAATACGTACAATTTAAGGGAGAAAAATATATATCAAGAAATGGAAGCCTAGACCTAAGTAATTTAGGTATTCAGAATATTAGAAATATCAAACATTTGGATCGATTGAAAGATATAAAAGAATTAGATCTTTCCAATAATGAGATCACCAAAATTAAGGACCTTGAACCATTATCTCAGTTAACAACCTTGAATCTTAGTTTTAATAGAATTGAAGAAATAAAAGATTTTCACTCACTAACGAATTTAACTTATCTCTTCTTATATAATAACAAAATAACCAAGATTAGCGGAGTTGATTCTTTGGTTAATTTAGTGGAATTAAACCTCTTTGATAATCAAATTACAAAAATTGAAAATATATCACATTTTATTAATTTAAATCGACTATACCTAGGAAGCAATCGTATTAAAGTGATTGAAGGATTAGATTATTTAGAAAACTTGAAATTCTTAAATATTGAAAAAAATTTTATCACATAGGATCGGCACGGAAGCCCCGTCCTTTAGGGCGGGGAGGAAGTGCCGTTAGATAGTATTAAGTGACAAGATTTAAATACTTGCGTTATCATTATCATTATAAGGTTGAGTTCTAATGAAGTTTTGTAAGACGGCACAGATACAGATCATCGGAGAAA
>SHMU01000013.1 GCA_008080765.1 Promethearchaeota archaeon | reverse complement strand
TTTCTCCGATGATCTGTATCTGTGCCGTCTTACAAAACTTCATTAGAACTCAACCTTATAATGATAATGATAACGCAAGTATTTAAATCTTGTCACCTAATACTATCTAACGGCACTTCCTCCCCGCCCTAAAGGACGGGGCTTCCGTGCCGATCCTATGGTGAATAATTAAAGCATCAAACCTGTAGAGATTCAAATGGAATATAGATCATCTAACTCTTGTCATTAGGTCTGTTCTAAAAATATACAATCTTTTGTTTCTCAATATTTCAGAAGCTTTTTTACTATTTTCGACATCAAGAGGTTTAAATAAAAAAAGAAAGTATGATTAATGGGGGTTAATTGATTTAAGGACCCGATTCAGTACATCCGGGGGTACTTACACCAGCAGTTGCCATTGAGAGTCCATAGGCCACCACCAATAATAAGCTTAAGGCGACTATTGCTTTTTTGTTGATATTCATATTTATATCACTCCATGAGAAGATATTATTATAGCATCTGTTAATCTTGAATTTTATATAAAAACCACACATAATTGTGAATGAACACTTTTTTAGTTTTTATCGTTTTAGAAACTTAGGGATGGCTTTTTTATTTTCAATTGGAGCAAAGATTGGTCTATACTAAGATGCAAAAATTGGGTTAAATTTTATTTAAATTAAATAAGAAACCTTTTCAATATAGGTCAATTAAATATAAATTTTAATGAAAAAAATGAAAGCTAAAGTGATAATACCTATATTGGTCATCTCTGCTCTAATAACAACGGGGATATTGGTATCGTCCTTTTTTGTCTATTCTGCGAATGCTTCTTCAGAAGACCCGAATGATTTTCTTAAACTACAATCAAATGGTTCTTCCGAAGATTTATTAATAAAATTGGATGTATGTAATGCTATAATAGGATATAATACTACACCCACAAATGAAAGAGTAAGCGTTAAACTGGGATCCAATGAAATAATAGGGATTCCGCAATTTAGTCAGACAACAGAGGAGGGAACTACAGTTATTATTCCTAAGGAAGTGGAAGTAATTAAAGTGGTGCTACGAACGGATTTACAATATAATCTTAATATATTAACCACTAATGGTTCGATATTCTTGAGTGTCCCTGAAAATGTGACTTTAGGAAATGTTCACCTCACCACGGTTTCAGGGGATATCCTCACCACATTTCTTGGAGGTAATGAAATACATGACTTAAATCTTCTCACTGTTGATGGGCATATTAGCGCAGAGGTTATTGCAAGCAACATCCGCGGGAATATTAATCTTGGAACAACTACGGGTATCATTAGTTCGACCTTTCACAACAATTCGTATCTAAATGAGTGTCAATTTAATATTTTGGATATTACAGGAACAATTTATCTTAACATTGCTCAGCATGATGAAATGATAAATGATGTATCAGGTACAATAGCTATAATTACGGGAAATATAATTATCGATTATTTTGACAGTACTGAGAATGTAAGCGCAGATATAGGAGGGATCTCGCTTAGTGGACTTTCGAATACCTATACCTCCCCAAATCACCCCGCAGAGCATAGTTATGAATTTGGTTGCACGGTAATTGAGGGATATGTTCTTATTTCCGCAGATGATTCATAATTAGTCTTTTCCTATTTCTTTTTCTTTTTTAAATTAAAAAATTCATTATAAGTATATTTATGGTTATTTTAAATAGTGCTGATTTAATTTTGGTTTCTAAAAAAGGAGAAAAAAGGAAAGAGAGCATTTTAGAAAAGTACTACTCTTTGTTTTTTGATGAATCGGATTTTTCTAAAATTTCACCTACATAGTAAAGTCCCACGAGATTACCTCGTTCTTGATATTTTCTAGACACCAAAAGAATGATCACATGATCATTTTCATTGACAGCTTCAATATCTACAGCAAACCGTACGGCTTGAGTAATGATACTTTCGGTGTCCATTTTAAAAAAATCAATATTTTCAATATGAAAGGGTTGGACGCCATAGACAAGGTTTAACTCGCGCGCTGTTTTTTTATACGGGGTAATGGCGATGATGGGCAGATGAGGTCGATATTTTGCGATCATACGTGCGCCGTACCCTCCTCGGGTGATGACGAGGATTTTTCCGCGAAAATTAAGCTCTTGCATTTCTTTTGCAAGGGAATGAATGGCATGTCCTAATGTTTGGGTATGTGTTAATCTATCAGAATCATATTCATCTGGTTTGCGGATAGGCATGTTTTCATTTGCAGTATATGCGATGCGATTCATAAAAAGCACCGCATTAATGGGATATTTTCCAATGGCAGTCTCTCCAGAAAGCATAACAGCATCGGTTCCATCAAGTACAGCGTTAAACACATCAGCAGCTTCTGCACGTGTTGGAACGGGAGAGTTGGTCATAGATTCTAACATCTGAGTTGCAACGATGACAGGTTTTCCTTCTTTATTACACTGATAAATAAGTTCTTTTTGCTTAAGAGGTACTTTATCAGGAGAAATTTCGACTCCTAGATCCCCTCGAGCTATCATAATACCATCAGAGACCTCAAGGATTTGGTCAAAATTATCCAAGGCTAAAGGACGTTCAATCTTAGAAATAAGTTTAATATCGGTATTTCCGGAGTTTTCTAAGATCTTTTTTACGCGCAATACATCATCTCCTCCCGCTACAAAGGAAATTGCCACATATTCTAGATCCAACTTAGCGATGAATTCTAAATCTTTTATATCCTTTTTTGTGGGTACTTTTTGTTTTAGTTCTCCCGAGGGAATGTTTACTCCTTTATTACTACTGATATTCCCACCCGTTAAAATTTCACCCACAAGGTATTCCTCTTTTTTTTCCTTTACTTTTATTTTAATGATTCCATCATTAATGTAGAATACATCTCCAACACCCATGGAATTTAGAAATCCTTCCAGAGGGATAGAGAATTGTTCTTTTTCTCCTGATATATCTTTTTCATATATTTTTACGGTCTCTCCAGTAGTCAATTGAACAGATTCGTCATTTTTGAAGGATCCAACCCTAATCTTAGGTCCTTGAATATCTGCAAGAATTGCAATATTATCATTTATCTGACGAATTCTATTGATTAAAATTTCTTTTTGTTCATGACTTCCATGAGAAAAATTTAGTCTAAAGATATCCACTCCTGTTTTGATCAAATTCTTAATGGTCGCTTCATCATCACTTGAGGGTCCCAACGTGGCAATAATTTTAATAGTATTTTCGCGAAAAGACATTAGTCAGTTTTAAATTATTTTTATTAGAATTTTTTTATATTAATATTAGTATTGAAAAGGTTGCTTTAAAACGTATGCGTTTAATTTTTATAATTGTGTCAGATCATTTATTTTTCTCAATCGTATTTTAAAAATACTTTTATATTCTCGTAGTAAAGAAAGGATCTGTGAGAAATCTTTAGGAATTGTTATTTCTTTAAGAGCTAAAAGATTTAACCGCAGTAGATTAGGATTTAAGCTATATTGAATTAACTTGATATCGTGTTGGAGAGCAAAATCCTTTGCTACCAATACCAATAAATCTGAACTTACAGAAGCTAATGAAGAGCAAAGGAAGTAGCGCTTTTTTGGATTTTTATTATAATTTCTTATGATAAACAGATAGATATGATCGTGGGGAGCAGATAAGGTATATATACCCTTGACTTTCAACTGATATTGTTTATCATCAATAATTTCTGAAATTGCGGGAAATTTGCGATGGGATGTGAGTTTCTTTTTTTCTAATTCTTTAATGAAATTTCTAAGCGTGTGATCAGTCATTTGCAGTAGGTATGAGTACTACTCTTATTAAGTTTATTAGTGATATTAATTAGAAAAGAGAGAATGCATTAATAAAGATCGGAAATTGTAAATTCTAGATCCAAATCTTTAAGAGTCTTCTTCAAGGGGATTCCATTCTCCGGATTCCATCCCATTTGCTTGCAATACAATTTGTAAAATTGCTTATAATCTACTGATACTCCTTTCATGGGACCTCTTTCATCGGGAGGATGTCCCGTAATCCTTCCCGGAAGTTCTTGGTCCATAAAGTTAACTCTCTCTCGGATAGAGAAGGCTTGCCGGAGTGTTTGGATTCTATACCCGCTCTCAAGAAGATCTTTTAAAGTAATATCCCATCCTGTATATGCATTGATAAATTCCAACAAAGGATATTTTCCAAATAAGGTGGTAAACATGCATAATCCAGTACAGCTGATTACTTGGTGCAATTGTGTTGCTAGTTTCTGGGCCTTTGCTTTTTTATGCTCGTCCTTCTTCCATCCTTTGGGAAAGGAAAAGCCCTCAATAAATTTACCCTTATCAACAGCTCCAATTTCGATAAAATCTATACTAGCTGTGGTGTGACGTCCTGGAGTGGGATCATACGCATAGGAAAAGGCCAGAGAATCGAACATTCTAGGATTATGCATTGCTATCTCTTGTCCCATTGCATTCATCGCATATTGTTCACTCTCTTTGCCGATTTTTTGAGCTGCTACTTTCACTCCATCCGCCAAGAGATTTCCTAATCCTTCTCGGGCAATAATTTGTTTTACAAGCGTTATAATCGAGTCTGAATTGCCCCATGTTAATTCTAATCCGTTTGTATCCTCATCTGTTAAGAGTCCATTCTCATAACATTCTATTGCAAAGGCAACGGTTGTTCCGGTGGAAATGGTGTCTATTCCTGCTCTATTACAAATCTCATTTATTTTAAAAATCGATAAAAGGTCATTATTAAGTAGGAGGGTTCCGAAAGCAGCACATGTCTCGTATTCTGGTTGATGCGTTTCTTCCAACTCAAGTTCGGGAACTTTACAGATTCCCCCGCATTGTATGGGGCAACTAAAGCACCCATATTCTTTTACCTTATATTCTCGAATTAAATTGGCGGAGATATTTTTAGATTTTTCCATGGGAAAATCATATTGCCCTATGCCACCCCAATTTTTCACGGGGGAGTCTCCCGTCTCTGCTCCTATTGTATTACCCATGCTCGTTCCAAGATTATGATAAATTGTTCTTACCATCCCTCCAGAACCCGACATGCTGATATTTAAACGCCGCATCGTCTTTCCCATGTTTGGTACAATCTTCAACAGCATATTCGAGAAAAAGCCCGGTTCTTCTTGGGCATATGCTTGATTATATTGCTTTGTTAGTTCTATTAAATGCTTTTTATCATAAATAGGAAGTTTTTGTGATCCTTTCAAATTAATTGCTTTTAAATTTTTAGAGCCCATTAGCGCTCCAAGCCCGCAACGAGCTGCAATTCTTCCTTTGTCGTTGACAATCCCTGAAATTTTTGATAATTTTTCTCCGGCTTGACCGATTACTGCTATTTTGATAAATTGTCCAAATTTACTTTTTAATTCCTCCTCTGCCTCTATGGCGTCTAAGCCCCAAATGTCCGAGGCATCCTCTATTTCTTTTGTTCCTTTTAGGAGAGAAATATTTTTTGGAGTTTCTGCCTTCCCCTCTATGATTAATCCATCATATCCGCATTTTTTTATCTCAGGACCAAATGTACCTCCACTATTGGCATCACCCCATGATCCCGTCAAGGGAGATTTACCCACTACCATATATCTACCCGATAGTGGAGTCATTGAGCCTGTTAGAAGGCCTGGAAAGAACCCCAATAATGAATTTTCTGATAAGGGATTGATTTGTGGTATCATATGAGTATACAGTAATTTACATCCTAATCCATACCCCCCGAGATATTGACGATAAAATTCATCTGGGAGAGCGACCTCTTTAAACTCTTCACTTGAAAGATTAACCCATAAAATCTTTCCAAAATAACCTTTTTTCATTCTTATATGTTTAATACATTTATATGCATATAAATGCTTCACTTATTTTTATAATACAACATTAGAGTTATATTTAAATAGAAGAGCAATTTCAATAAATGTGGAATTTCAATTAATTCTTTAAACTTCATTATTTCAAGGTAGATGTGTTAGAGGAACTTGTTTGGCTTTTCACAGCGCTATAATTTTTCAGAGTCTATTCAATTGGTCTCATCCTAAGATAATGATTGAAAGAAAAGGAGGAAATTATTAGATGGCTCTATATACATCATTAAAAAAAGAAGATATGGATATAAGTATGTTTATTGATTTGGATAAAAAAACCAGGGTGTTTTATAACAATATGTATCTGGAAGATTTTAATATCGTTATTAAGATGCCTCTTCCAAATAAAGAAACTACCAAAAATAGAGAAAGCGCCTTAGAGACCCTTAGAATCGAGAAATTCGAACTTACTAAGTATATATATCTTCTGAATTATTAAAAGGAGAATAATCTTTAATCTTAGCGTTTATAAGGTATTTTATCGCAATCTCAATAAGATTCTTTTAAATATGTGAAAGAAGGAGAAAAAAGGAGAAAAAAGGTATATTATCGTTTATTGTTTAATGGTTTAAAGGAGGGGAAAATTGAAAAATAAAATAAATTGTTGGTTTTATCCGATTTTTATTTATTTTTTCTTGACAATCTATGAAGAAATCTCTATTAGCTACTTGAAATTAACCTAAAATCTCGATTTTTTTCTATTTCTTATAAGAAATAAGTTGATATTGGGGGGATAAATTCTTAAGGGCTAAAATTTTAAATTGATGTTGATTTAAAAATATATAATCATGTTATTTGAATTATTTCAAGCTCAGCCAGTGAAAGAGTTTTTGTTTAATCCCCCTGGATCTATGTTTTTTATATTATTTTTAGCGCTCGGAATATCTTTAATTTCAGCGGGGCTTACTAAATGGCTAACGGATACTGCTGAGATGGAGAGGAAACAACGGCAAATAAAAGCCCACGAAGAAGAGAAAGAAAAAATTATAGAATTAGCGGAAACAAATCCCAATAAGTATAGAAAAGAGCGAAAGCGATGGGAACGAAAAGATGAAATGCTCAAAAAGACGCAACAAGGGATGGCAATGCAACGATTGAAACCCACGTGCATTACGTCTCTTCCAATGATTATCTTTTTCATCATCATTCGTACATTCTTTATTAATAATCCTGTCGCTCTTACTGCAATGAACGCAAATGATGTTCCTCTCATAGGAGGAATATTGCAAGCCTCTAATGGATCGGCGACGGAAGGTAGTATCAGCCGGGTTCTTGCCACAGTTATTAGATTGGGGAGGGAAATGCCTAATCTTTTCAGTACAGATCAGCTCTTAGACGCATATTTTACCCTTCACCTGATTGCAGAGCCTTGGACTGAAGCATTTTATGGTCTTCCGCAGGTTATTAGTGGCACTGATGGATGGATTAATTTCACTACTTGGTATTTCCTCTGTTCTTTTGGAATGAATACGCTAGTACAGCGATTCTTAGGAATCCAAACGCAAGCATCAGGGGGGATGGGGCAAATGATGGGCGGTTCAAAAGCAAAAACGCTGGAGTTTCCTGATATATAGGAGTCTCTAAAATTATTGGGAGATTTTTTGTTTATTTTTCCACTATTCTTTCTTTTCTTATCATTTTGATTTCATTTAACAATTGATATTTAGAAGATAATGAGAATGAGCGATATTACCTATATAATATCTGCGTATACATAATCATATATATTTTTCTTCGTGAAATGCCCGTTTCACGAACCTTTGATTAAATTTTGGAACAGTTTAGGGGTGCTCTATTTGAGGAGGGAGAAAAGAGGGGATTGAGTAAAAAATTGAAAAAGCGCAGCGGATGGGAATTCTGGGAAGGGATGAGACATCCTCACCTTTCGAACCCATGCACGCATACACGTACTGGCTGATTGGTACTATTAGCAAATAGCTCCAAGCCAGCGCCCTGCCAGGCTAGGCGACCGCTGCACAAGTCCCCACTTCAGCAATATGATAATTCATAAAAGCCTTTTCATGCGATCAAGGGGTATTATCTAAAGATTTGCACAACTTTAAATAACCTATTTTTTAAAAGGCTTGAAACTTAATTAATTTTTTCATTAGTGCTCAGTACAATAGTTTCATTATAAATAAGCTAAAGATATTTTAGATGAGAGATAAAGGAAAATAGAAATTGAATAGTATAAAATTAAAAAAAAGAAACGAAAATAAGATGGGGCTTTTAAATATCTCTAAAGATCTTATTGGGTAGGAATTTCCACCATTTCGTTCATAAGGTCTTCAATTTTTGCTGATTTGATAGCTGCGATTACATCCTCGTGAGAGGCACCTTTTTCAATATCAATCATCTTATCAATTGGTTCCAAATGCTTATAATTACATCTTCTTCGTTTTACTTTGGTTCCATCGACAAGCAAATAATTTTTATCAATAACATCTACAATTATGCAGTAGCGGGCAGCCTCTCTGCCCATTGTTTTCACGCAAACCCTTCCAATATCATATACACTCATGATAATTCGTCACCAAATTATTTTATTCAATTACCATGCTGGTATTCAACCAGTATGATAATCCAATTATTATCTCAATAAATTCTTAAACCCATATATTCTTTTCGAATTTTTTAATTGAATCAGTCTCTATGTAGTATCTGATTTTTTCTTTTCTACTATTTCAAGGATCTTAGTAACCACTTCTTCTATTGAAAGATTTTTCGTATTGATTATGATATTAAATGTATTTTTCTGAAGAGATTTATCTATAATATTAATGTTATATAATTCTTTAAATCGGGCAATCTCCGATTCTTCTCTTATTTTTGTTTCCTCTAATTTTTCTTGATAGTTGGTTTCATCTCTCTCCATCATACGTTGAAGACGGGTTTTTAATGGTGCTTTAAGCAAAATAGTATAATCCGCTTTATTTTTAAGTAAATATCCGCTGAGAAGGCTTTCAACCACAAGATCATCATTTTGAGATGCCATCTCTACGATTTTTTGGTCTAATTTTTTATCAATATGGGGATGGGTCTCCACATATTTGGAAAATTCCTCTAAGGACATAGTATATTCTTCAGCTAAACTTCTAAACGCATTTCCGGTGGAATAATAGTCAAGATTAAGTTTTTCCGCCAATATGCGACCAACCGTACTTTTACCGGTGCCATGCAAGCCTGAAATTGTTATCAGCATAAATTCTAACAAAACAAGTGTATTTTGAGAATATTAATAATTCATAAAAGGGGAGGATGATATAATTAATTTTCCGCTCTCTTTCATATTAAGAAGAAAGATTTTGAAGAAAAAAAACCTTTATTAAAAAGGAATAAGAAGGATTTCTCTTTTTAAAATAATAATTAAAAGTTTCTCACTTTCTCTTGAATAATTGATTGTAAACATTTGTGACAATATCTGGCGCTTTCTGGTCTTGTTGCCCTTCGTGAGGTAATATTCGTTTTTTTCATCTCTACTGGACGAAGCCGAGGGATTGATTGCAGCGGGCGCTTGCAAACTGCACAATGAGCCTTGCTAGGTCGTTTTCTCCAATAATGAGTAGTATTTCTATTACCGGGAGTTCTTATTTTTTTTCTTTTCTGACTTTTTGAGCGAAGTCCTGGTCGTGGCATTCTAATTAATCACATTACTTCTATTATTCTATTAAATTTTAAAAAATGATGAATTATGATGAATACGTAAATGCATTAAAATTAATTAATTTATCTAGTAAAGGCTTGAACTACCACACCATCAATGGCTTAGATGCATAACTCATCGGGAATTGTGTATTGAAGACATACATCTTATAATAGCTCCAAGCGCTTAATATCCCGTAGCTCCTATGGTAGAATGATGATTGCTTACTGACCCTTTAATCTTTTATTCCAATGTATTTTAAGAGAGCATTTTGTTTAAAAAGTTATAGGGATATGCTGCATTATAAATCTATGTGCGATTCATCAGCGCCTTAAAGGTCGGTATCATCTCGCACACTAGGGATAAACTCTAAAAAAAAAAAATTATTAGTATCCCAATAAGGTGGGGCGTAATAAATAGAAGAAGATTGCAATCAAAATCCCAACTATGTAAGAGGATACTAATACACGTAATGTAGAAGAATTAGATAATTCTCTAATAGCGATTGTCATCAATAAGGGAACCCAAAATCCCATAATAATAAATTCTATAATATGCACTGCTGCCCATACAGAAGAATTCGGATCAAACAGCATTAAGAAGATGTCTGCAGATCCTGAAGGTGCTGATAAATAGATATCGGGCAGTCCAATTGCCAAAATGAGGGCATTCAACGGATTGATTATTAAAAAAGGTACAAAGGCACACATGAACATTTTTGTTTTATAGGGTTTTTGAGTTTGCAGCAAAGTCCCTCCTTTATAAATGCTAAAGGGACTTAATTTACGATCCTTGTATTGTTGTTTTTCTATTGATTCTCCCCCAAATCTCTGCTCTAATCTTTCACTAAAATTCACTGAATAATTTGCAGCTTTTCCATAGATCCATATTAAGAATAAATAAAGAAGGGATTGATATACAAAACCAAATAAAAAAAAGAGAATATACAGTATTAAAGGGGCAAGTGAGGGATATCTCATAGAATTAATAACAGATTGAATGGATACATGAGAAGCAGTTGCTAATCCAATTAATCCATATGTTAAGGAATTAAATAAAAGGATGAAATAACCGGGACTTTTTTTTCTGAGATGATTAATATCCCAAAATGCTCTGCTGGGATTTATAAAAAGATAAATAAGCTTTTCAAAGAAACCCAAAGGGGTGACCCATTCTTCTTCTATCCGTTTAAAAAGGTAGAATTCTTCTATTCGCTCTTTTCGGAGTCGCTTACCACAGAAAGTGCATGTAAAATAATTCCCTCTCACTTCGTTGCCACATCTTGGGCAGCGAATCGTTGCAACGGTTGCCATTATCTTAGATTGATTTATTTAATTTAACTTCTTTAATAGATATTAAGAAAACCCTATTATTAAAATTTTAAGCTTTATTTCTATTTCTAATTTTCTATTGGGGAATAATTTTAAAAGGCTCATATCTTAAAAAAGCAAAAATAACAAGAATGGACACCTCCTTTAGTAATAGCCGGAATAGTTTCTTCTCTTATAAGAAATTTATTAATACAGTTTTTTATTGGTATAACGTTTCATAATGTAAAGTGGAGAAAACACAAATTAGGAATCATTTGCTAAACCATCAATATTGTATTATTATCTGCATATGCTTCTAAGAGTGCCCATTGAATATGCTTAATTCCATTAAGGAGTGAGGAAGGCACGGTTTTCACTTCAGATTTCTAACTAGTTTCAATAGAAACTAAAAAAAAAGGATTTATAGATATTTTGCAAGTAATTTCCATGTTTGTACAACAATTAGAGGAAATATACTCATTCCCAGAATCAAAACCCACCCTTCAAATTGGGGATCAACCGTTTCAAGCACCGTATTAAGTCCAGGAACATATGTAGCGAGGAGAACTAGAATAATACTTAGTAAAATTGCCCCCCACACATATTTATTTCGTAACACCTCATTATTGATTAGAGAGGTCTCTTTATTTCGCATATTTAATACGTGCCATATCTGTACAAAGGCAAGAGTTAAAAAGGAAATGGTGACTGCTCTGTTCTCATCCATCTCTAAGATATATAATGCAATAGAAAAGGTTCCAAATACGGTCAGAGTTAAAATAAAACCGTATATTACAATATATCCCCAATTTTTTTTGGTAATAATCGGTTTTTCAGGATCTCTTGGCGGATTCTTCATAAGATCAGAAGCACCCTCTCCCGCTGTTAGCGCAAACGCCGGGAAAATATCTGTTACAACATTTAAAAATAAAATTTGTAGCGGTAGAAGAGGCAATGGCATACCAAAGAGAGAGGCAAAAAATACTAATAAAATCTCACTTATGTTACAAGAGAGAAGATAAATAACAAATTTTTTAATATTATCCGTTATAATACGACCCTCTTCGACTGCTTTGGTTATTGTATTGAAATTATCGTCTTTTAAAACCATATCTGCTGCTTCTTGAGCAACTTGAGTACCTCTTTGTCCCATCGCTACGCCTATATTAGCCTTTCTTAATGCAGGAGCATCATTTACCCCATCACCTGTCATTGCAACTACGGAGCCTTCTTTTTGATATATTTCAATTAAATTTAATTTCTGTTCAGGCTCTACTCGTGCAAAAATAGTTGTTGTTTTTATTTCTTCCAGTTCATTATCGGACAAGTTATCATATGAGGTAAGCTCTTTTCCTTTTTTTACCCGGGAATCATCATTTTGGATTAACCCGAGTTCTCTTCCAATATATCTCGCTGTTTCTGCTTGGTCTCCTGTGATCATAATCACTTTAATGCCTGCTGTTTTGCATTTTTCAATTGCAGGTTTTACTTCTTCTCTTGGTGGGTCTAATAGACCAATAAGCCCTAAAAACACCAAATCGGAATAGGGATTAGTATCTTGAGTATCTACTTCTTTAGTGGCCGCTGAAATCACCCGTAATCCATCATTAGCAAATTGTCTATTTTTTTCCATGATATTATTTTTAGTGTTCTTATTTAATTCTATAATCCCTTCTTTAGTCCAAATTGAATTGCATGCATCCAATACATTTTTGGTTGCCCCTTTCACAGAGACTAAATATTTTTTATCATATTGGTTGATGGATGCCATCATTTTAATAGTGGGATCAAAGGATTCTTTCTGAATTTCGGGATATTTATTTAATAGTTTAGTCCTTGATAAATCCATTTTAGCACCCATAATTAGCAGAGCAATTTCTAAAGGATCTCCCACAGATTCCTTATCTTTATTGCTAGGTCCGTTTTCAGTCCGCAATGTGGCATTATTGCATAACAAACTTGTTTTTATTAAGCACAGAAGGGGTTTTATTTCGTTGGGATCAATATTTTCTCCTTCTTTTTGAAATTTACCCTCCGTGTCCATCCCCCTTCCCGTAATTTTAATGATTTGATTATCTAAAAATAATTTGACCACGGTCATTCGATTTTCTGTTAATGTTCCCGTCTTGTCCGTGCATATGATATTGGTAGAGCCTAAAGTTTCTACAGCTGAGAGCCGATTTATTAGCGCATCTTTATTGGCCATCCTCCACATTCCACGAGCTAGAGAGATAGTAGCAACTACTGGAAGTCCCTCAGGAACAGTAGCTACTGCAAGCGCTAAAGCCGATTCAATCATGAGGAGAAGCTCTTTATCTTGAATGATACCGCTGATGGCAACTGCCACAGCAATTATTAGAGTGACCCAAAATAGATTTCTTCCTAATTTCTGCAAGCGTTTCGTTAGGGGAGTTTCTCCCTCACCCGCTTCTTGAACTAATGTTGATATTTTACCCAATTCTGTATCTTCCCCAGTAGCAATTACAACCGCCTCTGCCGACCCTCTTGTTAATGCGGTACCTTTATAAAGCATATTTGTTCGTTCTGCTAAGGGTGTCTCTTCATTGATTTTATCTTTGGTTTTTTCTACCGGGATTGATTCACCCGTTAAGGAAGACTCATTTGCTTTCACCCGTGAAGATTCTATAATTCTTAAATCCCCGGGAACCAAGTCTCCTGCTCCAAGACGTATTATATCTCCCACAACGATGTTGTCAGCAACTATTTCTTTTACTTCATTTTCTCTTTTCACTTTTGTTTTAATTTTTGTTAATTCATACAATGCCTCCATTGATCTTGATGCTTTCAATTCGGTAACAAATCCAATAAGAGTATTAATTATAATTACAGCAGAGATGGCAATACCTTGGAGGATCTCTTCAAAAATAAATGATACTATGGCGGCAATAGCAAGAAGAGCCACAATTATACTTTTAAGTTGATTAAAAAAGATTTCTAAGGCACTTTTTTTTTCTTTTTGCTCCATCTGATTTGAGCCAAATTTATCTCTTCTTGCTTCAATTTCCTCGGAAGTAAGCCCTTTATCGGGATTTACCTGTAATGCTTGAAGAACATCTTCTGGTGTGTTTCTCCACGGTTGTTCAAGAATTGTGGAGTCGATTTTGTTAATAGTATTGTTATTCATAGCTAAACAGTGTTATAGGAGGGTTAATATTTTATGATATAATTTAAAAAATCGTTAAATAGATTTTTATGAGGTAAAGATTTTCCTTTTTTAATAATAATATCATTAATTTTTATTAACATCTATTTTTACCCCTTAGTATGTGAGAAAGCACCGTCTCTTCAGGATGGTAATGAATTACCCACTCACAATTATACTAAATCCTCCCAGCTTATCGCTTTTTAAAGAAAGGTGCCGTTACTGTCGATAATGAGAAGCATTTAAAGAACCAATACGAATCCCTCATTATACCGTAGGAATTATGGGTTGTCAAGAGTGTGGAGTGTTTATAAAACATATAATCTATTATACGCTATTTTCAATGAATTTTGAATCCATTCCTTTAAAGGAGTGGGAGTTGAAAGGTTTATGGAGATTAAAAGATAGTTATCTGAGCTTTTGAGAGAAATAATTAATAGTACTCGTCGAAATCTTATCTTACTTCTTATTTAATAGTTTATTAGAGAATACGATTTTTACTGAGAAGGAATTTTCTTATAGATACCGAAATTTTCGTTGATATTACATTATTCAATAGTTAACCTAAACATTTAAGGCTCTGAAATTATCCGAGTACTAAATTGAAATTTCCTTAGAAAATAACTGATATCCAATCGCATAGAGAGTGAATTATAGAGAAATAACCGGTAAAAAGTGAAAAATAAGAAAAATTTATTTGCTTGATATGCTTGAAAGAAAAAAAAGGTAAGAGAAAACAAAAACAAACGAAAGGAATCTGTTATGTAAATTTCTATATGTGATAATTTAACTATTTTTTAATTTATTTTTATAATTGAGTAATTCTCTGAGTTCTCAATAGCAAAATCTCGATGCGCGAACATTTTTATTAGCTCAAGGTTAGTTCTTGCGTGACTCGTTACCTCTGCGACTTTGATCTTCGATGCAGAATTCGTAAAAGCCATAAAAGGAAGCAATTGATCGCTTAAATAATTATCAACAGGAATATCATTTTGTATATAGGCAAGAATCTTATTGACAGCATTCCTTCCCAGTTGTTCAGAAGATATATGTCTCTCCCCCAGTACAGTTCCACTGGAAATAATTGCTCCTGTATCGGACTTTGCCCATAAAGAAATCCCCACACCTACGCTTAAAGAATTCACGTATTCATATTCAATATGCGTTGAAATCGATATTTCTCTTTTGAGAGCCGCTTCTGCTGATTCTTTAATTCGTTCTGACACGCGAGCATTTGAGAGCTTATTAGAACAGACGATCTTTCCTTCAATTACATCAAGATTTCCCAGAGACGTGAGATTTATCGGATTTAATCCCTTTTTTGGAGGTTCAATCTTACATGTAGTAGCACCTCCACCTTTGGGATAAAATCCATATTTATGAATGTCAATAGTAATCTCAAAACCGTGTTTTTTAAAGATCTGGTATGTTACATTTTTCAAATAATTCAGTCCGGGAGCCCATTTTCCCAAGGTACCCCCGCCATGAAGATTTATAATAACTTGATCAGGATGCTCGAATCCTAAACACGCAATTTGTATTGGTTGCAAAAGAAGTCCGATACTAGCAGCCGTACTAACGCCAATATCTAACTTTTCTTTTAGTGAAGTCGCTGTTGGCTTGAAGATAATTTCTTTAGTCCCAACCTCACATTCACTTAGAGAACTATTGGTTAATTTTGCCAGATTTTTTAATCCTAAGAGATGTTGAAGTCTTAAGCCCGGTTTAGAGCGATTTGCTCTAATGTTATAGACTCTAATAGGTTGATTGAAAACAACAGAAAGTCCCGCGCTTAAGCGTAAAATCGCCCCACCACCTTCTCCCATTGATCCATCAATTTCTAAAATACTTTTATCATTCATTTTATTTTTTCTCTTCATTTTGATCATAAAAGGACTCAATTCTTTTGATACCTTCATATTTCTCAATTAAGTCCACTACCTCATTGGGTACTAACAATCTCCATTGTTTATCTTGTTTATTTATAAGATTTCTAATGTGAGTTCCGCTATATTTGTTTTTAAAGAGAGAAATCTTTTTTGCGATCGTGTATCCCTTATTTTTAAAGAGTTCTCTTACAAAATCGCTATTTGAATAGAGAATATCAAATTTTCCTATAATGGAAACTACATGGCTAACCCATTTCTCTGCATTAAATAAATCGGGAATAAAATATATAGCATATCTATCTTGAGGGATAGCTCTCTTTTTTAGAGCGCTCTTAATAAATTTTTTTCTTTCTTCTTTAGTAAAAGGATTTTCCTTTGTGTGAGACAGTTGAGAGCTTCCAATTCCGATCTTTAATTTATTATGAGCTTCAAAGATGCGATTGATGATGTGGATATGGCCATGGTGGAGGGGTTGAAATCTCCCGATAAAAAGCGCAATATCAGCATTCTTTTGGTCATTTTCTATCCTTGACTTTGAATTTATCTTTGTCTTTGACATTGTCTTTTGATTTTCTTGAGGAAAATAGGATTTTAAATTTGAATCCAATAATTCATTCCATATTTTTTTTGAATAATCCACCAAATCATTCTCTTGTAGTAGTTTTTCTAGTTCTTTTCTGGTATAAAATTTGCTCTCTTTTCTTTCCACTTCTTCTGGGTTTGGCTCTAACTTTACTGTTGAATCAACACTTCCAATAAAGATGTAGGCAACTTCTTTGGTAAATTGATCTTCTTCGTTGTTTAAATCGTAGAAGGTTATCTTTTGAACATCTTTGGATTGAATACCAAATTCCTCCTCAAGCTCTCGGAGAGCATTCTTTTTAATGGTTCCCAAATTTAAACCTTTCTCAAAAATAACATGCCCACTCGCACTATCCGTATAGTATCCCGGATAAGACTTTTTAGTATCAGAACGTTTTTGAACAAGGAATAAGAGGTCCCCGTTATCATTTTTTGAGAGAATGAAGAGCCTTACGATTAAATGGGGAATTTCCTTCCGATGAGCTTCCGATCTCTCTTTAGGAAATACATGTTTTGATACTTGTCCCGACTGAAGGTATTGTATATCCTCCTTTTTAATACAAGCCAATATTTCTTTTTCGGATTTCCTCTCTCTTGTCACTTTTTTGATCAAATCATTCGGATAATTGAATTTCTATAATCTTTCCCGATGATATCTCTAATTTTTCTGCAGCATTTCCTTGATTTAAGGACATTTCCAAAAATCCTGTGGAGCCTCTCATCAATAAGAGAGATTTAGGATTAACTTCTGCAAAATGAGAAACATATTTCGCTCGATATGAGCGATCATTTACAAATATCGTAACTTCTTGATGTTTTTGAAGCTTTATGTTACCTTGGCTTTTATGATATGTTAATTCATCATTTTTTTTAACGGAAATTGTGGTCGTAATATTACCAAAATCATCTACATACTGAATGGTACATTTAATTCTTCGTTCTTTTGTATTAACTTCGTTAATTATGGGAATGCGCGTCAGATCTTCTGGATTAATTACAGAACCAAATTTCTCCAAGGGTACATTGGTCGTAATATAAGCTCCGACCGGTGCCATAATATCTCGTCCGTGAAATGTATGAGAGACAGGCTTATGAAAATAGAAATCATCTTCAACCGCATAGCAGAGTTCAATATTTTCCTCTAATGCATTAGGGAATATTCCATTATCAGGACCTACAAAAAAATAATCATCACTACTCTTAATAACAACTATCCTTCTTTGGGTTCCAACTCCCGGATCAATTACACTTACAAAGATTGTTCCTTTTGGGAAATAGGGATATGCCGCTTTTAGAAGATACGAGGCTTCAATAAGAGAATAAGGAGAAACAGAATGAGAGAGATCTATTATATTAATCCGAGGGTTAATTTTAAGAATCACCGCTTTCATTGAAGCAACATAATGAGCACCTTTCCAGCCAAAATCGGTTAATAAAGCAACAATTGATGATTTAGAGTTTTCGGAATTGATATAATGTTCCATAGTGTTATATTGATGAAACTAATTTTATGTTATAAATAAATTCTTCAAAAATAAAAAAATGCCTTCAAAAATAAAAAAATGCCTTCAAAAATAAAAAAATGCCTTCAAAAACACTATATAGAAGAAGTGATATTAGAGAAAAAAGACATCTATTTCTTAATTTGTTTTAAATATGTTGAGATGTTCTTGATTATAGTGAGGAGTTGAGCATAATAAAGATTATCGCTTACAGCCTTTTCAGTATTCTTTATAGTGTTGATTTCCTTCTTTGTATTCTCCAGGTATTTCTGAATTTTGTCTTCATCCCAAATATCTTTTACTTTACTATTCAATTCTTTAGAGAGCTCGTTTACACTTTTATTAGACTGTACTCGAAATTGTTTTAAAGCCTCCACTATTAATCTGACATTTTCGGTAAGTGAAACAGTCTCTTTTGAAAAGGTTTTACTCATTTGATTAATAGATTCATTCATCTTCTCAACTTGAGCTATTGTACCATCCAAGCTGTCGGTAATTTGGTTTATTTTAGTGATCATATCATCTAACAAACGTTCCATTTCCTCGGACATTTTAAAATATCATCTCTCTTTCTTTACTTTTTATATTTATTATATATGCTTTGTTTATATCATTTGAATATATGAGGCTTCATTGTATTTTTCGTTCGCATCCTACTATATTTTATTTCGTTTCAGCCTCTTGTTCTACAATACCTAATTGTTCTTTCTTGATAGCTTTTACGGTGGCAATAGCTTCTGAAAGAAGTACTTCCACCGTTTCTTGATTTAAAATTTCTTCCGATAATTTGGAGAAATTCTCTAAATCATTCGTCAATTTTTTAATGGAAGTTAATCCGATTTTATCCTTTATCTTTTCGATTTCGTCTGTTGCGGAACTACCAATCCTTTCGAGGACCTCCAAATGCTTGGTTTGAGTCAAATTGATCTCATTTGAAAATTCGCTTAATTTCTGATTTAAAGTGGTAACTTTATCTTCAATACTCTTATTGAGACCATCTAGTGATGTCTTCAATCCTTGAATCGTTTTGCCTAAATGTGAAATCCGATTATATATATTTTGTAGCAGATCCGTAAGCATTTCTGCCATTTTGTTATATCTCCTCCTTAGAAGGGTATTTGGAAATTATCATCTATGTAGGTAATCAAAAATATTAATAACGCTCTCCAATTGCGAGTTATAGCACCCTTATGTATACACGACACGATAATGGGTTCTCTACAGTTACCTTAATTAGAGAGTATTAATAATATAATTAATTGTAATTATTTAAATATATAGTAGTAGGGTTAAAGAATAAAATTTTTATTTTTTCGATGATGTTAACTATTAAGAGTATGAAATAAGCTCATGCGTTCGATCGTTTATTTCTAATCGCGGTCCATTAGCTCAGCTTGGTTAAAGCGCAGGTCTTATAAATGACCGGTGGACATACATACAAATCAATTGTCCACAGTAGTTAACATATAACCGTCTATAATCCTGAGATCCGGGGTTCAAAAAGAGGTACTGGTTAAGGATCTCTCTGAAACTCCCCGATGGACCATTTTTTTTAATTCTTAATTCTTCGAAAAGGATTAATACAAAATACTTATTTAATTAGAGTTTTTAGTTTTGTAGCTTAAAATTCAATGAAAAGAAAGAAAGAAAGAAAGAAAAAATTAAAATAAGAACAGATTATTCCCTATCTAAGTGAGAATCCACGAGTTTTAATGTCCATTTTTTGATTTGCATAAGATTTTTGAGCAACCCTGGAACGCGTCCTTCTGGAAAGGTTTCTTCTGGAGGTAAATTCTGAGCAGTGGCCATCCATTTGTTCAAGGCGAGTTGGACGAGTGAAGCCCCTTCTGCTTGCATGAATAGCGGGACAACTGCCGCAGATTCCCGTGCGTCTCCAATAGCAAAATAAATCTTTCGGTTTATGTCTTTGGTCATCGTTAGATTCGCACATTCGTCAATTTTCCTCTCCACTAAAATGGTTTTTAAAATTTGAGATTTTAAATCCTTTTCTTTTTTATTAAATCTTAATTTTCTTTGTAATAGTAAGGGGAGAGTGCACTCATTTAGTCTAGTAGAATTTTTATCATCATTATAGAAGTTCTGAATTTTTAAATCATTATCATTTACAATCTCTATTAAGCTAAATGTTTTATTATTTGAATAGAGAATAGCTTGAGACCCTTCTTTGAATTCTTGTACTAATTTTAACCAGATACAGCGCGTTTGTACACTATTCTCGGTGTGATAAGCGAGCTCAAACATTTCCCGTGTATTTAAGGGTTCGACGGGCTCCTCAATCACCTCCGTTAGCCATTCGCGAGAAATAACTTCATTAAATTGGGACAATAATCTATTACTCATTGCATACCCTCCCAACTTTCAAGGTTTTTGTTATGTAGAATCATTATATTCTATCAAATTGATTAATTATAAAATCGCTTTTTTAATTTATATAATTTAGTTTTTATTATAAAAATTTATTTAATTTATAGAAATATTTGATTTCTGATGGTATTTTCTGTCTCATTGGCTCAATGAATGCAGAAAAATCGTTTACTCTTGTATCTGATAATAGGCACGTTCTAATCGCTCTACAGCACGTTCTATATCATGTTCTGTAGATCCTATTGCTGCATTCATTACAATATACGGAATGGGATAATTATTTATACACGTCCCGAATTGCTTTTGAGAGGGATCATAGACTCGTGGTCCAGTCACCCGTAAATTATAAAGGGCACCTCCAAGTGCATACAATTTATTTTGTTCTAGATGTTCTAAACTCATTGCTACTGCTACGGGATTGAAAACATCCAAGATACGTTCATTTATTTTTTGAGCAAATTGACTCAGTAATCTCTCTAACAATGAGCGGTTTTTCTTTTGTTTTTCTAGGAGTTCCATATACCCGTTTATTCCAAGAGATAACATAGAGATGAGAAAATTGACGACGGGGGAGGCTGAAGCGCGCCCCGGATATGTTCTACTAATCTTCTCGATGATGGTTTTGCTTGGAGAGGCAATTAACGCTCCCCCCACGGGTGTAAGAAAATTTTTATCTGTAGATTGAATGATTGCATCTACTCTCCCTGCATCGATTGCAGACCTAATCATTTTCATCCATTCTATGCTCTGCACCCCGTACGCATTAACAATTATATGGACGAGCTCGTGCTGATCTGCAAACTTGCTGATTTCTTTTAAAGCATCAGATTCTCGAGGGGGAAAGAAGCTGGTAAAAGAAACGATAGCAAAACACTCTTCATTGTAGGCGTTTTCAATATCCTCAATGGGAATTCTCACCGCATCCCCAAAAAGCTTACTTTCCACAATTTTAGGAAGAAGTCCTACAAAATCAATTGCTTTTATGATGGATTTGTGATCTAATCGGGGTATCAAAACTGTGGTTCTTCTATTTTCATTCGTTCTATTTTCATCAAATTTCAGGGCTGATAGTGTTAGTGCTAAGGACATCCCCGTTGCAATGGGGGTAATAATAGCAGCTTTCACATTAGGTGTACCGAAATTTCTCATGATGTCTCGTGCCAGATAATTTGTCAGCTCGTACATAATTGAACCACCGGGGGCTTTGGGTTGGGGGGCACTTAAAAAACCGCTCCTTCCCACTCCATGACTAAATCCCCCCGAAATTTTTAGATGCAGGGAAGAGGAGATTCTTGCCTCTCGCTCTCCTACCTGTGAAGCATTTGAATCTTTATCTGTATCCATTTGGGAAAGCATAGTTAATAAGAATTCAATTTGCTCCGTGGTCCATGGCTCATCGGGTATTTTTTTCTGCTCAAATAATATTTTGATAGGTTTTAAAAAGGTATTTAAGACGAGCTGCCCTCTGTTAAGCATATTAGCAGGAATAGCAGAAGAATTAAAATAATTTTTAATATCGTTAATATCTACCATAAAAAGCACTCATTAATAAATGGTAATTCACTAATGTGAGAATTTATCATTATTACCTATATAAAGTAATCCACAGCAAATAATTTTATTTATAATAGAAATTATTATTTTATGCACACTCCACTATTCTCATACAGAAAGAGGTTTTATGGCGGCCCTCGAGGGGAATCGAACCCCTATCCCTCCGCAGGATAACTGGATTTGAAGTCCAGCGTCAGAGACCACATATCTTTAGAAAGCGAAATGCTTTCAAAATCCGACCGTCAAGGGCCTTTTAAAAATCATGTTATCAGGGTTAATTATTCTAATAACAATTCAATTAATTAATCATTTCTAATGAAATTTCTGCTTATAAATAATTATTAGTGAGATGTTCTTTTTACATCTTCACAGCTGATCCTCCGGCAACCCGATTTGAGAAAATTCAATCCATAGATCCTTTGAATAAAATGTACAATTAGATGGGAAGTAGCCCCAAAGATCACATACTTCTTGTTCGCTGACGATTGATATACATATCTTCCGACAGCAATTCGGTTTCCGTCTATATTTAAAATTCTTTCGATATAATTGCGTTTATCTAAGAAAAAGGTAATAGGAACTATCACGATTTCTTTAACTTCGCTTTTTTGCATTACCATTGGTTGCCCTGGTTTAATAGAAGCGACAATTGGACTTATTATAAAAAAGGTAGGTGTCACGTGATCATTGAGCGCACCCAAGATCTCGATTTTATTTCTGGGAATTCCTAATTCTTCTTCTGTTTCTCTTAATGCAGTATCGATTAGATTTGCATCGATTCCGTTTTCAAATTTTCCTCCGGGGAATGCCATCTCTCCGGAGTGCTTGTCCCCGTCCCTCTTAGTTCTTTTTATTAAAACTAAGTTATAAGGTTGGGACATATCTTTATTTGGAAGAATAAGAAAGGTAACTGCTCCTTTTGTAAACTCCTCATCGGTTAAATTTAAACGAGAAGGGGAGTTAAACCTGTATAGTTTTTTTGAGAGGAAATCTTTATCAAAATGTATCTTTCTTGGTACCATTATTTAATGTTTTGAGTAATATTTTTTCTATATTTAATGTATTCTTTAATTGAGCGTATCTTTTCAACGCTGAAGCGTTCCAGTTCTAGTTTTGACATGTTATAATCATATATACGCTCTATAAATGACACAATCATGTAAGCAGTAGCGCCCCATATAAGATATTTATTCTTGGTATGATCATCATAATAATTGAAGTAAAAAATTGGAAATTTTTCATTTTCAACTTTAAAAGCTTGCTCTTTAAAATTACGTTTATTTACAAAAAAGTTGATAGGAATTTTCACGATTTCTTTTACTTCCTTTTCTTCCTTTACTAAGATGCTATGAGCATCAATTTTTCCTACTATAGGGGTTATAATGTATTTTGTCATAGTTGGAAAATCATTCATGCATCCCAGCAATTCAATTTCATTCCTTGAAACACCTATTTCCTCTTCCGTTTCACGCAAAGCTGTGTCAATTACACTTCTATCCACATTTTTTTCAAATCTTCCTCCTGGGAAAGACATCTCGCCTCTATGATTCCTACCTCTATTTGTCCTCTGAATTAGCACAAGATCATATGATCTATCTTCATAGGGGATTATCGAAAATAACACCGCAGAAACGGTGAAAAACTCATCAGATAAGTTCACTCTTAGAGAAGAGTGAAAATCATATAATTTCGCTCGAATAAGTTCTTCGTCATAGATCAAATTCATAAGAGAGGAAAATCAGATAATTTTTAGAATCATCTTTAATTTCAACAGTTACTAATCAAAATATTTAATTTAATAAAATTTTTAGCAGATTAAAATTAATTTATCAATTGATAGGTGAAAATCAGTTGAAATTGCCCAAGGACTTACAAGAAAAGGAGTATTTAAAAACAGCGGGTGGCAAGAAAAAAGCATGTTCTGTAAAGGAATGCGAGAGAGAGGCTGTGCGAAGTCTTTCGGAAGAGAAATGGGAAGGATATCTTCGACTAGCTGAGTTAGACTATGTAGAAAATCGCAAAAAAAAGATTTTTCTATGCAAAAAGCATTATAATGCTGCCAAAAAGGTAAAAAAAGAGGATGATAAATACAATCTCAAAAAAGGGTTTCTGCAGGATAGTAGACAGGGCGGTCGGGATCGTTTTTAATGTTTAATTCAAAAATTTAACGAATTTAGAATTTCTTCTAAAGTAACATCGGGAACTGCTCCGATCATCTGAGAATAAAATCCATTAATTAAGCTATATTGGGCAAAAACTAACCCATACGTAAAAAATGCCAATGCAATAAGCAATATAATTATACTAATGATCTTCTTTCTCATTGTTGATTTTAATTATTTTTGTTTCAAATTAAACATTATGAAATAGACCTTTTAAGTGGGATGAAATTAAACTTAAATTTAGATTGATGTTTGAATTCTTAAGTGATAAGGATTTCTTGAATTATTTTTTAGATAAAAATCAGTCTACAAATTAAGAAATAAATGAAAAATATTAGCCAATTAGTTTTTCAACTGTTTTAATCTTCGCATCTTCTTTTTTGAGTTTATATTGGAGTTCATCATCGGTCTGTTTGTATTCATCCTCTTCAATTTCCTTAGATGAATAGCGCCCTTTATTTAAGCGAATTTGTCCGATTAAATCATTTTTTACTGCTACGAGATCATGAAGCCATAACTCCAAGCTTGCTCTTAAATCATCTCGTTCCTCTTCCAATTTTTCTTTTTCACGTTTATAACGGTTTTTTAATTTGGTGAAGATCTTTTCATCTACTTTCTTTAATCGATATTCTCTTGTCAAGTTTTTAAGTTGATAGACCTTGGCATCAATTTTATTGGTAAGATCTTGAATGATAAATACATCGTCCATTTTTGTTTTTAAATCATTCTCTCTGGATTTTAATTCTGCTATTAGAGTTTTAACGGCTTTTAGTTTGATATTTACACTTTCTTTATAATCATAATCGGTTTCATATTGATCTTCCTTCATCATCTCGGAGACTTCATCCAATTTTTCAAGCAATTTCTTTTTTTCGAATTGCAAATCAGAATATTCGGCATAAAGTTCTACTTGATATTTTACTTCTTCGGGAAGCGGTTTGGGTTCTCTTTCCTTTTTCGGCTCCTCTTTTTCCTCTTTCTCCTCTTCTTCCTCGGGTTCTAGATCTTCTGGTGCTTCTGGCACTTCTTCCTCTTTCTTTTCTTTCTTTAAAGTAAAAGGTTTAGTTTTCTCTTTTGCCTCTTTAATATCATCTTGCACTTTACTTTCTGCTTCCTTATTTGCTTTACCTGGAAGATCTGAAAGTAAGGGCTTACCACATATTATGCAGTATTTATCCTTTGGACGAATAGCATTTCCACAATATGGGCAGAAGTTTCTCTCTGACATCGTCAAATTACCTTTGATTCTTTATTTTTTATTTAATTATGTTATTAAAAGAATTAAAATTATTTTATTTATATTTAGTGTAGCCCAATTTTTTAGTTAAAGAGAAATAAAGAAATTTATTTCTATAGATAATCATTTTAAGAGTCATTTTATCATAAAACATGATTATATTTATTAATAAGAAATACAATTTGAGGGATGTAAGTGATAACATTATTTTTGATCAAAAAACTCTTAAAAGTTAATATAAAATGAATTCTACATAAAAATGAATTCTACATAAAAATGAATTCTACATAAAAATGAATTCTACATAAAAATGAATATCCAAGAGAAAACACCCATTAATATTGGATTATTAGGACACATTGACTCGGGAAAGACGGCTGTGGCGGAGGTTCTCTCTGAGATAATCTCAACGGCAGGAATTGATGGTCATCCTCAGAGTAAGGAAAGAGGTATTACTATAGACTTGGGTTTTACCAGCTTTATGTTAGAAAATTATTTAATAACTTTAGTGGATGCCCCAGGACATGCGGACTTAATTAAAATTAGTGCTTCTTCGTTAGAAATCATTGATCTGTCTCTAATTGTGATTGATATTAATAAGGGACCGCAAATTCAAACGGGTGAACACTTAATCATGATGGAATCTTTAGGAGTAACTGATTTAATCGTAGTATTAAATAAAATGGATTTATTTGAAGGAGATATCTCCACTCAGATTGAAAAAACAAGAAAATTCTTTGAAACAACGAGGTTTGGTTTTGATGTTCCCATCTATCCGGTTTCTGCCAAGAAAGGTAGGGGATTTGAGGAATTAAAAGAAGGGTTATTAAGGATAATCAAATCATTAGACATTAGTCGGAATTATGATGGGGATGTGATAATTCCCATAGATCATCATTTTACAATAAAGGGAAGAGGGGGTGTCATTACCGGGACTTTGGTTTCTGGAGAGCTAAAAACAGGACAAGAACTTACGATTATACCAATTAATTCGAAAGCAAAAGTGAAAAATATTCAAATTTTTCGTCAAAATGTTAACTCCGCAAAAGCTGGAAATCGAGTAGGAGTTAATTTGAAAAATATTGAGGTAAAAAATATTTTTAGGGGATGTTATGCTACTGATAATATATCTGCGTTCAAATTAAGCAGTATATTTGAGATCAAAGGGAATAAAACGGAATTCTTTAAACACAAAACAACTTTTGGAATGCAAGTCAATATCACCATCGGAATGGACACTAAAGTAGGGAAAATATATCCCTTTGAAGAATTCAAGGGTAAAAAATTAAAAACAACAATTAAATCGCATCAAACCGAATTTAAGGCAGTGCTGGTTTTGGATGAAAAAACATTCATTAGGAAGCAGCGAGATATAATGCTTTTAAGTCGCTTAGATCTTCCTCCCACCACTCTTCGAATTTTGGGTTCTGCCACACGTCTGAAAACCCATGACAGCACCCCACTCTTTTATAAGTATAAAATTAAAAAAGGTAAAATTGAAAATCCTACTCATCCTCAAGGCATAATTTGTACGGGGCTTGCTCAAAGCTTGGAAGGTGCGAGAAAAATAGTAGGAAGAGAGTTGGTGATTCCCTTTACAGAGGTCATTGATACCTTTGGAACCAAAGGAGCGGTAATTGTAGGCGTTGAAGATAAGAATCTTGAAATACACAAAAATGAAGAGGTTTTTCTCAAGGAGCTGAGGAGTTTTCACATATAACATCCTATTAAAATAATATTTAAATTAGAAAAATCTATAATTATAATAACTAAGCGAAATATAGCGAATAGTGAGATTATGAGTAGTTTTTCGGAATTAAAAAATATTGATAAAGATGTACTCTCGGAATTAATGAGGAATTTAGAGTGGTTGGAAAGCTCCACCGATTTAGAGGGCACTGCAATTGTTTCTAAAACAGGCTTACGTGTTGCTAGTTCTGAAACTGCTGATCTTACAGCAGATATCTATAGTGCAAGTCCTGCTACCTTAATCTCATTAGGGGAAAAAATAAGTGAGGGCTTAGAACAAGGTGAATTACGAGACATTGTAATTCGCGGTGAAGATGGATACACAATAATCGTAGTTGGTTCAAAAGAAAATGATTTCATGCTCTTTACAAATTGTAAAAAAGCATATAAGTTAGGCTACTATTTCCATAAGATCCGTAAAGCGTTTAAAGTTATGGAACCTCTATTAAGCAAAATTCAGACTTAAAATGAGAGAGTTCTTTTTTAAAAGGTTTTTCATCATTTAAACCATAACATCTACTGTTTACATACCAACATATATCCATTGTATCACATCAAAATTGTTTAAATTATAGAAATTACATGCTGCAAAAGGGGATATCCCATTTACTTTATATGTCCATCCCTCTCCAATACCATTGATCTTTCTAACATATGCTTGTGGTCCATACCATCTTATATCTACCATACAGAATTTAATTAATGCATAATATGCAGTGGTGAATCCATTTTTAAGAGTAAAATTTTGATGAATTTCAGTTGGTCTGAGCTCCGAATAATCAATAATCATTGTAATATTGCTCACATTCTGTTGAGGGATACCATTAATATAGAGAAGCCAAAAGTTATCCGATTCTTCTGTTTTAGGTGGTTCCAAATAGGGTAGCACATAATAATTAACATATAATAAGGAACCAAAACTTATAATTCCTATAATAGCAATTACCAGATATTTAATATGTTTTTTATCCATTTTATTCATTTTATTAAAAAAAAAAATATTATAAGAATTTTCTTAGATTATATCATAAGATATAAGTATATGAGAAGCTTAATTAATAATTCGAGGAAATTATTATTCGGAGGGCTAGGAGGTGATTCTGGAGGTTCTTCATATGAAAATCCATCAAGCTTCATCGTAATTTGATAATCGCCACATTCTGTATCTGCTCTTAAGAGCAATCCTGTCCTTTTTTCATATATGAGATCAGTTGTTTGAAATCCCGATGCTTGAACATAATCAAATTTAATTGTCAATTCTGTCTCTTCTATTGTTAATAAATCTGAGGGAGGTACTGTGCCATTTGCTTTATTTTTCAAATCAGTTATATTATCAATTTGGGGTAATAAAAAGCCACTTTGAAAGTTCCAAAAACCGAGAGTCATGGCAATCGCGGCTTCCCTATTTGAACGATTTGTTAAGCTCATTATCTGAATAGGTCCCATAAATCCAAGAAAATATACCTCAATATCTAACCACGCCCGTGTTAAGCTATTATCAAATACATCCCCATATACAGTATCAGAGGGATCTTTATTATAAAATCCCGTAAAGTTCACTTTAATTGTTCCATTTTGATTGGTTGTCCATGTATCAACATAATTAAAGCCCAAATCTTCCCATAATGTAGCTAATTGTTTTCCATGTCCGTATTCACTTACTGTATAGCAGTACTCTTCTTCAAATTCCTTAAATTCGAGAGTAAAATTCGTCAGAGTCATCTCTAGATGATAAATAGAACCAAAATCTGCTGTAGTATTAATGTAAACTAATAACCCATTTAATCGATTATAGATAAGTTCAGTTGTTTGATAGATGTTTGCAAAATTAAATTTGATGAAGTGATAGCTCTCCTCAATTTTAAAGTCTAAATTGTAGATGGTGGCAGTATCATTTGCCCATTGCTTAACTTGACTCAGATTTTCAGAAGGGATTAAAATTCCCGAATCAAAATCAAAGAAATTTATATTCATATTATTAGCAATTTCACTGTTAGAGCAGTTATTTCGAGTTACATTTGGTAATCCTCCCGGCTTTGTAATAATTATATTCATGTAAGGCATATTTTCATCTGGAAATCGTGGAGGGCTCCATGGTGTATCATTTACATGTCGGTTGAAAAAACCTGTAAAATTCACGAATACTTGTCCTCCTAAGCCTGTAGCCCACTTTTGCCAGATATCATAATTATCAGATCTGTTATCATCATAGTTGTACCAATTCCATGTATCCCCAAATCCTGAAATATTATAAACATAGACTCCATCCATATTAATTTCCTCTGAATATCCTTCTGGAATAGATGCTGAGCTTTTAATGAATTCGTTATCATTGTCTAAAGGAATTATTGGGTTGTTTTGATTTCTGGGTTGTATTGTAAGAAATGCTGTTGGAAAAACAATTCCCAAAAGCAAGACAGAGATTATTAAAATACTCTTTTTTTTCATTTTTTAGAGGTTTAAATTTAGTTTATGAAATTTGATTATTAATAGGATAGCTTTCCTATAAAAAGTTATGATTTTTTCAAATATTTAATCTACAGTTTTTAAATCAAAGGGTAGTGGAAATGATTGAAACCTTGAAATTGAATAATTTATATGAATAATTAGAAATTGTATGCATTAGTTCGATATAGAATGAGAATTTAAAGTTTAAAGTGTTATTTTTATAGAGATAATATTAGGATATATAACCTATTTATACTAGAAACCATTATTAAAAATAATGATTGAAGAAAAAACAGATAATTCAAATAGAGGAGCTACTAGTGCAGAAAAACTTGTCAATGAGCCAAATATCAAGAAGAATAAAGAAAGTTTCACCTCTACATCAGAACAACTAATTGAGGCCGGAGAAAAGAAAGAGGGGGAAGAAGAGTATGTTCACTCAGTATGGCTAAAAAAGTTTTCATTTAGAATAGCCCTTTTGAGTATGTTTAGCGCGTTGGCAGTAGTTTTAGGATATACATTAGCGGGCATTCCTAATGTGGAACTTTTTACACTTATGATTTTTCTTGGTGGTTTTATAATGGGATACAAAGAAGGGGTGTTAATAGGACTTTTGAGCTCTTCTATCTTCATATTTTTTAATCCTTATGGAGTTTCTCCATTGCCCCTTTTAACCTATCAGATCATTCATTATGGGTTAGTAGGGTTGGCCGGAGCCTTGACGCATTGGTTTTTGAAGAATAAAAAGTACTTCAAACCCAAGGAAGATTTATATGTGTGGCAGATACTTCTATTATTCGCTTTCATTGGAGCAATAATAACAATTGCATATGATCTAATTTCAACTGTGATTGGTGCACTCGTAATCTATGGAAATCTCGATACCTTTGTTCCCTATTTTCTTTCTGGAATCTTTTTTACCACGGTTCATGAGGTGGGAAATACGTTGGGTTTCATTTTTATGTTACCGGGTTTAATTCAACTCTTACATAAACTTCTTTATTAATAGTAATAGGAATTCAACACAGATTCTCCTCATAATCTCATAAGAAAAGAATAAGAAACTACAGATTTATATCAATTGGGATTAAAAAATAAATGGAACAGGTAGATAAGAATGAACAACAAATTTTAAAAGAAGATTTGGATCAAAAAAAGGTTATTATTGAGTTTCTGGATAAAGGAAACTGATTTCTCCACCTGCGGCTTCGATCTTTTCAACCGCTTGCTTGCTAGCTTTTTCTACGGTTATATTGATCTTTTTATTTATCTCTCCTCTCCCCAGAACTTTTTGAATATTCATCTTGCTCAAATCTATTGTATAGGTACTACCTGATTTAGATGCTTTTTCTTGCTGGACAAGTTTATCAATGTTTAAGTCTAGATCTTTCACGTTTATCACATTTATATGAGAAAGTCTCACTTGATCTTGAGGGCGCTTAAATCCTTTTTTACCCAATATCCAATCGGGGTCAGGAAATCCTAATTCTTTTTGTTTAAGATAATAGCTTTTTTTGCTTTTTTTTAATTGAGTGGTCTTTCCGCGTCCTGCTCTTTGCCCCGTTTTTCTATGCTGTCCCACGCGACCATACCCCATGGTTCGTTTTCCTCTCTTTTTCTGGGTCTTTTTCTTATGTTTTCTTGTCATTTTTAATCCTCACTACATCATTTTATGAATGATTTGATTAATATATTTTCCCACATAGCCGAGAGTCCCTCCTTCATTATAATGCTTCTTAATTGAACCAATATGCCCACCTTTAGGAGGATGTAATCTAAACACGGGCTTAATTTTAAAAAGGGAGTTATTATGGTATTTCACTTTTCCCCCTAATAAATCGTCTGCTAATTCTTTGATACTTTTATACTCCGTATATTTATGAAGATATTCTTCCGTGAGCGATCTATTTCCCTCGACTTTTCCTCGTACTCGTAAAAGCCTAATAAGTGTTTTTTTGTCTATTTCACCAAAGCAAATATAAGAGTTTACTTTTAAGAGCATTCCAAGCTGACTTTTTGACCCCCATACCAACACTCCGTGATTGACTTTGTGCATTCGCAACATTTTAAGAGTATCTTCATTTTTTTTGCTCATTCCAGGAGCCCCTCTAATACGGATTGCAAAATAGAGTTGTGGAGTATCTACTTTATTTAAGTTTATTTTTAGCTTTTCTCTTCCGATTACTTCCTTTACCATCATTTAACACCACTCAAATTACTTTTACAATTACACATTAAAATTATATCTATGAGCATTTTTTAACGCATCAAAGGTAGCCTTCACGAGGTTCTCGCTGGTACGTGTATCGCCGAATGTTTTCGACCAGATATCTTCTATTCCAGCAAGCTTTAATACTTGTTTTACTTTGTCTGCACAGGCAAGCCCAATACCTGCTGGTGCGGGAATTAGTCGGATTCTTACAGAACCGCATTTTCCTTCCGTTTTAAAGGGAACGCTATGGGTACCCCCACAACCGCATTCAATGCTACCACATCCTCGTAAAATTGGAATGACCGATAATTTTGCTCTATCTATAGCCTTTCTTATTGCGGGACCCACTTCCTTATTTTTTGAATTGCCCACACCTAAAAATCCATCGGCTCCCACGATAACAACAGCTTTAAATCGAGATCTTTGCCCGCTAGCGGTCATCTGTTGTACCATCTTGATGGTGATAACATCCTCTGCAAGCTGCGGTAAGAGTTGATCTATAACCTCCTTTTCTTTTACCACAAGATTGTTTTGAAATATCTTATCGATTGTTATTAGACCTTGTTGGACAAGATCCCCTAATTTTGTTTTAGGAATCCAAGCCTCCTCGGAACCTTTTCGGCGTCTGCTCATTTTTTATTATACTTTTGTTTTTATGGTTTCTAATGTAGTTTTAAATAATTTCTTAAAATTTTCAGGATTAATTTTTTGTTTCTTTAAATATCCTGAGAAAAATTCCTGATATTTTTCAGGCTGTTCCTTTTTTAAAAATTTGGCGTATTCCTCTATATGAGAGCCATCATATCTATGTTCCAAACTCTCTGGAAAAAATTTTTCGCGATAGGGGATTTCTATCTCAGCATCAAGAAGCCCTTTGAATGCTGCGAGCACGCGGTTTCGATGGTAAAAAATCCCTAAATCAAGAATTGCATCGTTAATACCCGCTTTTTTAGCCCGTAATCCTGCTAAATATCCTGTAAGATATGAAGAGGGGATATTTCCAGTATTTGCTTTCCAATCAAATTTATTGGACAATTCTTTTGAATTTGCGGAGGTAATAATCTCATCTCCGCCAAATTTTGATTTAACTATTTGAACGTGAATATGATTTACAGAGGCTCGTATAACTGCCCTAATCTTTTTAGATTTAATTAATTTTAAACGTTTTTTATAATTAGTATTACCTTCAACTCTTCTACGTAATGCTCTCCTATATGTAGGACCTTTTGCCATGATATTATCTTCCTCTTCTCATTAAATCTTTTTCTTTAATATATCGAGTTAAATGAGCCACATTATTAAACATGCCGCCCTTAGCTTTTCTGTAAAGTTCTCTATAGGTTGACTTTGTAATTATTTTTCGATCCCGCAATTTCTTCAATTCTCGACGAATAGGACGGATACGTTTCATCCAAGCTTCCTTTTTAGGAGTGCGCGCTTTTTTAGGTCCTTTTCGCTTTCCAAGGCCTCTACCCCGTCCTTTCTTCTTTCGCATATGATTTACTTTCTTTCGATAATTTGAATTGCCTTGTTCGTATTTTTTTCTGATAATACCTTCCTTAATTAAATTTCGAATATCTTCTCTGGTAATTGCCATTTTAATCTCATCGATAAAAAAGGGATCAAAATAGACTCGATTTTCCCCGCAATTTAATACTTCAGCGGCCATTCTTTTTTGAGCACTTACATTCATGTTAACTCATTTTTCTATTTATTTATGATTATAATAATATTATTAGTAGTTTTGTTTGAATCTTCTCATAAGAGTTCCTCTTCCTCTATGTCAGGAAGATCTCTCTCGATTATTGCTTCTAATTCATCAAGTTCTCTTTGAGAGATACCTATATTTAAAACTTTAAATCCTTTATTTCTTGCAAAATCAATTAAAGGAATTCTTTTTCGGGCACCTAATCTGCCAGAAATTTTGAGGGCATGTCGTTTTGGATCCAATCCTTCCAAATCATTCTTGGTTATTATTCTTACTTCCTCATATCCCGAAGGATGCATGCCTCGTATTTTTTTAGGAGTACGGTACCCAATATTAGGAGATTTCACTCCAGACTTCGTCTTCTTTCTTGTCTTAGAATCGATACCCCGTGCTTTTCTCCACGAATCCTTTACCCGTTTATATCTCCAAGACTCAACCCTTCTGAATTTAGGTTGTTTCTTTTTCATTTGTTTTCTTAATTCCAACAATTTTTCCTTGGATCTATTCATGATTATTTTCTCCCTCCATATGATTTATATCATTTTTATTATTTTATTTCCCATATAAGCTCATCTCCATGGAGTATTTTATAGAGATATACTCCATCTTGATAAATCCGGGGATCTTTTTTTCGGATTCTGCATACTCTTTTGAGATTTGCTGCGGTTTGTCCTAATTTTTCTTTGTCTGGTCCAATAAAATGGACATCCTCTCCTTTTATTTCCACATTCAATTCATTGGGATCATATTTTATTGTTCGTGGAGCACGTTCTCCCAAGAAATTTACAACGCGAATTTCCCTTTTCTGCGGATCTGCCTCGACGGAACAAGGGAAATGTGAATAACATACTTTAGAGATATATTGATAATTTGTAGTAACACCTTTAATTACATTTTGGACAATATTGATAATAGTATTGGCTAAAGCAACCGTGGTTCCTCGTGGAAAGTGTGCTTTGAAGATTAACTTATTATTTTCCTTAGAGATTTTGATTCCTCTAATATGAGAAAAATCTTTTGCAACTTTTCCATTTGGTCCCTGTATTTCAATATAGTGATTTTTTCCTAAAGTAATTGATACCTCTTTCGGGATATCTATTTGTTCCAGAAATAATGCTTGTTTTACCATATCTTTTCACCTTCTAAAATATAGTTGCTAAAGTAATGCCACCAATATTTTTTTCTTCCGCTTCTTTCATGGTCATAATTCCTTGATTGGTACTGAGGATAATAATTCCCAATCCAGGAGCGGGTAGTAAATCTCTTTCTAACAATTCATATTGATCTATTTTATAATTTAAACGTAATAACGCCCTACATTCATTTATTCTTCCTAAAAGAGCTATCTTAAATTTTCCTTGTCTTCCATCATCATACCTCTCAAATTCTCCGATATAGGCATGTTGTTGTAGGATGCGGAGTATTCGCTGCACTAATTTAGAGGCAGGATATACGATAACCTCCTTTTGACGTGCTCGTTCTGCATTTTTTATCTGAACAAGGCAATTTGCTAGTGTTTTATTTCCCAATTACATCATCTCTTTTTTATACATCTACTCTTTAATCTCTAACTATATCGTTTAAATCCAATTTCACCGGCTATCTCATAGAAACATCTTCGACAGATGTTTAGTCCATATCGTCGAATAATCCCTTGATGAGATCCACAGCGACGACATACTCGTTGACCTTTCCCATGTTTACTACCCTGCGGCATTTAACCACTTCTTGCGATTTTATCTGTTATTAATTATTTATTTTAAAATTTAATTTAATTGAATTAATGATATTTTTAATATTCATCAATGATTTCTTCCACAATATTTATATTATACATCTTCTGTAAGAAATATTGAGTTTCTTCACGGTTAACATAGTGATCCTTTGGAATTGAAGCTCGATGAGCCCTTCTATACTTTACCCTCATTCCAGGTCTCACGACACGTCCCATCGCATCTAAACCCCAAATACCTATGGTATTATCATATTCTACTCCTGGAATTGAAATATGTTCTTTTATCCCAAACCCAAAATTACCATAATCATCAAAACTAGCTCGCTTTATTCTATTATTGCTGACAATTAGCAATCGTTTAAGAAGCTCGGCAGCATCTTCATCTCTAATGGTAACCTTCACCCCAATAGGTCTTCCCTTGCGAAGGTTAAACTCCTTAATGTTTTTTCTGGAGATGGTCTTACAAGGAGTCTTTCCGGTAATCGATTCTAACACAGCAACTGCTCGCTCTAATTCCTCTCCTCCACTCCCAACACCAATATTTAGAATTATTTTTTCTAAATAAGGTCTTTTCATGGGGTTTTCCCATTTCTGTTCATAATTGACTGATTCTGCGGGTTTTTTTTTTTGCTTGGTTTTTGAGGCCATTTTTCTCTTTACCTAATATTGTAATGTAATTTTATGATTAATTCTCATAAAGAGTTAATTCAGGATCTTTTTCTCCTATTGTAAACGTATAATCATAAAGAGTTTCCGTGAGAACATCTTCGTTTTCAATTGAAACAAGACTTGCCTTAGGACCGAATCTTTTTTCAATTTTCACGATTTTCCCCCGTTTTCCAATATTCTTTCCGTCCATAATTAGTCCTAAATTATTCTCCTTAAATTCAAGTTTCTTCAATATTTCTTGATCGGGCAATGAAATCTTTAATACATCCATACATTTATAGATATCTTCTTCAGGTTCAGTAGGATCATCTACACGTATCAAAATATTTCTTCCATCATGAAGATTTAATTGAATATGTCCACCTTTTATGGTTTTTTTCTGCTCTATTCGACACAGCTTCACCATACTCTCTTCTTCGGGAATTTCATGAAGAATTAATCCATAATGAGAGTCGGGAACTATTCGATAATGTGTGTTTGTGTCATCAATTGAAATGACGTCCATTAATCCTACCGGATATCGTTCATTTTTTACCTTTTTTCTATCTACTTTGAAATATCCTAAACCAATGAGTTTTTTTGCTTCTCGATGATTATCCACAATTTTTAAGAGATCCCGTACGATGTGAAGGAGGGGTAAACAAAATCGCTTTGGATGAGGACCAGGTGAGGGATTTACAAAAAATTTTCCATGTTTGCGCTTAATTTGAATATATTTCGGTGTATTAAGGCGCTTTAAGATCTTTTGCCCTCCATGGCGTGTCATTTTTAGAGTTCCTCCTTCTTCGGTGCCTCAAGTTCTTCCTTCCATTTAAACCCAAATACAGACTTTCTGTCAATCATATGTGCTCTCCACGGATCCATTTCTTTTTCCTCTTTAAATTTTGTTATGACTAAATTTGAAATATGTATGGAGGGATTCCATTCGGTTCCATCTGCTTTTTCAAATGCCGCCTCCTTAATTTTCACGCGGAGTTTTTTGGTAATGGAAATAACTTCCCCTTCAAAATCCTTAAACTCTCCTTTGACTATACGTACTTGGTCTCCCACTCGGAGCGGAAGCGTTCGAATGCCATAATCTTCTTGGAGAAAATCAGCTAACCGTGTCCTCAACAATTTCGAGCGCTGATGGTTTTTGTAATTATAGAGTGCTTTTCTCTGTTTGCTTGGTTTTGTAGATGATACTTTCAATTGAAACACTTGATAATGGTATATTTATATTGTAATTGTATGTGAAAAAATGTTACCTTGCACTTACATTAAAAGTTTTTTCTCACAATAATTAATATTACTAAGTATCTAGAATTAGTGTGCTATTAAATTTTAATTTAATGGATAGAGATTACAAAAAAGAGTTCTAAAGAATAAACTTTATAAAGGAGAATTTGAAATAGAAAAGCAGACTCATTTTTATCATTTCTCCCACAATAAGATTTAAATAGTTGAAAGAGAGAGGTGTCAATTACCCACCACTAACGTTGTGGGCTTGTAACTAGAACTCTTCCTAACGATTCTATGGAATCGGTCATCGGAGATACTGCTACATTAGGGATACTTCTTATTCCCTTTTTAGGACAATTGACAGACGCCCTCCCGAATACAGCCTTGCCGTACTCGGATAAGTTTCTGGATGCGTTGAGATCCGCATTGAGTT